>CAYUIS010000021.1:0-47465 GCA_964444825.1 uncultured Anaerolineales bacterium | reverse complement strand
TAAGGTGTGCCTTGTGGAAAGAATGGATAAACCCAGTCAAACGTTGTCGTCCGGGATGACCTCGGGGCATAGATTGTTGATGTGGCTGGTAGGTCTGGCCCTGGCTGCTGCGTTCCTCTACACGTTTGCTGAACTGGCAGGCGATGTGCAGGCAGGAGAGGGATTTGTCTTCGACCGCCTGGTGATGGAGGCTTTGCATCGCCTAGCGTCGCCCTGGCTGACGGCGATTATGTGGGCCATCACGGCCACCGGGTCTGCCGTGGTAGCGGCCGGAGTGACGGCAGGGCTGGGCATCCACTGGTGGCGGAAGGCCGGACAACGGGCAGAGGCCCGTGTTCTGATGATTACCATGGCAGCCAGCGCGGCGTTGGGGCAAATACTCAAGCTCCTCTTTGCCCGCTCTCGACCTGACCTGTTCCCTTGGCTGACCCGGGCCGGAGGCTGGAGCTTTCCCAGTGGTCACACGCTGACCGTTGTGACCTTGGGCGGCTTGCTGGCGTGGCTTAAAGGACGGCGGCTGAGTGGATGGCGGCGGGCTGCTCTGTGGATCGTTGTCGGGCTGTGGGTCGGTCTGGTGAGCCTGAGCCGGGTTTACCTGGGCGTACACTATCCCAGCGATGTGTTAGCATCCCTGGCAGTGGGAGGCCTTTGCTTGCTGGTAGCCATGTACGTGTACAGGCCATCGGTTCTCGATTGACACAGCAGTAGAGGAGCGTCGACTTGCACATTCTGCGTGAGTATGCGCTGCTCGAGTTCCTGATGCGCCATCCTCGCCAAGTTCTCAGCCGCACCCAGATCACCGAACACGTGTGGGACTATGCTTTTCTCACCACGTCCAACGTGGTGGACGTGTACATCCGCTACCTGCGGCGCAAGATAGATCGAGGATGCAGCGTTGACCCAGATGTAGTGACCCAGATCGTGCTCAACCTGCTGGACAATGCCATCAAGTACACCCCTTCGGGTCGGGTACGGTTGAGCGCTCATCGCGTCAAGGGAGGGAGCGGTGGGATACAGATCGCCGTCGCCGATAGCGGGCCGGGCATCCCCGCCGAGCACCTGCCACACATCTTTGATCGCTTCTACCGGGTGGACCGGGCCCGCAGCCAGGAACTGGGAGGGGCCGGTCTGGGGTTGGCCATCGCCCGCGAGCTGGCCCGCGCCCACGGGGGCGACGTCACCGTCCGCAGCAGCTCCGGCGAGGGCAGCACCTCCAGCGTGCTCTTGCCCGACTGGCCCACTACTCAGCGATGATGTATCCTCGCTTTAAGCTGCTCATAAGAGCTTTGTTCAGATGGTTGTAAAGTCCTAGTTTCCTCTTTGCCCGCTGGACGTGTACATCCCCCATGTCCTATAGACGGAGCAGGCCGTTGTACTGGCTATCCCCGCTCTGGGCCCCGCGGCCGGTTCGGTGGGGGCGGGGGGGGATGAGCATACCAGCCACCGCGATGATCAGCTCGCTCCGCCGCCTCGTTGGTGGTGATTCACTCGGTGTTGTCCCCTCTCAGGGCAATGAGAATCCTCTGCCAGTATATTTGAGGTCAGGGCCGAGCAGCCAATCGGCCAAGCGACGACGCAACATCTAGTTGGCCAGGTTTTCCGCCACCCGACGCCGAACCTCCTCAAAGTAGGCTCGGAACTCCTGGGGGATAATATCAGCTCTGGGCGCTTGGGGCAAGATATGTTCGAAAAAACGCTCTAGCTCGCCGAACTCGATCAGTCGTTCGCGCAGCATAAAAACAACGTCTTCAAGGTCGGCTTCAAACCCGCGTGCAACCTTACTCAGCGCGATACTGTACAGGTCAAAGATATAGACCTCCAGTTGGCCAAATCGCCCAACGGCGCGTCTTCGCTCGCGGGCTCCCGGCGGCAGGGGGACAAACTCATCCAGAGATACACTTTCCAGGTCCAGCCGCATTTCGGCGGCCAACGCGGCCAGTGCGGCTTGAAACCGGGCTTCATCCTCCGGCGCTATTTCAAACGTATAGTCCACATCCAGGGTGGCGCGAGGGCTGCCCAGTAAGCATAGCGCGCTGCCACCGAGCAGGTAGATTGTAGCTGGGCCTGGGTAGCGTTCGCCCAGACGTTGTAAAAACGCTCTCAAGTGCACTGAGGTTACCGCTTCCATTGGACCTCCAGCTCCCACGAGCGCAGTACACGACGCACCACATGTTCGTATGTTCCAACCCAATTGACATCAGTCTGGGTCTGCTGCCGGTGTCGCTGGCCCAGGGCTGTCAGCCGTTCGCGGGGCGAGGTGACGTTTGGCAGATCCAGGTCTGCTGCAAACCAGTCGGGGAGCCACCGTTCGGCTACAAAGGGCCGCAGTTGCTCGGCATACTCTCGTTGCAGCAGCACCGCGGCTGTGTAGAACAACCGCAAGGTCCACTGCTCGGCCGGCTGTAGTTGTTCCAGGGCGGCTGGTACATCTGTGGCATACTCAGGGCACGCCAGCAGCACTGCGATCACCGCAGCCCGGACACGCGCGCTGGGCTGCCGCACCAGATCCGCCAGCAAAGCGTCCGGGGGTCGGACGTGCTCGGCTCGGTCGGATGTGCGGCGCGAAAGATAACGGATGCCCAACAACTCTAGTTCAGCGACGATGCGCTCTTCGTTATCCATTCTCTATTTGGAAAACCGGTCGTGCTTTTTCTCCCTCGGTAATCAAAAACCCCACCTCTGCAGGTGGGGCAATCTCCACATCGGACCGGCCGGCCGGGGCCTCAGCCCCACTGATGATCCCCGGTCACTAGATAGGCTCCTCAATGTCTCCCGCGTCCAGGCCGATGTAGCCACACAACGTCCACAGCGCTCCCCTTTCGGTTTCAGGTCCCCCGCAGACGGGTGGGCAACCGGTCAAGCCCTGCAAAACAAGGCCTGACCAAGTGGGCAACGCCTCACCTCGCCCGCAGGGGGAATCCTAATCATCCCAGTGTGCCACCAAGACTCTAGCCTTCAGGAACCGCCAGAGGCTTTCTCGCTTCGCCCCTCGTCGTTCAGGTCCAGGCCGCCAGCGTCGAGAATCTTTAGCAATGTGGGCAGGTTGTGAGCAGAAAGGAAAAACGCTTGAGCACGCGAAGGCCCAATCGACCATAGCGGCGACTCGGGCTTGGGGACGCACCAGCATACCTCCAGGAGCGCTACACACGGGGCGGAAGCAAACCCTCCGCCCCCGCCGTTACCTCCAGTGCCGAGAGACAGATTTGAACTGTCGACTCCCTGATTTTCAGTCAGGTGCTCTACCAGGCTGAGCTATCTCGGCGCGTCGGGTATTTTACCCCGAATGGGGGGATTGTCAAGCCTTCGCCTCGCAACATCCATCTTTTGACTTGACAGGGGCTCAGCCAGCCCGGCTATAGAGGCGTGAGGCACGCCCTCGTGCTGAACCAAGCCGTGGTTTGGGACGCTGACTCCTTGGTCCTTGCTCTGATAGCTCTGTTCAGGTAAGCCGTCTCCCGCATCGCGTGCAGTGGACTGGCTCGTTGCCGGATGGGGCAAACTGCTCGTGGCCACACCCGGCACACCGGCAGAATGCGTGCATATCGTGGCCGCAGCCGGGGCAGAAGGTGTGATCATCCGCCAGCGCGCGGCCGCAGTGCGGGCAGTGGCGGTGAATCGGTTCGGGCTCGACCTCAGGCTCGGCGGGTGGTGGCTCGTCGCCCATCTCCGCGGACTCGTCCGCGGCAGGGGGGAGGGGGGTGACCGTCTCTGGCTCCGGGGATGCCGGACGACGTGCATAGTGGAGCATAAACGTGCCGACGAGCAGCAGCCCGCCGCCCGTCAGGAGCAGCCGCCACCAGGGGGTGAGCATCCCCAGGGAGAAGAAACCGAGGAAAATGGCCAGCAACAACGCAACCCGCCACGCCGTGCGCCGCCAGCCGACCGCGAGACCGAGGAACAAGAGCACCAGGCTCGAGATGAGGCAAAGCGATATGGCGGCTGCCAGGACCACGGTCACCAACCCGCTCAGGAAGGTGAGCGTTGGGTAAAAGAGCGCCAACCCGCAGCCAGTGAGCAGGTAGCTTGTCAGTGGGAGGCGCACGCCGATCAGGTGGAGCAGCCCGGCCAGTGAGACCAGGAACAGGCCGATCAGAAAGGGAGCCAGGCCGGCGAGGACGCGAAAGTCATCCTGCAATCGCTCGACACGCTGGGCAAAGCCCAGGCGGGTTGGCAGATTGACCTGGATGTCACGGCTGGGAATCAGGTTCGTATAGTCCCAAGTGAAGATGTCGCCGCTCCCCCCTGTTACGCCGTGTGAGGTGTTGGTGGTGGGTAGGGAGGCCTTGGTGACTTGACTGCCTCCGAGACCCTGAACGGTGACCTCCACGTCGAGCACTTGAGAACGGCGGCCACGGTTGAGGGCGTACGTGAAACTACTCGCGCCGTCAGCCTTGTAGCCGATCTCGATAGTGTGTTCCTCGCCAGCCTCCATCTCAGTCTGCCAACTGATGCCGCCCAACGAGTACAGAGCCTCTGGCGGCTCTGTGCCATCCACCAGGAAGCGCACGTCGTGCAGGGTCTCCAGATTGCCTGGAAACGGGAAGAACAGCTCGACGGTGGTGGCCGCCGGGCCAGGGTAGACCAGGTGGAACTCGCCGTGAAAGTCGAGGTCGTAGACCGTGACGACGACGCCTCCCTGCTCCTCGTAGCGTGCGTCAAGCACGGCCTGAACGTGGGTCTTCCAGTCGGATAGAGCAGCAGGCACGACCTGTTCATCGGGAAGGATGACGTTCCAGACCGGCGCGTCCTGGCTGATGATCCGGCCGCGGTTGTAGCTGAGATACTCGTACTGCTCCGATGTGTAAACGTGCGCTGGCACGTTACTGGCGACGACGGCCAGATAGGCGATCAGCAGCCCTACGAGGCCCATCAACAGCAGGCCGTTGATGAATACCGCCTTTTTCCGCCCGGACGTCTTGTGTCCATAGATTGTATTGCGTGTTCGCTGTGTCATTGGTCTATGTGTGTCCTTATATCCGTGTTCTCTGTGGTGTCGTTCGCCAGCTCCGCGCTCAGGCTTACCTGAGCCTGGACGACGATCTGGCCCAGGCTGACCGTGCCGTCTTCGAGGGTGATGGCTCCCTCGGCTGATAGTTCCTGCACCACGTTCTGGTAATTGGTCCACTGGCGGCTGCCACCGTACCACGAGCCAAAGTAGTATCCCCCAGTGCCCTCGTTGATGTGCGTGACGCTACCCACCGTCATACCTGCCGCTCCTGCCATAGCTTCGGCCTTCTCCAACGCCGCCTGGACCGCCTGGTCGCGGGCCCGATCTCGCAATTCGCGCAGGTTGGTGACCGAGAACTCGATCCCATCCACCGTGGACGCGCCAGCCTCCAGAGCCTCGACCAGCACCGGTTCCAGTTTCTGTACGTCGCGCAGCGTGACGGCGATGGTATTTCGCGCCCCGTATCCATTGATGATGTTCCTGTCATAGTCCTCGTACCTGGGTTGGATGCTAAAGTTGGCGGTGGCGATGTAACGTTCGGCGATGTCTTGGGCTAGGATGGCGTTTACCACGGCTCGACTCTGGCGCGCGTTCTGGGACTGGGCGCTGCTGGGCGTCCTGGCAAAAGTCTCGACGCCAAAGAGGATGACGACCCGATTCGGCTGTACCCGGATGGCGCTGGACCCGCTGACGCTGATGGAGCCGACGGCGATTGCTTCGGGCGAAACGGACGCGGCCGCGGTGGGGTGCGGCCCGATCCCGTTCCAGACCAGCAGACAGATAACGACGGCGGAAAGGGCGATATTGCTGAGGTTCTGCGTTTTCATGATTTACCTCCGATGTGTGATCTAGAAATCAGGTGTGTCACAGGGCTGGTTTCTTCAGGTTGAACCTACCTCAAGAATAGCAAAAGCTTGGGGCAGGTGCGTGTTGGGAATGTGGCAGGAATGGGTCAGCTTTGGGGTAGGGTGAAGGTCACGACGGTTCCCTGGCCCGGTGCGCTCTCGATCCAGATGTGGCCACCGTGCGCCTCGATGATGGCCTTGGCGATGGTCAACCCCAGACCTGCGCCACTCTGATCATCATCACGCACCCGGGAACGGTCGCCGCGATAGAAGCGCTCAAAGAGATGGGGGATCTCGGCCAGGGGGATGCCGGGACCGGTATCCGTGATCTTGCAGGTGACCCGCTCGCCGGTATGGTCCAGCAAGACGGTGACCCGCCCATTGATCGGCGTGAACTTGATCGCGTTGTCGAGTAGGTTGACCAGCACCTGGTGAATCCGGTCACCGTCGGCCAGGGCGGGGATGCGGGTATCGGGCGGCTCTGACATGAGGTGGAGGGTGATTTGCTTTTCGGCGGCTCTCACTTCTAGTTGAGCAATGGCGTCTCTGGCGCTAGCGACGAGATCCACAGGCGTCATTCGTAGTAAGAGTCGCCCGGCGTCAGCGCGGGTGAGCAAGAGCAGGTCGTTGGTCAGGCGGATGAGGCGGTCCGCCTCGATGGCGATGGTGTCCAGAAAGCGGTCCCGCACCGTTGGATCGTTGGCCGCGCCGTCCTGGAGCGTCTCGATGAAACCCCGGATGGCCGTGAGCGGCGTGCGCAGTTCGTGGGATACGTCCGCGACGAAATTGGTGCGCAGCCGGTCAAGCTGGCGGAAGGCGGTGACGTCGTGTCCCACGATGACGGCCCCACTGATGTCTCCCTCCTCGTCGCGCAGAGGGGTGCTCAGCAGCTCAAAGACCCGATCCCGAGCCACTAGCTCGGCGGTGCGGGGATTCCCGGTGGCCAGGGTGTGCTGGATCGCCTCCTGGGCGGCCTGTCTGGAGAGTTCGAGTAGGGTGGAAGCGGCTGGGTTGGCAAGGATGATCTCGCCAGAGCTGTCGGCTGCCAGGACCGCGTCGGCCAGGCTGTCCAGGATGGCCGTTCGTTCCCGCGCCTGGGCTTCCAGCGTGTTGCGGGCCTCGGTGAGCTTGGTGTTCATCCTGTTGAACGTCTTGCCCAGGGTGCGCAACTCGGTGGTCGTCGACGGTGGGATGGGCGGGACCGACTGTCCCTGTCCCAAGGCCGCTGCGGCATCGGTGAGTTGCCGGAGGGGATGCGTGAGTTGCCGGGCCAGCAGCCATCCCACCAGTCCAGCCAACAGCGTCGCTGCCAGGATGCCTGTCACGATTTGGGGGCCAAAGGTATCAGGCAGCAGGCTGAGGGCGAGGCGGGGCAGCGGGCTCGCGATATACGCGACGCTGACTACGCCGCCGTCTGGCGAGCGCACAGGGTAGGCCGCGTACATCACACGCCGCTGCGCCGCCCACTCGTAGGAGCGTACGGCTGTGGCGGGCTCGCCAAGCAGGGCGCTTTGAATCTCGGGGCGATCCAGGAGATCGGTGATGGGCTCCTGTTGGCCTCGAGAGTTCGAGGGAGAGACGCCCAGGTTGCTGAAAAGCTTGTCATAGTCGGATCCGGACAAGGATTGTATCTCCTGACCGGAACCGTGTGTCTCATCGGCGGCAGGCGGGCCGAGAATTACCACGCCCTGGCTGTCAATAACGCGGGTGTGAAAGCCCGGCAGGACGTTGGCCGTTTGCGAGTAGTCGTTGGGAGCGGGAGGGGTGGGCTGAGCCTGAGATGGAGGTGTGGCGGGGAAGAGGGCGCTCGTCTGGTCGGACTCGACGGTTTGAGCGACCCGCTGGGCCTGGGCGAGCAGGTTCTCGCGCAGCACATCGCGGAAGGCGCGGTCCAGGGCGCTCCAGGCCAATCCGGCGGCGATACCCATCGCCAAGACGATCACCAGCAGATATGAGACAATAAGACGGGAACGGATGGATGTCAGCATGGTAGCGTCATTGTACCAGGATTATGTGTCAGGTCTGTGTCAGAAACCTCCAATGGCTGCTTGATTTTCCGGGTGAGGGACTCTGGGGGGAGTGTATTGGCTCAGCGAGGGTCAGGACGTTCCAAACGGTAGCCGATGCCTCGCACCGTGGTTATGATGGCAGGGTCGCCACCGGCCGCGCGCAGCTTGGAACGGAGTCGCTTGATCGCGCTGTCGACGGCGCGGGAGTCGCCATAGTAATCATAGCCCCATGCTTGGTCCAGGAGTTGTTCGCGACTGAGGGACTGACCCGGGTGGCGCATCAGCGTCTCTAGGAGATCGATCTCTAGGTGGGTTAGTGACAAGGATAAACCACTGAGACGGGCCTCACGGGACAGGGTGTCTACCTCCAATGGACCCACGCGGAGTATAGCAGGGGAGTCGGCATCCATTGTCACGTGCGTGGTTCGGCGCAGGACGGCCCTTACGCGGGCTATCAACTCGCGCACGCTGAAAGGCTTTGTGACATAGTCATCAGCGCCCAACTCCAGACCTACGATACGATCCACCTCCTCATCGCGGGCGGTGAGCATGATGATCGGTACCGTACTCTCGCGTCGCAGTTCGCGGCAGACGTCGAGCCCGTCCAGACGAGGGAGCATCAGGTCCAGGATAACCAGGTCAGGTCGCTCGGTGCGGGCCAGTTGTAGCGCCTGGCGACCGTCTCGCGCTTCGATGACCTGATATCCGTTACGTCGGAGGTTGTAGGCGAGGAGTTCCAGGATGGATCTTTCGTCATCCACCACGAGGACCTTGCCAGTTGTTTCGTCTTCACGGTTCATCGAAATTGATTGTACCCCGATGTAGTGGGATGGGCAAGCATCGCGTTTTTTAGGTAGGTTTTACATGGAGGGGAAAGTGCGGTATAATCTGCCCGCTAGATAAGCGGCGACATATTGATAACTGGAGGGATAGAACCTCGGTGCGAGCATTGATCACCGGAGCAGGAGGATTCGTCGGGAAGCACTTGTGTGCCTACCTTTTGTCACAGACCGATTGGGAGCTGATGGGTACGGTATATCCCGATCTAGTCGAGGCTCAGCCCTCGGAACCGTGCTTCCGTCTCAGACACACGGACTTGCGGGACCCAGAGGTGGTGCAGGCATTGATAGACGAGGTGCAGCCTGACTATGTGTTTCATTTGGCTGCCCAGTCATTCGTCCCAACGTCCTTTGCGGACCCCTGGGACACGTTGGAGAACAACATCCGGGCGCAACTGAACATACTGGAGGCGGTGCGACGGTCTGAACGAAAGACGCGGGTGCTCGTGGTCGGGTCGAACGAGGAGTATGGTGCGCCCAAGCCGGATGAGTTGCCCCAGACGGAGGATAGCCCTCTGCGGCCCAATAACCCGTATGCGGTGAGCAAGGTCACCCAGGATTTTTTGGGGTTCCAGTATCACCAGGCGTACGGCGTGCTCGCCGTGCGTGTGCGTCCGTTCAACCACACGGGCCCGGGACAATCCCCCCGCTTTGTCGCTTCTGCCTTTGCCAGCCAGATCGCCCGTATCGAGGCTGGCTTGCAGGAGGCCGTGATGAAGGTTGGCAACCTGGCTGCTGCCCGCGACTTTAGCGATGTTCGGGACATTGTGAGGGCCTACCACCTGGCGGTGACGCAGGGCGAGCCAGGGGAGGTGTATAACTTGGCGACGGGGCGATCCCAGTCGATACAGAGCCTGCTGGATACCTTGTTGAGCTATTCTCAGGCAGAGATACGTGTCGAGAGAGACCCAGATCGGTACCGGCCTGTGGATGTGCCCGTGGTCTATGGCAGCGCCGCGAAATTCCACCAATTGACGGCGTGGGAGCCTCAGATTCCGTTCGAGCAGACACTTCACGATGTGCTGGAATACTGGCGAGGACAAGTGAGCCATTAGCTGGCTTGTTTACTTTTGAGCTTCTCAGGAGGTATTGCTTATGCCTATAGCGCTGATCACAGGTATCACGGGTCAGGATGGATCCTACTTGGCCGATTTCTTGCTGGAGAAGGAGTACGACGTCATCGGGATGGTGCGTCGCAGCAGCACGGTCAACTTTTCTCGTATCCAGCACATCCAGGAGCGGGTCACGCTCGTCTCGGGCGACTTGCTGGATCAGGGGTCACTGATCAACATCTTGCGGGAGCACAAACCGGAGGAATTCTATAACCTGGCAGCTCAATCGTTCGTTCCCGCTTCCTGGGAACAACCGGTCTTTACCGGCGAGGTGACCGCCTTGGGCGTGACGAGGGCGCTGGAGGCGGTCCGGACGGTGGACGAGAGTATCCGGTTCTACCAGGCGAGTTCGTCGGAGATGTTCGGCAAGGTGCGCGAGGTGCCACAGACGGAGATGACGCCTCTGTATCCCCGCAGCCCTTACGGTGTGGCCAAGGTCTATGGTCACTGGATCACCATCAACTACCGGGAATCCTATGGTTTGCACGCCACCTCTGGGATTCTCTTTAATCACACCAGCCCTCGCCGGGGCCTGGAATTTGTGATGCGCAAGATCACCCATGGAGTGGCACTGATCAAGCTGGGCCTGGCCGACGAGCTCCGTCTGGGCAACCTAGAGTCCTGCCGGGACATTGGCTTCGCTGGCGACTATGTGGAGGCGATGTGGCTGATGCTTCAGCAGCCCACGCCCGACAACTATGTCGTTGCCACAGGGGAAACCCATTCGATCCGTGAGATGTGCGAGGAGGCTTTTGGGTACCTGGATCTGGACTGGCAGGAGTACGTCAAACAGGACCCTCGCTTTATGCGCCCTGCCGAGGTCGATCTGTTGGTCGGGGACTATGGCAAGGCCAACAGAGTTCTGGGCTGGGAACCGAAGGTTCCTTTCCAGCAGTTGGTGCAGATGATGGTAGATAGCGACATCGAACTGCTAAAGGATGAGCACGGATTGGAGTAACCAGGAGGGAAGGACACTTTGACTGACATTCATTTTGGCACCGATGGCTGGCGGGGACGAATTGCTGAGGACTATACCTTTGACAACGTGCGAAGGTGTGCACAGGGTTTTGCCAGCTATCTGATCGAACACCACGACGAGGGCGCTGACGTGGTGATCGGCTACGACAAGCGTTTTGCCGCCGAGCACTTTGCAGCGGCGGCGGCCGAGGTGATGGTGGGCAATGGCTTTCACGTGTGGCTGACCGATACTTCCACGCCTACTCCGGTGATCTCTTATTCGATTGTGGAGCGCGGCGCTGTCGGTGGCATCAATATCACGGCCAGTCATAATCCACCCTGGGACTGTGGTCTCAAGGTGCGTGACGAGCATGGTGCGGCCGTCTCGCCAGCAGGACTGGGGGAGATCGAGGCGCTCATTCCATCCATCGACCAGGTCGAGCGGCTCCCAATGGAGGAGGCCCAGGGAAAGGACAGGGTCAAGGTCTGGGATCCTGCCACAGCCTACCTGGCGCATATTGGCAAGTTGGTGGAGATCGAGCCGCTCAAGAGCGCTGGACTTGACATCGTGGTCGAGCCGATGTGGGGTAACGGCATCGGATGGTTCCCCCGTATTCTTGAGGGCGGCAAGACGCGGGTCACCGAGATCCACAACCAACGCAATCCCCTCTTCCCGGAGATGACGCGCCCTGAGCCGATTCCGCCAAACGTTGACGTCGGGCTGCAAAAGACGGTGGAGATGGGGGCCGACGTATGCTTGATTATGGATGGCGATGCCGACCGGATGGGCATCGGCGATGAGAACGGCGTCTTTATCAACCAACTGCAGGTTTATGCTCTCCTGGCCTATTATCTGCTGGAGGTGCGCGGGGAGCGCGGGGCCATCGTCAAGACCATATCGACCACCTCGATGCTGGACAAGCTAGGGCAGATGTATGATGTGCCAGTTTATGCGACCGGTGTGGGTTTCAAATTCGTGGGCCCCAAGATGCTGGAGACCGATGCGATGATCGGTGGGGAGGAAAGTGGCGGATTTGCCTTCAGAGGGAGCGTTCCGGAACGAGATGGCATCCTGGGCAATCTGTACTTTCTGGACCTGATGGTGCGTACCGGGATGAGTCCTTCGCAGTTGATCGTTCACCTCTACGAAAAGCTGGGGGCATCCTACTACTATGATCGGGTGGACACCCGTTTTCCGTCGGACAAGCGACCGGAGGCAAAGGCACGGTTGGACGCGGCCCAACCGGAGACCCTAGCTGGCCTGCGGGTCACCGACATTGTCACTCTGGACGGCTACAAGTACGTGCTGGAAGACGGGGGATGGCTGCTGATCCGTTTCTCCGGAACTGAACCTATCATCCGGGTCTACTGCGAGACGACAAACGAGAGCAAGGTCAAGCCGCTGTTGGACGAAGGATTGGAACTCGCAGGGTTAGCGTAAGCAATGCATTTGATTGACTCCCACGCCCACCTGGATTTCCGTCGGTTTGACGACGATCGGGAGTCGGTCATCCAACGGGCGCGAGAGACGGGCCTGGTTGCTGTTGTCAACATCGGTACCGATCTCGACTCCAGTCGGGCGTCGATAGAACTGGCGGAGAGCTACGAGTTCATCTATGCCACCGTCGGGGTGCATCCTCACAGTGCAAAGACGCTCACATCGGGGGTGTTGGACGAGCTGCGGACACTGGCCCGCCACCCGAAGGTCGTCGCGGTGGGCGAGATTGGATTAGACTATTATCGAGACTTGTCACCGCGCCCGGTGCAACGAAAGGCCTTTTCCGATCAACTAGCCCTGGCAGCGGATCTAGGGCTGCCGGTGGTGATTCACAGCCGGGATGCTCACGACGACGTGATTGCCGCGCTTCAGGGGTGGGGGGGGACCGGCGTCCTGCACTCTTACTCGGCGGGGCTCACACGACTTGATGAGGTGTTGGCTCTCGGTTTCTGGGTCGGGATCTCGGGGCCGGTGACGTTCCCAAAGGCCCAAGCTCTGCGGAAGGTGGCAGCAGGGGCGCCGCTTGAGCGGCTGTTGGTGGAGACTGATTGTCCCTATTTGACCCCTGAGCCCTACCGGGGGCGGCGCAACGAGCCAGCCTACGTACGATACGTCGTCGAGGCTGTGGCCCGGGAGCGGGGAATGCCCGCAGGGACGGTGGCACACTCGACGGCGGATAATGCCCGCCGTCTGTTTGGTATTCTCTGACCGAGGGATAGACTTGACGGAGTTATCTTTTCTTAGCCTGATTCGTGATGACCTAGAGCGCGTGGAGGCGCTGCTGCGCGAGCACTACCCTGGCCAACACGAGGCCATAGGTCTGGCCATAGAGCATTTGGTGGATGGAGGGGGAAAGCGGCTGCGCCCGGCGTTGGTATTGTTGTCTGCCAACATGTGCGGAGCGGACTTGGATCAGGCGATCTATGCGGCCGCCGCAGTAGAGATGCTGCACACGGCGACCCTGGTCCACGATGACCTGATTGATGGAGCGTTGATGCGCAGGGGGACCGAGACGTTGAACTCCCATTGGTCGCCGAACGCTACTGTCCTCACAGGTGACTATGTCTTTGCCTACGCCGCATACCTGGCCTCAAGGGCGGATAATGTCCGACTGATGCAACGTTTCTCCGAGACCCTGATGATCATCTGCAACGGCGAGATCCAGCAGATGTTTGACGGACGGGACGGACAGCCCACGCATCAGGAGTATGAACTCCGCATCTATGCCAAGACAGCTTCGCTTATCGCAATGTCTACCGAAGCCGGAGCCATATTGGCGGGCGTCGGGCAGACGATGGTGGAGGCATTGCGGGCCTTTGGAGAGCAGTTGGGTTTGGCCTTCCAGGTCGTGGACGACGTTTTGGACTATGTGGCGGATGAAGAGAGGCTGGGCAAGCCGGTGGGAAGTGATCTGCGCCAGGGGCTAATCACGCTTCCGTTGCTGTTCTTCCTTGAGGAGGAGGCGGGACCGAATCAGGCCGGAGTACGTCAAGCACTAGCGGGCACACTCTCCCAAGATCTGGTTTGCGAGGCGGTGCAGGCCGTGGCGGAATCTCCAGCCATTGAGCGGGCGTTGGAGGTGGCGCGTGGGCACGCGAACCAGGCTAAACAGGCACTGAGTGAATTCCCGGATTCGCCCTACAAGACGGCATTCTTGGAGCTGGTCGATTTTACCGTACGCCGCCGCTTCTGATGCCCGATATGTCCAGCAAGACGGTTGACCTATCTGTCATCATTGTCAGTTGGAATGTACGTGACCTGCTTCGGCGCTGCCTGCACTCGGTATTCGGTGCTCGTGGCCTGACGCTTGAGGTCACCGTTGTTGACAACGCCTCCACCGACGGCAGCGTCGAGATGGTGCGGAACGAGTTTCCCCACGTGCACTGTATCGACAACCCTGACAATCGGGGTTTCCCGGCTGCAAATAACCAGGGAATCGCTATCGCCCAGGGCCGCTATGTCCTGCTTCTGAACTCGGATACCGAGACAGTGGGCGATGCACTGGCGACGATGGTGGTGTTCGCCGATACTCATCCCCAGGTGGGAGTGGTTGGTCCACAACTGCTGAACGACGACGGCTCCGTGCAATCCTCCCGGCGCCGCTTTCCCACGCTGGCGACGGCCTTTTTCGAGTCTACGTGGCTGCAACCCTGTGCCCCGCGCCGCCTGCTAGAGAGGTACTATGTGCTCGATCAGCCGGACGATGTTACGCTGGATGTGGACTGGGTGAAGGGAGCCGCGCTGATGGCCCGCCGGGAGGCAATTGAGCAAGTGGGACTGATGGACGATGGGTATTTTATGTATTCGGAGGAGCTAGACTGGTGCCGCAGATTCCGTGAGGCGGGTTGGCGCGTCGTCTATCTGCCCACTGCCCAAATTGTCCATTATGAGGGCAAGAGCAGTGAACAGGTCTTGCCTGTCCGCCACATTCACTTCCAGTCCAGCAAGGTGCGGTACTTTTACAAGTTCCACGGCCCCATCGTAGCGGAAACACTGCGCTGGTTTCTCCTGGCTAGCTATGCCTGGCAGTTAGGGATCGAGGGAGCCAAGTGGTTGATAGGCCACCGGCGTCCTATGCGGGCCGGCCGGATTGACGCATACCGACAGGTGCTTTGCTCAGGACTGCGATACAACAGGATGGATGCGAGTGATGGATGATACCACCCACCAACGGCTGCTGGCGCTGCTGTTGGTGGCATTCGTGGGTTTGGGGCTCACCTATGCAGCAGTGACACCCAGTTTCGAGCAGCCCGACGAGTGGTCTCATCTCTCCCTCGTGCGCTACGTTGGAGCCCACAAGAGGATGCCGCCCCGCGTGGTGCCGTCGCGGAGGGCTCTGACTGCGTCAGATATGGCATGGACCCTTGAATACCACGACCCACCGCTGTACTATGCGCCACCGCTCTACCATGGCCTGGCTGGGCTGCTCGTGTCGTGGATCGACATGAGCGATATGCCTTCTTTGATGGTGCCCAGCCCCAGTTGGGAGGTGGGATGGGTGCCGGAACCGGATCGCACGCCCAGGAACAAGAACCTGTATGCCCATCGAGCGGGGGAGACACTGGTCAAAAGCGGCACCGTACGAGCGACATACTTGCTGCGGGTCGTGTCGCTGGGTCTGGGGGCAGTGACGGTGCTGTGCGCCCACGCGTTATCCCGCCTGTTGTGGCCAGATCGATCGTTTCAGGCCCTGGGAGCGGCGGTGTTCGTGGCCCTGAATCCCAAGTTCATCTCTGTTTCGGCTGGTGTGACCAACGATAATCTGCTGAACACGCTATTTGCTCTCTCTCTTGTGTGCGCTCTGCGCGGTATGCGCGACGGTGTAGCTTGGCATAGGTGGGCGATGCTTGGTGGGCTCGTGGGATTGGGGATGCTGACAAAGCAGAACGGGCTGCTCCTATTGCCCTTGGGACTGCTGGCAATTGCCTGGCAACAAGATAGACGGCGTCTCTCCTGGCGTGGCAAAACACTGATGGATGGCGCTGCCTTTCTCGGATCAGCATTTGTAGTTGGTGGCTGGTGGTATGTGCGCAACTCCATACTGTACCACGATCCCTTGGGTGTGGAGCCGCACTTTGCCATCAAAGACCCCTTGACCCACTTTGGCCTGCAGGAGTTGCTGATGATCGCGCGGGGCTACTGGGCGGCCTTTGGCTGGGCGCCGATTCTGCTAGAGCCATGGATGTACGTGGCTGCTGGGGTGGTGGTCCTCGTGGCAGTGGCAGGCATGTTGGTGGCGCTCGGAGGGAGCTTTTGGGAAGCGTCGCCAGTGACCAGGCGTGGTTTGGCCTTGCTGAGTTTGGCGTTCTTGTTGAACCTGGCGGCTCTGGTGCAATGGACGATCAACACCAGCGCGCCTATCGGGCGGCTTTTGTTCGCCACGTTACCTGTTGCCGGCGTGTTGATCGCTTGGGGACTCTCCCAGTGGACACGATGGTCGGTGGTACGCTGGGGTCTGGGCTTGCTCGTCGGGTTGGCCTTTGTTCTAGCTGCCGTGATTCCATGGCGCTATCTTCGCCCTGCCTATGCTTCGCCTCGTCTGCCCGGCGGAATGCCAGGGACGGCTGACGTTGTTGGATTGGCATTTCGAGGGGGCATCCGACTGGCTGGTTATGAGGCGGATGAAGAGGATCTCGTGCCTGGTGAGGGCGTGCGCCTGACGCTGTTCTGGAACACTCCAACAACCCCAGACCAGCGCTATCGCACGTGGATTCAGTTGGGTCCACAGGATCCGACGAGTCGGGTGGCCGAAGATGGCTATTGGTTGGGTGGAACGCTCTATCCCAGCGACCTCTGGCAGGCGGGCGACACGGTCCGGCAGGCGTTTGATCTACCTGTCCCAGAGTGGACGCCGGCGCCTGGCTTGTATTGGATACGCATCGGATTGGCGGACAGTGAAGGGACGCGGCTGGGGCTGATGGACCATAGCAGCGATATGGTCGTTCTAGGGCCATGGCGGATGCGGACTGTCTCCACATCGTCTGCGCCTACCTGTGACACCGACTATCGTCTTGGTGAGACGATTCGGTTGTTGGGTTACGACCTGGTCCAGGGGCAGGATGCCAGAGAAAGACGATTGGAGCTGACTCTGCACTGGCAGGCCGAGCAGGCCCCGTTGGCGGACTATTCCGTCTTTGTGCACGGGGTCGACAAAGACGGCGTCTTGTTGGGGCAGCACGATGGTCCGCCGCGCGACGGTGCGTATCCGACCTCGTGGTGGCTGCCCGGTGACATTGTACTGGATCAGCACGTTTTTTCTCTGTCTGTGGAGGGGTCTGGGGATGATCATGTACGGTTGTGGGTCGGCATGTACGACCAGGCAACAGCGGCGCGTCTTCCGGCGTACAATGAGGTGGGGGAACGACTGCCTGATGATATGATTCCTCTGATGACAGTGATGTCTCAAGGAGAGGGCGTGCAGTGCAGATCGGATTGATCACCGGGGAGTACCACCCGATGCAGGGTGGCGTGGGCGACTTTTCTCAGGAGCTGGCGCGAACGATGGTGGCCCTGGGACACACGGTCCACGTGATGACGGGGCAGGGCAAAGGCTCAGAGTCCCCAGCCCAAGACTCTGAATTGTGGGTGCATCGGGCAATTGAGGGGTGGGGATGGAGATGCTGGCGCCAGGTACTGACGCTGGCCCGAGAGCTTGGGCTGGACGTGCTCAATGTACAGTACCAGGCTGCCGCATACGGTATGCATCCAGCGATCAACTTTGTGCCGCGTCGTCAGAGGCCAGATAGGCCCCCGGTGGTCGTCACGTTCCATGACCTGAAGGTGCCCTATCTGTTCCCCAAGGCAGGGCCGCTCCGCTGGCAGGTCGTGCGGACTATGGCTCGTCGGGCTGACCGGGTTATCGTCACTAACCGGGAGGATTATCTCCAGCTTGAGGCCGAGATGTCCACGGAACGCCTAAAGCTAATTCCCATCGGAAGCAACATCTCTGTCGATCCACCATCGGGATATGGTCGGGACGTGGAGAGAGCCAGGTGGGGGGTGGCGTCGAACGATCTTTTGCTTGGGTACTTTGGCTTCCTGAATGAGAGCAAAGGTGGTGAGGAATTGATTCAGGCGCTGGCTCATCTGCTAGAATGGGGGGTCCCGGCCCATCTGTTGATGATCGGCGGACGAGTAGGGAGCTCGGACCCCACCAATCGTAAATATGCAGATCGTATAGAGCACTTGATCTCTGAATTCGGTCTGGGGGAGCGCGTCCACTGGACGGGCTATTCCCGCCCAGAGGGGGTGTCTGCGGCGCTGTTGGCCACGGACATATGTGTCATGCCATACCGTGATGGGGTGTCGTTCCGGCGTGGGACGCTGCATGCCTGCCTGGTCCACGGTCGGGCGATTGTGACTACCCATCCGGCGGTGCCGTTGCCGGAGGCGCGCGACGGCGAGAACATGATGTTGGTAGCGCCACGGGATTCTTGGGGGCTGGCCGAGGCGGTAAAGGCATTGGCTTCTGACCTGATACTGCAAGAGCGACTTGAAGCGGGTGCTAAAGCGCTGGCAGCAGAGTTCACGTGGGAGCGGATCGCACGGAAGACGGTGGCGCTGTTTCGGGGGTTGGAACGTGACGCATCGCACTGAGCGGTTGATCTTGGCCCTGATCCTGCTCCTTTTCCTTTTTCTGGGAGCTGGATACAGCATCGTCGTTCCGCCCTTTGAGGCGTCGGACGAGCTGTGGCACTACCCTATGGTCAAGTACGTCGCCGATCACTGGACCTTGCCGGTGCAGGCGCCCGGTGTCGAGACGCCATGGCGTCAGGAGGGGAGCCAGCCTCCCCTTTATTACGGCCTGGTCGCCGCCGCTACCTTCTGGATCGATACGTCGGACATGGAATCGGTGCGTCATCTCAATCGCCACGTGGATAACGGGATCGCCACTCCCGATGGCAACATCAACCTGGTGGTCCATCGGCCAGGTTTAGAGTCCTTTCCATGGCAGGGGACGGTGTTGGCGATTCACGTGGCTCGCTTATTGTCTGTCTTGATGGGGACGGCCGCCGTGTACCTGACCTATCTCATCGTGCGGGAGGTGTTGCCTGAGCAACCTGCCCTGGCCTTGGGCACGGCCGCCATCCACGCCTTCACACCGATGTATGTCTTTATCTCGGGTGCGGTCAACAACGACAACCTGGCTGTGCCGCTGTCGAACCTGGCGTTGCTTATGCAACTCCGGCTGCTGAAACAGCAGTCGTGGACGACCAGGCAGGCCTTGGTACGCTACCTCGCGCTGGGGGGAGTGCTAGGTCTGGCAGCACTGACCAAGCTGGGGTGGCCAGCGCTGGCGGTGCTCACGGCGTTGGTCGTCACGGTGAGGGCCGTCAGGCTCCGCTCCTGGTCCGAGTTCTTTATGGGTGGCCTGGCGACCGTGCTTCCTCTGCTTATCATCGGCGGATGGTGGTATGTGCGCAATCTGCGACTGTATGGTGATCTGCTGGGACTCGCCGTCTTTAAGGCGATCCTGGGCACACGGGAGGTGCCAGCCGATCTAGCCCAACTGTGGCGGGAGCGCTATAGTTTCACGGCTGGCTATTGGGGCAACTTTGGCGGTCTCAACGTGCCGATGTCTGGATGGGTCTACGCGGTGCTCAATTCGGTGGCCCTCGTTGCTGTGCTCGGTCTGGTCATTCTATTGCTCAGGTCGATCGTTGCATCTGAGAAACGGCTGATCGTTGAACCTTGGGCGCTGGTCGTCGTTATCCTGTGGGGCTTGGGCGTTTTTCTGCCGTGGGCTCTATCGTGGGCGCGTGACACCTGGTCCTCTCAGGGTAGGCTGGTCTTCTCTGCGATCGCCACCTGGTCTCTTCTGATGGCTCTGGGGCTGGCGGGGTGGTTCCCTCGGCGTTGGGCACCCTGGGTGGTGGCGGCCTTTGCGTTGCTTTTGCTGGGGCTGTCAGTTGCCTCTCCCATTGTGACCATCAAGCCCGCCTACGCGCTGCCGGAGCCTCTGACCGAAGCCTGCGTGGTTGCTATACCTCATCCGGTCGGCGTCGATTTTGTGGATTTTCGATCAGCCACGGTGATGCGCCTGTTGGGCTACGATCTGGGGACACAGTCGGTGGAGCCTGGCGGACAGGTGGAGGTGACGTTGTACTGGCAGGCGCTGGCCTCCACCGATCAAGACTATACCGTCTTTGTGCATCTACTGGGCGAGGGGGAACTTGTCGTGGCGCAGCGGGACACCTTTCCGGGTCTGGGACGATTCTCCACGATGTGGCTGGAGCCGGGGGTTCGCTGGGCGGATCGGTATGTCCTGGAGGTGCCCCACACCGCTTACACGCCAGATACGGCCATCATTCAGGTAGGGTTGTATGATCCTGTCACTGGCGTACGGCTACCAGCAGTGCAGGCGGGAGGGGGCGCAACAGGGGACAGTGTGCGTTTTGGTCCGGTGTCGATCGATGCTCTTCCAGGAAAGGTCCCAAACCCCATCTTTGTCAACTTTGGGGATCGGATGGCCTTGGTGGGGTATGACCTTGACCAGCGGGTAGTTCGACCAGGGGAAACGCTCACGTTGACGCTAAACTGGCACTGCTTGCAACGGATGGACACCAACTACAACATCTCGGCGCAGGTGGTGGATACCGGTCAGCGCAAGGCCGCCCAACACGACGGCTGGCCATTGGACGGCGCTGCGCCCACGGCTGCCTGGGAACCAGGACAGCGCCTCACCGACACGTATACACTGCAGATCTACCCAGATGCCAATCCTGGCGTGTATGATGTGCGGATCATCGTGTACGCGCTCAAAGATGGGGAGATCGGACATCTGCCGGTGACGCCGGAGGGTGGGCGCATGCAGGCCAAGCACATTACGCTTACCACACTCAGGGTAGCACCATAACATTGGGGTCTCAAGTGGGGGATGCGGTTGTGTTCGAGGTGGGGACAAGCTCGCGGCAGCCTTGGGTTTTCCTCCTGACAGGGGCCGTGCTGGTGATGATTGGGGCGGCCATCTATCTTCTCTGGTTCCGACGGCCAACAAAGGAGTTCTGAGCTGTTGATTGGCATAGACTATACCGCTGCAGCGCGACAGCACGCCGGTATCGGCCGTTACGCCCGCGAGCTGATCACGGCGTTGATCGCGTTGGAGAGCAATCACGAATACATTATCTTTGCCGCCACCGGTGGGCTGGATGATGACCGGTGGAAGCGCGAGTCCGAGAAGCTGCGGTCAGTGAGAAGCAGAGGGCGATGTTCCGATGTTCGTTTCCGTACCCTCCCCCTCAGTGACGATTGGATGGCTCGACTGTGGCACCGGTTGCGCTTGCCTGTACCGGTCGAGGCGTTCACTGGCCCTCTGGATGTGTTCTACTCCCCCGATTTTGTTCTACCACCTACACGACGTACCACTCGAACGCTGCTGACAGTGCACGATCTATCCTATCTGCACCATCCCGAGCACTTTGTCCCCAAGCTAGTGCGCTATCTGGAGCAGTCAGTGTCGCGCTCAGTGGTCCGCGCGGACTGGGTGTTGGCAGATTCGGAGGCCACGCGCTCGGATCTGATCGCTCACCTGGGAACACCGGCGGGAAAGGTGCAAGTACTCTACAGTGGCGTGGATCCCCGTTTCAGTGAAGGGAAGGAACCGGAGGAGAGCGAACGCCTCCGCGCCCGGTATGGTCTGACTGCCGGGTCCTATGTCCTCAGCGTTGGCACCATCCAGCCGCGCAAAAACTATGTTCGCTTGATACAGGCGTTCGCTCAGTTGCAGACCCACAACTTTGCGGACAGACAACTTGTCCTGGCTGGCGGCCGTGGTTGGCTGTATGAGGATATCTTTGCCGAGGCCGAGAGGCACGGGGACCGTGTGCGTATCCTGGGCTTTGTGGACGAAGCAGATCTGCCGGCACTGTACCGCAACGCCGCGCTCTTTGCCTTTCCCTCGTTGTACGAAGGCTTTGGACTCCCGGTGCTGGAGGCAATGGCGTGTGGCACGCCTGTCGTCTGCTCGAATGTTTCTTCGCTGCCAGAGGTCGCCGGTGACGCGGCGCTGTTGGTGGATCCGCTCGATACTGGTAGTATAGCTGAGGCAATGGCGCGTGTGCTGCAGGACGTCGGCCTGCAGCGGGACATGATCGCGCGAGGGCGTTCCCAGGCGGCTCGGTTCACGTGGAAAAAAGCCGCTCGCCAGCTCTTGGATACACTCGACGGACTTGCAAATGCGTGATAAAATGGTAGGGGTTTCTTGATAATTGCTGAAAGGCGAATGGCATTATGAGGTATATCTACTCAACGGCCGGGGACTGGGTTGCCTTACTTGATGAAGGGGTTCGTTGTCTGTACGATACAACCGGGGACTTGATCGGCTGGCTCGATGACCAAGAGGTGTATACCCGCGATGGCGTCTATGCCGGTTTCGTTTCGAGAGATGGGCGTGTCTTGCGGGAGCGCATTCGCAAGCGGCGACCAATGCGGTCTGCGCCTGCTGCTGTACCGACAAAGGTCAGACCACCGGCTAGTGCGCCCCTCGCTCCCCTGTTCGCGGAACTACCTTGGGGCAAGGTGGACGTCTTTGAGGAGGAGCCTGAGATTTTTAGATACATCTCTGAGCTGCGGCCCGACTGGAACGACTGAATTGTGATTGCTGATCTCGGATTGCGGGTTGCAGATCGTCGGCTTCGTCTATTGGGCCTCGTTCTCGTTTTCGTAGGCTACTTTGGTCCCTGGTTCCCTCACAAGACAGCCGCTCTGAGCGTGACCGGCTTCGAGTTGGCAGAGTTTGCCAAATTCTTCCCGCAGGTCCAGGGTGGGGTGGTAGCGATCTATAGGTCACTTTTCTACATCCCATTGGTGGTGGCTTTTATCCTGCTGGGGATCTTTGCCAGTCAATCCACCATGCGTGTGGTGTGGTTGATTGTGCCTCTGTTGGCCGTCGCTGTGCTGCTTGCCGCAATCCTACCCTATCCTGTGATCGAAGGTGTGCGTCACGCGCTCTCCACACGCTCCCCTCTCACCCTTGATCCTCAGTATATGGGGCACCTGGTGCTCTTGCTCGTGGGATCGGTGCTCTCGCTGTCGACCCCATTGGCACGGCAGCTACCTCGACGTGTTCGAGACGTTCTGATCCTACTCCTGGCCTTCGCCGGTGGTGCGCTGGCGGGGTGGCAGTACGCGCTACTCTGTCCCCTGACTGATGCACTGTATGGCGTTCATTTGGGGGTGGGCTGGGGCTTGGTCACCTGTATGGTCGGGTTTGGGCTGCTCTTGCTGTCCTCTGCATGCGCAGTTGCTGGCACGGAGCAGCCTGGAAATGCTCAATCATCCTCCTAGACACCGTTGTAGGTCTGGGTTGTGTGAGTTTCCCTGATGCGCCACTCCACGTGTCTGCCATTCCCGACGTCTATGGTCAGCAAATTGTCCAGGGCTCCAGAAGACGGCGTACGCGGGTAGCCAGTCACTACCTTGACTCCGGCGCGCAACGCGCCCAGCGCCAGGGCCTCGTTGCCGGTTACCAGCCTCGTTTCCAATCTAGACCTCCATCCTGGGTATATGCGTGTCTTACCGGCGCGAGCCCAGCGGCACTGTCGATGATTCGAGCGTGGGCAGGAACTGCCCTTGGCCTGGCTCGGCCACGATGTCACCCTGCCACAAGACCCGGCGTCCGCGCTGGAAGGACATCTCTGGCCAGCCCAGCACCGTGTGTCCTTCGTAAAGGGTATACCCCGCGTGGGTATGCTGGTTGTCGGCCTGGATGGTGAACTCCCGGGTCGGGTCAAAAACCACCAGGTCTGCGTCGGAGCCGACGGCGATCGTACCCTTCTTGGGGTACAGGCCAAAGATGCGGGCAGGGTTCTCGCATAGCACCTGCACCATCCGTACGGCACTGATCCGTCCCCGGTTGACGCCACCGTCATAGGTCAGCGGCAGCACTGTCTCGATCTGAGGTGATCCGAAGGATTGTTCCAAAAAGTCACCCTGGACGTCCTTCTTCTTGGGGGCGTGGTCCGAGGCTACTGTGTGGAGCGTTCCGTCGGCTAATGCTTCCCACAGCGCCGCCCTATCGTCGGCGGTGCGGATCGGCGGGCCGATCTTGGCCAGCGCGCCGCGTTCCTCGATGATGTCCTGCGTCAACGTGAGATACTGGGGGCACGTCTCGGCAAAGACGGGCAGCCCCTCGGCCTGAGCGCGTCGGATTGGTCGCAGCGATCGGGCGGCCGTGACGTGGGGTATGTACAGCGGACAGCCCGTGATCTCGGCCATACAGATGGCGCGAAAAACTGCCTCTTCCTCCAATACGGCCGGGCGAGAAGTATTGAAAAGGCTGGCAGATGCCTGCGGGCCTTTAAGGTACTTGTCCTCCAGGTAGTCGATCGCGCCGCCGTTCTCGGCGTGGACCATCGCCATCCCGCCGTGCTCCGCCAGGATGTCCATACCCTTGATCAGTTGGTAGTCATCCGTGTACCAGCCTTGCTTTAGGTAGGTCAAGAAGAATTTGAAAGTGCGCACGCCCAATGCCATCACTTGGGGGATCTCTGGCACCTGCTTGGGAGCCTCGAACATGCCTCCGTGCAGCCCAAAGTCGAGCAGCGAATGGGCCAGGCCGTCCTCCAGCATCTCTTCCACTTTCTGGAGCAGGCTGTCGCCAGTCCGAGCGTAGGCAAAGTGTAGCAGCGTGGTGGTGCCACCGTAAGCGGCGATGCGCGAGCAATCCTCCACGCTGTCGAGGTAGACCGGGTGAACGTGGGCGTCGATCACGCCAGGAAAGATGAACCTGCCGGTGACGTCGATCACTTCGTGGGCGGTCCCTCCGGGCAGGTTTGGTTCCACCGCAGCGATGACCTCACCTTTCACACCCACGTCGGCGTGTCTTATGCCCTCTCCTGTGACAACAGTGCCGTTAGTCAGCAGGAAATCGAACTGCCTTTTCATACGCGCTCTCCTTTCAAACAGCGCCAGCGCATCTCAACCCTTGCATGCGCCGGACGCGCTATGGCAACGTGCGGAACCAAGTATACCGGAGAACCATATCTATTACCAGTAACCCCAATGCTGGGAACAGTACCCATCCCGCCAGCTCCTTATACCGGGTGAATACCTGTAGCTCTACTTCGGATTTCTCCATTCGGTTGATCTCCTCATAGATCTGGTGCAACCCTGATGTGTCCGTAGCCCGGAAGTATGTCGCATTGGTCGTTTCGGCGATACGCTGCAATGTATCCTCGTCGATTTCGCTCTCGATCAAACGCGTCGTCCGACCGAACAGTGGGTCGTTAACAGGGAAGGGCACCTGACCCGGTCGTCCCATACCGATCGTGTACACCTTGATGTCCAACGCGGCGGCGGCCTGGGCGGCGGTCAGTGGGTCGATCTGCCCAGCGTTGTTGACGCCATCGGTGAGCAAAATGATGACGCGGCTCTTGGCGTCGCTCTCTTGGAGCATCCCAGCAGCCTGGACCAGTCCCATACCGATGGCGGTACCGTCGTCCAGTCCCAGGTCAGGTGCCAGCGCTATCTCGTCGAGCAATTGGCGCAACACATCGTAGTCAAAGGTGGGAGGCGATTGGCTGAAGGCCTCCTGGGCAAAGACCACTAACCCGATCCGATCGTAGCGCCGCTCCTCAATGAACGTCTTGATGACCTGCTTGGCGGCTTCCAATCGATTCTCCGGCTCAAAGTCCAGCGCCGCCATGCTCCCAGAGATATCCAATGCCAGGATGATATCCACGCCCTCGCCACGAACGATCTCCGTCTGACGGCTGGCCTGGGGACGGGCTGCTGCTATGACCAGAAGTGCCAATACCAACAGCCTCAGAGCGCTGGGCAACCAGCGCACCTGCAGTCTCGTAGACCTGGGCAAACCACGTACAAGGCGCAGATCAGAGTACTGGAGCGTGGTTGAGCGTTCCCTGCTCCACAGCCACCAGGCCAGCGCGGGAACGATGGCCAGGCCTAGCAGAATCCAGGGGTGTGCGAATCGGAGCATACTATGCGTTGTCCACAGTAGCCTTCACGATCTCTTCATGTGACTCGTCCGCTGGCGTGCGATGGGGTTTGGTGATGTCTACCAGGTCTCGAGCCTGAAGGACCGAGGCAAAGGCTTGCTCAATGGATGGAACAAGTTTGGCGAACTTTATCAGATCCGCCTCCTCGAGCAGAGCGCCCAATCGTCTGGTTGCCTCGCCGTCCACCCGTGTGCGGCGCAATGCAGCCATGAGTTCGCTGGTGGTTTGATCCATAGCCGGGATACCGTATATACCTTCGAGATATGTGCGCATACAGGCGGTGACAAGGGTGTAGTGGTGCTTGAACTCGCTTTGAGCAGGCAGATTCAGTGCCGATATGCGGTCTAGCTCTTTGTAAGCAATCTCTTCTGGAAAGCGGTCGTCCGCCGGTTCTGAAGTTGCAGGCTCAATCCCTCTGCGCCGTCGTAGCTGGCGGAATAGCCATCGTCCCACGAAGAACAACAGCGTGGCGATGAATATACCCCCGAGGACCCATGGCCACAGGGGGGGGCTGGGGAGTGATGCCTGGGGCTTGAGGTCGCGCTCCTCTATACCGCTGCTTCCTTCGTTGCCCTGTGGCAGTACGCTGACGACGGTGATCGAGATGGGAGCGACAGGCGCCTGGTGGAGCTCGCCGTCGGCATCCCGATACCGGACGGTGAGCGGCGGGGTCTCGTGCTCACCCGGTGCCCATAGCACGGCGCTGACTTTGCGGGTAGCGCTGACGCTACCGTCCACATTTGTTACGGGATCCAGCAGCGACTGATCCAGTATTTCGAACGCGCCCCACTGCTCAGGCAGTTCTGGCAGTACAACCTCAGAGTCAGCGGTGTGGATGGCCTGCAGCCGCAGCGGTATCGGATCACCTACCGTCCAGCCTCCCTCGGGCGGTTCATCGGTTTCCCAGAAGGCTATGACCGGGTCCTGTGCCAGGACCTGGATGGCGGGAAACACAAGTAGACAAACTAGGCATACGACTGCAGGTAATTTTGCCACGATGGGTTTGGCTTTCCTGTTCGACGCGACTGGCATGCGTGTGAATTCGCGAGATTTGTGATGCGCCTCACCGTCGCCAACGATGGGCGCGGGCTTTGAAGAAGGCCAGCAGTGGCTCGGCATAGTCTTCACCCACGGTGACCTTGATGTGATCCACTTGGGCTCTGCTGAAAGCCTCGTCGCGCGTGGCGTGTCGTGCGACTGTCTCCCTGGCGAAAGCCTGTCGCCACGTCGGGCTGCCGCTGTCCACCCACAGCCGACTTCCAGTCTCTGCATCCTCCAGCACAGCCAGCCCTACGTCAGGCCATGCGATTTCGCGGGGGTCAGTGATGGAAACTGCAACCAGGTCGTGACGACGGTTTGTGATCATCAACGCGCGCCCATAGTCCCGCGAAAAGTCGGCGCGATCGTAAGGCAGTAGGAAGTCGGAGATGAGAAAGACGATGGCCCGTCGTTTGAGCGTGTGGTTCAGGTGGTCGAGGGCTAGGGTGATGTCGGTGCCACTCCCTACCGGTTGGAACGCCAGCAAATCACGGATGAGACGCAGGACATGACGCCGCCCCTTACGCGGAGGAATGTGCAGTTCGATCTGGTCGGTGAAGGACAGCAATCCCACTTTGTCGTTGTTGGTGATCGCTGAGAAAGCGAGCACCGCTCCCAGCTCAGCAGCCAGCTCGCGCTTGAAGCGTTCCGCAGTACCGAATAGGCCTGACGCGCTGGCATCGAAGGCCAACATCACCGTTAATTCGCGCTCTTCGACGTAGCGCTTGACGAATGGCGTGCCCATACGCGCCGTGACGTTCCAGTCAATGGATCGTACCTCGTCGCCGGGCTGGTATTCACGCACCTCGTCGAAT
Organism: uncultured Anaerolineales bacterium; assembly: GCA_964444825.1. Lineage (GTDB taxonomy): Bacteria > Chloroflexota > Anaerolineae > B4-G1 > B4-G1 > CAYUIS01. The sequence continues at coordinate 19,947 of CAYUIS010000021.1, read as the reverse complement.
TCCATCCCCCGCCCTTTGAAAATCGCCTGATACTCTCCAGCAAAGCTGTCGTTTACCAGATGGCGTGTGCGGATCTCAATGTGGCGGATGGTGTGGATGATCTCAGGCGACAGCAAACTATGGCACCTCTACGTGATCCAGGATCTGTTGCACCAGGTCGGCGCTCCCAATTTCCTCGGCCTCGGCTTCGTAGCTGACGATGATGCGGTGTTGCAGCACATCTGTAGCCACCTGCTTCACGTCGTCCGGGGTCACGTAGCCGCGTCCCTGCAGAAAGGCGTGAGCCTTGGCAGCGGTAATCAGGTAGATCGTGGCCCGGGGTGATGCGCCGTAGGCGATCAACTGGCGCAGATCGGCCAGTTCGTGGCCCTCCGGCTCGCGGGTAGCGAATACGAGATCGAGCACGTATTCCTGGATTTTCGGGTCTATGTAAATACCGCGCGCGACGTCACGGGCGTGCAGAATCTGGGCCGGCGTGATCACGGGGTCCACCGGTGGAATTGGCTGGCCTGTCATGCGCCGCAGGATCTCCCGCTCTTCGTCCCGGTTTGGGTAGGTGATCACCACCTTGAGCATAAAGCGGTCGACCTGTGCCTCAGGGAGGGGATAAGTCCCCTCCTGTTCGATCGGATTCTGCGTCGCCAGAACCAGGAATGGCGCATCCAGCGGATAAGTCGCATCGCCGATGGTCACCTGGCGCTCCTGCATTGCCTCCAGCAGCGCACTCTGCACTTTGGGTGGGGCACGGTTGATTTCGTCAGCTAGGATCAGGTTGGCGAATATCGGCCCCGGGCGTGAAGTGAACTCGCCGGTGCGTGGGTTGTAGATCTGCGTACCGACGAGGTCGGCGGGCAGTAGATCGGGCGTGAACTGGATGCGCCGGAAGCTGGCCTGGATAGCTTCGGAGAGCGTCTTGACGGCCAGCGTCTTGGCCAGCCCGGGCACGCCTTCGATGAGGACATGGCCGTCGGCCAGCAGTCCGATCAACAACCGTTGAATCAGTCGATCCTGCCCGACAATGACCTTTCTGATCTCTGCCAGTAAATCCTGGACAAAGACAGCTTCCTGTCGTACCTGTTCGTTGATCTCTTGAATTGTTCTCTTCATAGCTTCTCCACTGCTTCACTTGATGCCCAGCCCTGAAGTCCTCCCGGGAGAGCAATACGCACCCACTTGTCGCGTTCCTCGATCACATGGATCTCCGCTCCGGCGTGCAGCGAGAATTCGGTGAGGTAATCCACACCGGGGCCGCTGCGTACTTCCACACTTGGCACTATGACAACGGCTGGGCTACTGCCGCGTGCCTCCGCCAGACGGATACCAGCAGAGAGCAACCCCAAAAAACACAGCACTGCTATCACGCCAATCCCATAGCGTAACGCCCGGCGACCGCCTGGCCAGAGAATCGCAGCCACGGTCAGAGTACACAGCGCCACCCACAGCCCCATTGTGATGGCGGTGACTTCGTCCAGTGTCGTCCATTCTATGAGCACGCGTCGTGCAAGAGACACCAGTGTGTCACCATCACCGACCTCTAGACGATCGATGGTCTGGGCGCGAGCTAGTTCGAGGTTGGCGGCTACGTCTGGATCGCGGGGCAGCAGTCGCTGCCCACGGCGATAGTTGAGAATCGCGCGGCCCAGGTCCCCATTCTTGAAATGAGCGTTGCCCAGGTTATAGTATACCGTCCCATCCTCTATTCCGGCGTCCACCAGCGCTTGGTACTCGGCAGCGGCTTCAGAAAATCGCCCCATCTGATAGAGTTGGTTAGCCTCCGCCACTGGCGCCCCAGAGGTGGTCTGGGATGCACATCCCGCCAACGCGAGAAGCAGGACTGCGACAAAAGTGGTTCGTCTTTTCATCATAGGTGTGCCAGCAGATGCGTGACGTGCAAAATGGAATTCCTGGAAAAAGCTCCTGTCTTTCACGTCCTCCGCCGTGATGCGTGTCCTCTCGTTCTCCAAAGCAGACTGGCTATTCCGCGTCGGTGGTTTCCTCAGGCGTCGGTGTGGGCGGCACCTCGAGGAAATCGTCACGTGTGTTCTCTACCAGGTTTCGCACGCTGAACTCGGACACTTGCACGTAGAAGGGAGACTCGGACGAGATGACCGTATAGCTGTTGTCGTCGGGATTCTGGGCTCCGACGCGCAAAGTGACCACCTGGTCGGCTGTCTCGATCGTGGCCACAGCTTTGGGTTCGTCCATCCCGTAGGTTGCCAGCTCTTCCGTACCCAAGGGTATGGTCAGATTGAGGAACACGGCCTGCCGAAGCGCGGCGGTAACCCCTGTCTCTGCCAGCGTTTCGTCTTCTGCCAGTCCGTCCATCGTCCAGTTGCCCTCCTCGGCCTTGGTGAAGATGAAAATGCCGCTAGCGTTCTCCAGCGTCCATTTGGTGACCTGATCCTGGGGTATATTCAGGTAGGTAGTATCTACCCAGGAGGAGGGTGTACCGTTTGCGTCCCAGGAGGTGATCTCGTTGGTCAAGAAGGTCTCGCTCTGGTCATCCAATCGGAAGTGGGTAGCGCCGTACTGAGGCGAGGAGCCCAGATAGAGCGTGTGCTTCGCTCCTTCGACTGTCTCGAACTCGATACGACGCACAAAGTCATCCACGTCCACCTGGAGCCTCTTGTGGCTCGTATCGGTGCGGGTTACCAGACGGCTCGTGTCGAGTGCCACGATTTTCTCCAGTAGCGGCGTGATCTTGCTCTCCTGAGCTGGATAGTCATCGGCATCGGGCAATACCCAATTCCCCGTGACTCGCCGCAACGTGGTTGTATTACCCTCACTGTCAGTGATGGTCAGAGCAACGATATCACTGGCCCCGTTCCCATTCACGAGGGCAGGGAAGAGGGGCTCGCTTTCGACGGCCGATGTCGGCCTTGGCCAGAAGACGACGACGCTCAGGATAGTCTGGATGACTAGGAGGCCGGCCAGGATTTGATTGTGTCGTTTGGTCATTGTTCCACCTCTTGTTCTGCCCCTTGGGCTGGCGCTGAGTCAGCCTGTGGCAACAACAATTCCATTGGTTGTTCATTCTTGCGTTGTGTGTTCCACACAACGCCGATGACGGCTAGCGCCAGCAGGGCGGCGACATAGTTTGCCCCCTCCCAGAACGACTGTTCACGCTCTGTCATTGGCGCGAGCATCCGCGCGAACGTCCCCCGGGAGCGGATGTTGAGCAGTTCCAGATCCTCTGTAGACCAGGCTACCGCGTTCTGGATCAGTTTCAGACTGTTGAGATAGCGGTCGCGGGTGAGGCGGGAGGAGATATCAAACACGACGTCATCCACGAACTCTGCGCTGCCGACAACGATCAGGCGGGCTGTCTCTGGGGAGGCCTCGATGGTCCCGGCGATGGGCTCCTGAGCTGGGTCTGCCTCACCAGCATCCTCCGCAAACGCATCTGCACCGAAGGGAGAGGGTTTGTCCTTAAAGTAGCTCTCAAACACGCCTTGGACAGAGACGGCCAACGTGTAGGACTGGTTCTTTTCTCCCGCCGGGAAGCCCAAGTCCGGGTATGTATCAAAGTCGGGCTGGATATTGGTGTCGGCCTGGGTCCAGGAATCTGGGCTGGACTTGAGCAATTCCGTAACCTGGCGCTCGGCGTTCTTCGCTTCGTCAATTGTGATCGGGGAGGTCCAGTTCAGCGTTACGGCGGGGAGGTTGGAGACGATAGGGCTGTCTGATGCCATACCATCGGGCCAGACCGCCACAAAGAAGGGGTAGTCAATGGCCTGGATCTCTTGGACCTGGAGACCACCCACCTGCCGGGCAACTTGCACTGGGAAAGGTTCGTTGAGCGGATCCATAACCAGGGATTCCTCCACCAGAATGCCGTAGCTGTCCAGCATCTCCTGGAGGCCATCTTCAAGCGGCTTGAGGCCTAGTCCGCCCGCGAACTGATCGATGGTGATGCCATAGTTCCCGCCGGCCACCAAAATCGACCCGCCGCGCATCAGGTATTGGTCGATGGCAAAGCGCTCCTTGTCTGTCATACCCTGAGGCGCCACGATGATCAATACGTCCACGTCTCCTGGTACCTGCCCGGTACTCAGATCCACGGAGCGGACCTCATATTCCTGGGTCAGGGAATCCTGCAGTTCTCGCCAACTGGAAAGGGGCTGCTGCATCTGGCCGAACATGTCCTGTGTCGGCTCTGCTGGGGGCATCCAAAGACCAACTACCTGAAGGAAGCCGGATGATACGCGCTTGAGGACTGATTCGATGGCCGTGCGCACGTCCGCCTCGGCCATTTCACCGGAGGGATATACTACCTGGGCCTGGTCACCGGCCTCCAGGATCATGTGAAAGTAATAGCTCTCCGGGGAGAATAGTGAGACAGCAAAGGGTTGTAGTCCGTAGAGATCATACAACTCCTGCCGCGTGATGGGGCTGCCTGGCGCGTCTGGATCCACCACGGCATATGTGAACTTGCCGCCTGACTCGTCGGCAATATCCCGGGCGACCTGTTCGATGGTTTGAGGGACGTCGGCTAGCCATTCAGGTAACGTGTCCTGCGTGACATACAACGTTAGCTCGGCTGGCGTCTCAAGGGCAGCCAGCACGGCCTCCACACTCTGGAAACCATAGACCGCTTTCTTGATCGAGCTGGTCAGGTCGTACTCTAGATTACGGAGGCGCACGTCGACGCTGTCACGGCCCGCTTCGACCTCTATAAGGTCTTGAAAACCGAGGACCACGTTCTGATCTCCATAGCGGATCAGGACATTAAAATAGGCGTTGACGATCGAGGTCTCGTAGCGTCCGGCTATCTGGAAAGGATAGGGCCGGATGCCATATGTCTGGTTGGCTTCGGCCTCGATATCGGGGTCCTTGGCCGGGTCGATGATCTCCAGTTGTACCATGCCGCCCGAGGCCACCTCGTACTCCTTTAGCATATCTCGGATGCTGGGGACCAGCGGGGCCAGCAGCGGATGGGTCTTTTCGCTAAAGTATCCCCGGATCAGCAATGGCTCCTGCAGATTGCTCAGCAGATCACGGGTGGTCTGAGAGAGGGTGTACTCCCTTTGTGCCGTAAGATCGAGTCGCAGGCCGCGCAGGGGGAAGCCCCAAACGTTTACGAGCACCAGGTTCAGCGCCACCAGGACCGTGGTCAGTGTTATCCCGAGGCGGTATGGCTGCGTGCGCTCACCCGTGCTCCACTTTTTGCTATCGAGTGCCAATACGTTGAGGGTCAGGAACACCCCGGTGAGAGAAAGATAGTAGACCAGATCGCGAAGGTCGATCACACCGCGCTGGATGGATTCGAATCGACTGCCCGAACCGATGGCGCGCAGGATTTCACTGAAGCGGTCTCCGACGAACTCGGTCACGCCTTCCGAGCCAGCCAGGTAGAACAGCAGACACAACAAGACCGTCAGGATCAGGGCGACGATTTGGTTGTCGGTGCGGGAAGAGACAAACAGCCCGATAGCGGCGTAGGCCGCGGCTAGCAGGATCGCGGCCAGATAACCGCCCAAGACCGGCCCCCAGTCGAGGGGGCCCAGCATTGAGATGGTGATGGGCAGGAAGAGGGTCAGTGCCAGGGCAACGATGACCAACGCCATTACAGCCAGGAACTTGCCTACTACGAGATGGATGGGGGAGACGGGCAGCGTGAGCAGCACCTCAAGCGTCCCGGAACGCTGTTCCTCGCTCCATTGGCGCATCGTCAGTGCCGCCACCAGGAATATCATCAGCAACGGCATCCAGCGAAAGAGCGGTCGGATGTCGGCGATGCCACGGGCGAAAAACGTATCCACCCAGAAGAAAGAGAACAGGGTGACCGCCAAGAACGCACCCACAAAGATGAGGGCCATCGGAGAGCCAAAGTACCCCGCCAGCTCTTTGCGCGTGATGGATAGTGATTGCTTCATTTTTGTGTTCACGGTTGCACCTCATGCCCTGTCGCCAACTCGTTAAAGATCGTCTCCAGCGTGCGGACGTCCCGCCGCAGCTCGCGGAGTGCCCATCCTTTCTGCTTTGCCAGATCGTAGATCGCCGGACAGAGATCGGCTCCGTCGGTCCTATCCCTTTGACTCAGAATACGGTAGGTGGGATAGCCCTCAGGCGTGCTGCCTGTCTCAACCTCGCTTACGCCGCTCAGCGTGCGCAGCGCTTGGTCCGCGCCGGACGGTGTTTCTTGTAGGATCAGGATCGCATCAGATGTACTGGCCAACTCTGAGAGTCGGGCATCTGCCCTGATTTGACCGTTGATCAGGATAATGACCCGGTCGCACAGTACCTCGACTTCTGATAGGATGTGCGTGGAAAAAAGAATCGTGCTGTGTGCGGCCAGGCGGCGGATTAGGCGGCGGATCTCGACGATCTGGGTAGGATCTAATCCAATGGTCGGCTCGTCCAGAATCAGCAGTCTCGGTTTGTGGATGATGGCCTGGGCCAACCCCACCCGCTGGCGGAATCCCTTACTCAGTTGACCAATAGGGCGGATCACGTGATCGACCAGGCCAGTGGCATAGACAGCGTCCGAGATTCGGGCAAGCTGATCTTTCTCGGGAATCTCTCGCAGCTCAGCGATCATCTTGAGATATGCTTGCACCGAGAGTTCAGGATATAGCGGAGCGCTCTCTGGCAGGTAGCCAATCTGTGCCTGTACCTCGCGGGTATTGGTCAGCACATCCAATCCATTTACGGTTACGGCGCCCTCGTCGGGATGCAGATAGCCGGTCAAGATTTTGATGGTGGTCGTCTTGCCAGCGCCATTGGGTCCCAGCAGCCCGACGATTTCTCCCGGGTCGATATGAAAGGTGATCCCACCTAGCGCCTCGATGGGCCCGTACGATTTGGTTAGATCAGTGACGTCAATCATAGCTTCTCCTTCCTGATAAGTAGTTTGATCAAGGTCAAGTTATGTTCTCCTCCAACCGGGTGATTATCTCCTCAGCTTCCTGAACCAGGTCGCTGGCCTTCCGTCCGGCTGCCACAGGCGCAAAGCGACCCGAGTCCGCCCAATCCAGACAGGCCAGCACACGGTCTATCACTTCGTCAGGCACGGAGGACGTTGACAGGGCCTGTTCGATGGTGTCACGTATCAAGCCTGCTGCAGAAAGGTCGAGCTTGTCGCCCAGATATGTGGTCACAGCGCGTGCGACGGTCGCGTATATCACGTCCTCGCTTTTGCCAGTTCTGACTAGCTTGCGAGCTTCGGACAGCCGCTGGCGGGCCTGGCGCCGCGCACGCTGAGCGCGGGCGTAGGCGATATCGTGGGCCAGGTGCTGCCGCCGCCGGTCCCACAGCCAGGTGGCAGCCACGGTCAGGAGCGGCATTCCCCATCCCAACCAGTAGAGAGGCTGTGCTAACAACGATGTGCGGTTGGTCACCAATGCTGGTGGCGCGGACTTGATGTGTCGGATGTCGCTCGCCAGCACAACCACGTCTTGCTTGCCGGTGCCGATGATGACCGGACCGGGGGTCTGCGCTTCGCCCGGCGCCACACGGACCACCAGTGGCTCCGTCTCCACACGGTGGTACGTGCCCGCCCCTGGGTCAAAGAAGCTCAATGCCAGGGGGGGAATGGTCAGATCGCCGTCGGTCTTGGGGACGAGTGGGCGCTCGAACAGTTTTTCGCCCCGGATGGCGTCTCCATCCTGGCCCACATCGGTGGTGACCTGCGGATCATAGACCCGCCAGCCGGGCAGCATTTCCTCCACGCCCTGGGTAGGGTCGGGAAGCGTGCTGACGTTGCCAGCTCCGGACACACGCACAAAGAGAGTTGCCGGTTCGTTGACGCGGCCCTCGGCAGGCTCAACCCAGGCCTCGATTTCGAACTGCCCCACGGCACCGGCGAAATCCTGCGGTGGTTCATCGGGCAGTGGGTGCACGTTCACCATCACTTCCTGGGTCTGGAGTTGAACTCCGCGGTTGAAAAAGTCCCCCGGGATAGTTAGTGTTGCTGGACCGATGGTCAGCTTGCCCTCCGCGGTTGGAAACAACGCCCGACGCACCTCGGTGACCAGGTACTGTTTACCGGCTGCCTGTTGGTAATACTGGGTATTGGGCGAGAGTTCATAGCCCAGGAAACCGGTGAAATCCGGCCAATCTAGCTGTGGTTGACTGAACAGATTGACGGCCTGATAGAAGCGGAAGTGATAGACGATCTGCTGCCCGACCACCGGGCTTGAATTGTCCACCTCGGCTTCGACGTAGATATTCTGTCCGCTTAGTTCGCCAGGTGCGGAGGTATCGGCAGGAGCTTCCCCGGCGGGTTGTTGAGCCTGAGGTGAGGCTCCTTGCGTCACCTCGACGCCGATGGGCTCGGTCCGATAGGTCTGACCGTCCATCTGGATCGGGATAGCGGGGATGATCAGTGAGCCAGTCCCGATTGGTTGGAGACGATACGTGAAGACAACCTGCGACGAGGTCTTGCCATTGACGATGCTGAACTGGCTGGACTGGCTAGAGCCGACGACGGCAAAGCCTTCCAGCATGGGCAACTGTGGTTGGTTGGCGTTGTCAAAAGCTCCGGTCAGCGTCAACTGCAATGTGAGCAGGTCATCGGTGGTGATGGTGTTTCGATCCACTGACGCGGTGAAGGTGAAGTCATTCTGGGCGTAAGCGGGATTGGCTAGCCCGAGCAGTATGATACAGAATGGTGACACGTAGCGCAACACGTGATATGCAATCCGCAATCCGTAGTGCGCAATGCGTAATAGGTGTTGGGTGTAGCGTGATGCGTCGTGTGTATGCATCCCTGTCCGCCGTCTACTCCATGCCGTCTATCACTGGTCACCAATCCTGTGCTGGCGCGGGTGCCGGTGCCTGATGGATCTGCTGCAAGCGCTCTCGCAAAGTCTGACTATCGCTAAGCAGGGCCTCCAGGAGTTGGATCGCCTGTTCCTCTGTCATACCCTGGGCTTGTTGCGGTGCGCCGGAGGGCTGGGGAGTCGCTTGTTCCGTCTCCTCCTGGCTTGCGGAAGAGGCCGATTGGCCCTCAGGCGTCGGCGTTGCTCCAGCTTGGTCGTTCTGTTCTCCTTGCTCTTGTTGGTCTTGCTCCTGCTGGTCGTTCTGCTGCTGCTGCTGCTGCTGTTGTTGTTGTTGTTGTTGTTCCTGTTCCCGTAGCCTCTGTAGCGCCAATTCCAGGTTATGTTTGGCATCCACATCATGGGGCTCTAGTCGCAACGCCTCTTTGTAGGCTTCGACAGCCTGTGGCCACTGTTCAGCATCGAAAAAGGCATTGCCCAGATTATACCATGCCTGTGCTGCCAACGCTGGGTCGGCCGTCTTGAGCGCTTGCTCTGTCTGTGCCAGTGCGGTGTCAAGCTGGCTCATCCGGTTGTAGGCGTTCGCGGCGTTGTAATATGGCTCCGCTAGGTCGGGCTCGGCCACCTGCGCCAGTTGATACTCAGTGATGGCATCGTCGTATGCCCTCTCGCCAAAGTGCTCGTTGCCCACCTCATTGTGGCGGACCACTGCTGGCGCGCAGGCGGACAGAGCCAGGGAGATGGTGGTCACAAGCAGGACAAGACGCACATCGGAAACCGCAAATGGCAAGATACGTCGTATTCTCATACCCTGTCTGCCAACTATCGTCACTGTGTGCTGTGTTCTGTCCGCGTCGCAGCTTCCAATAGGGCTTGGATGCGAGGGACCATGTGCGCTGGATTGGGGTGCAGCCCCTCCAGCAGCAACAAGTTCTCAAAGAGCTGTTCGATAGCGGCATTGATCACGTCTGCGTCAGGGTCAGTCGTGGTCAGATGTGCCAGATTCTGAATCAGAGGGTGCCGCCGGTTGATTTCGAGGATCTTGGCTGGCGTCTCAAAGTCCCGCTCCAGCAGACGCCGGACTCGCTGCAACTCTCTCTCGGGGCCACCCTCGCGCGAGACTAGACGGCACGGACTATCGGTGAGTAGCTTTGACTCGCGAACCTCAGTCACCCGTTCGCCCAGTACGCCCCTGAAGCGCCTGATCACCTGGTCAAAAGCGGCCTGGGCCACGCCATCCTCTGCCCTGGCCTCGCCTTCCGCCTCCTGTTCTGCCTCGGGCAACTCCAGGCTCGGATCGTCCACGTTGTTGAAGGGCGTGCCTTGGTACTCTCTCAGCGCTTGCATCACGAATCCGTCAAGGGGATCGAGCAGATAGAGCACCTCAACATCGTGAGTCCTAAAGTAGTCGAGATGCGGGCTATGGGCCACAGAGGCGCGGTCATCGCCCAGGATGTAAAAGATGGCTTGCTGGTCGCCAGCCATCCGCTCGACGTAGCTGTTCAGGGAAACCAGGTCATCGCCGGACTTGGAGGAGTAGAATCGCAGTAGGGGCAGCAGGTTCTCGTGATCAAGGGGAGTGGTGGCTACCCCCTGTTTGATAAAGGCGCCGAACTGATCCCAGAAAACGGCATAGTCCTCGGGCTTATCTTCTGAAAGCTCCTGGAGTGCCTTGACCACTCGGCTCGTCAGCGCCTTTTGAATCTGCCTCATCGCCCGGTTGCTCTGGACCGTTTCCCGTGAGATATTGAGGGGGATGTCCTCCGAATCCACCACTCCCTCTACGAAGCGCAGGTACTCTGGAAGCAGGTCCTTGTTGTACTCCTGGATGAGGATCTTTTTCGAATAGAGCTTGAGACCGTGATCGCTGCGCGGGCTCAGAATACCGCGCTCAAGTTTGCGGGGCACGTAGAGGACGCTGCGGATGTCAACCGGCGCATCGGCGATCAGGTGTATGTGCAACAACGGTTCCTCAAAGTCGAGCGTCAGTTGCCGGTAGAAGTCAGCGTACTCCTCTTCCTCCACATCTTGCGGCGACTTGCGCCAGAGGGCGGTCCGCCGATTGGCTACGTTGTCCTTGACGTATACGGGGAACGCGACGTAATCGGAGTGCTTTCTCACGATCTGTTCCAGCCGCCAGGCGGATGCGAACTCCTTGGCATCCTCATTCAGCTTCACCTCAATTGTCGTTCCTCGGTCGTCTTTGTCGGCGATGCCGAGGGTGAACCGGCTGTCACCGCGCGAGGTCCATCGCCAGGCCTGCGCGTCAGGATGGTAGGAGCGCGTGGTTACTGCGACCTCTTCGGCAACCATAAAGACAGAATAGAAACCTACGCCAAACTGCCCAATGAGATCCCCTGGGCGCTGGCCCTCTGCCAGGCTCTCTAGGAAGGCTGTCACGCCGGAATGGGCGATGGTGCCCAGGTTGGCAATCAGTTCTTCACGTGTCATGCCGATGCCCGTGTCAGAGATGGTCAGCGTCCGGGCTTGCTCATCGAAATCCAGGCGAATCGCCAGCTCGGCCTCAGGGTCCAGGACGTCGCGATCTGTGAGCATCTCGAACTGGATGCGGTGCAGCGCGTCGGATGCATTGGAGATCAACTCCCGCAAAAAGATCTCGCGCTCGGTGTAGAGCGAGTTGGCGAGGATGTTGAGCAACTGCTGGACCTCGGCGCGAAACTCTAGGGATTCTTGTTCGGGTGTTTCCGTAGCCATTACGGCCTCCCAGATTACTCGATGATCGGTCTGAATCATCTAACCAGCTATGATACCAAAGCCACATTAGAAGAGCGTTAGATGCCTATTAAGATCCCTTAACAGCCTGTCCTCCCGATCTGGGTTCTGGTCTGCGGTCGCGGAGGAGAATCTCGGCGGACAGGGCTAGAATCGCGATACCCGCGAACCACTCAAAACGCTCCACGCCCTGTATTTCGAACTGCCCTTCTTGCTCATTCGTTTCCAACGTAGCGATAGCGTCGACGATGGCATCTATCTCCTCACCTCCGGCGCTGGCGCGGTAGTAGAGCCCTCCGGTTGCGGCGACGATCCGCTGCAGCGTGATTTCGTCTAGGCGGGAGAGTACTGTTTCTCCCTCGGCGTTCTTCTTGTAGCCTACCACGCTCCCATTCGCGTCCCGGATCGGAATGGGTTCGCCGTCGGAAGAGCCAAAGCCGATGGCGTGGATTACAACGCCCTGAGCGGCGGCCTCCTGGGCTGCCGCCAGTGCGTCGCCCTCGTGCCCCTCACCGTCGGTGAGGAGCAGAACGACGCGGCTCGTGGCCCGTTGCTCGGGAAAGCCATTCAGCGCCACCTGGATCGCTTCTTCCAACGCGGAACCGGGCCGCGAGATGGACGACGGCCCAGTCTCCTCTAGGAACGCCCGCGCCGTGTAAAAGTCCGCCGTGATCGGGAACTGGACAAAAGCGGCCCCAGAAAAGATCACCAGTCCAACCTCATTGCCTCCTAGGTGATCCATCAACTCCTCGATGGTCAGCTTGGCCCGCGCCAAGCGGTTGGGTTTGATGTCCTCGGCCAGCATACTGGCGGAGACGTCAAGTACCGTCATTATCTCTACGCCTTCCTGGACCTTGACCGTCACCTGAGTGCCCCAGAGGGGGCGTGCCAGGGCCAAGATGAGGGCGACTAGCGCCACAAACCAGAGGATCATCTTCCAGCGTCGCCGGCGGTGGCTTACGTTGGCGCTGAGTGCTTCGATCAGAGAGGGAAGCCCTAATTTGGCCAGAGCCTCGCGGCGCTGCGAACCGGCCCAGGTCAGGAAGAGGACTGCCAGCGGTATCAAACTCAGAAGATACAGGTAAGGTGGTCTAGCAAATTCCATAAGTAGCGTATTATAGTGATTTCATCTGCCGCGTCAATACGCGGCTCGAACGTGGCCTCGATACCCCTTTGTGGACGGTTGCTTGCCCATTGTTTGCGCTCATGTCGGGCAACAGCCCAGCTAGTCGTTTCCCAGGTTGATCGGTTGGGGATATGCCGCGTATTCCGGCTCCTGAAACGCTATCCAGGCGCGCCGTAATCGGGCCACCGTAGATGGAAGACGCCCCCGCCAGGGCGGTGACAGGGGTTTTGCTCTCAATTGGACCAACTCGGCCCGGTTGTCCATCGCCACTCGGCGTCCAGCCTCGATTATCCGGGCGTTGTCGTCACTGGTAAAGATCCCAACGTTTGGCAGGTGGATCTCCAACAATACATCGGGTGGGCAGAGGGCCAGTCGTGTTTTGTTCACGACCTGCATAGGGATGTCGACGCTGGCCTCGGCGATGAGAAACGGCAGTTTCCAATCCAGCGTGCGGCTGCCAAAGAAACGCAGCCCTCGCGGCGACAATCCCTTTTCCTGCTCGTCGCTTGCCAATGAGAGCCGGACGCTGGGGGGGACGTTGACGCCCAGGACGCGATCGGCGCCCATGTGGCGCACAATGTCCACGGGAAAGTTGTTGACCACCCCGCCGTCTACGAGCCAACGTCCCTGGTGGTACACCGGCGCAAAGACGATGGGAACGGCCGACGTTGCCATCAGGGCCGGGATGAGAGGACCCTGGTCTAGAACGACCAATTCACCCCGTTCGACGTCAGCGGCGATCACAGCGGCCGGGATATCCAGTTCCTCGAAGGTGATGTCTTTGCTGCCCAAAAGATCGGCCAGGAGGGTGCTCATCTTTTTGTGGCCAAACAGGCCGCGCCATCCTCGCTCGGGTGAGGCGAGGTCGATGATCCCGGTCCTCGTGCCGAAAGCTATCAGCTCCTGTAGGGGGATGCCCGCGGCGTACAGTCCGGCCACAAGCCCACCCATGCTGGTTCCGGCGACGAGGTCAACGGAAACCTCAGCCTCCTCCAGCACCTGGAGGACGCCCAGGTGGGCCAGTCCTCTCACGCCTCCGCCACTGAAAGCCACGCCGATCCTAGGTATGCTCTCTTTGCCCATATGCCTCCACCCAATCTGATCAGTACGCTTGAACGTGCAATCGGATGAGCATAGTGTACATCGAATACCCGTCTGAGGCAATGGTGATGACGCCAGTGTGACCTCAGGTGGGCCAGTCCAGGTGGCGAAACGCCCTAACTCATAGAGGAGCACTCACCTCCTCACAACGACGGTGGGGCAAAACAGACTTGTCCGTTTTGCCCCTACTATGTCGTGATGGTGGCTCCTATTCAGTCCTGATCGGGATGCTTTTCCTGCTTTTGCTCTCAGCCGTCTTGGGTAAGGTGATGGTTAGTACGCCGTTCTTGAAGGCAGCATTGACCTTGTTCGCCTCCACCTCCAATGGTAAGGGGATCGACCGCTGGAAGGAGCCGTAGGAGCGTTCCATACGGTAATAGTTCCTCCCTTTGTGTTCTTCCTCCGCCTTCTTCTCGCCGCTGATGGTGAGTACGTCATTAGATAGTGATACGTCGATATCCTGCGCATCCATACCAGGCAATTCAGCGGCGATCTTGATCTCATCATCGCTCTCGACCACATCCACCCGAGGGCTGAAAACATCCCATGTCTTGTCGAACGCTCGGAACGGCGCGATACCGAACCCTTCGAAGAACTCGTCGAACATCCCGTTCATGTTCCGTTGCAGGGCTTCCGTGGGATGCACTTCTTCGCGTCGGACCGGTACGTTCTTCTCTCTCCGTCTCCATGGAATCAGATCATTAAGAGTCATCGCTTTTCACCTCCTGTCTGTCCAGTTCTTCAGTTAACATAACTGCTCAGCCTGTCATTACGAGCCGCGCTTTTTGCGGCAGCCTGCCCAGAGCGAAGCGAAGGGAAACAATCTCCAATTCCCGAGGTGGAGATTGCTTCGTCCTGTACTGGCCGTACAGGACAGTGTCGCTGACCGCCACGCTTCGCTCGCGGCTTCGGCTCCTCGCAATGACGGGAAGAAACCATCCTGGCTGAGTGGCTACCAGTGAACGATGTTCGTCAACCTGCTTTAACAGCGATCGTCTTGGTGGTTGGGTGGGCCTTGGGCAGGTGGAGGCGGAGAACGCCGTCTTTTATCGTGGCCTCAATTCGCTGCTGGTCGACTTTGTTTGACAGGGTGAACCTGCGCTCATAGTCGCCGACCCGGTACTCGGCGTAGGCCAACTGGTAGCCTTCAGGCGCCACGGGCTCGACGTAGCCATTGATGGTCAGGACGTCGTTCTCCAATGTAATATCGACTGACGTCTCATCCACGCCAGGCATATCGGCCGCGACAAAGATCGCGTCGTTCGTCTCGTAGATGTCTACCCGAGGTACAAAGCATACGCAATCTCGGGTGCGCTCAACATCGCTCTCGTCTATCTCTTGCTTCTCGGTCTCTTTAACCTGCAGATCCATAGTATCCTTTGCCATGACAATTAGCTCCTTCTGGATGATAAACCGCCTAGCCTGCCTTCACCGTGATCTTCTTGGGCTTGTCAGCCTCAGCGCGCGGCAGGGAAACCTGGAGAATCCCCTTGTCGAACACTGCCTCGACCTTGCCCGCTTCGACGTGGAATGGCAACTGGAAAGAGCGGGTGAACCGGCCATAGCGCCGTTCGCGGCGATGGTAGGTCTCGTCTTCCTGCAGGCCATTCGACTGGCGGCTGCCCGTGAGCGTCAGCGTGTCGTTCTGCACCGAGATATCAATGTCTTCAGGGTTGATCCCGGGCAGCTCAGCGGTGACGATGGCTCCTTCCGGGTGGGTCCAGATGTTCATAGCTGGGTACCCTGCAGCGCCGGACCCGCGAATATCAGCCGGTGCGTCATTGAGCAGGCGGTTTATGTCCTGCTGCAAACGCTGCATCTCTGTCCACGGTGACCTGTATCTGCGAGTTGGTCTTAGAATCATTGGTGCACCTCCTCATCAATTGGAATTGATTTTCGACTGAGACACTGTAGCGTGTCTTTTCCTTCAGTCGATAATAATGTACACAAGGATCATAAGAACAGCATAAGAGGGATGCTAGAGGATGATTAGAAATGGCGCAAAAGGGCCGCACATTGACATATCTTGTCATCGTGAGATAATATTCAGGTTGTCTGGTTTGGGTCAAGAGAGGACGTTATGGATCTCGTAGACGCGGATGCCATCCTCGATCAGGTGCGGAATGCGCTGGCCAGGGAGGACTGGAACCAGGCCGTGGCCTTGGTCGAAGCGCTGCGGCCACCTGACCAGGCCGAGCTCTTCAGCGACCTGCCCCCCATAGAGCAAGATCAACTGTTGCCTCGCCTTGATCCGGAGGACTCGGCCGACATCATGGAGGAACTGGAGGAGGAAGAGGCAGCAGAGATTGCCGCACGCCTCGAAACAGACGAGCTGGCCCAGATTCTGGACGAAATGGAGCCGGACGAGGCGGCGGACCTTCTGGGTGACATTGCACCGGAGCGGGTGGACGAGGTTCTGGCCGTGATGGAGGAACCTGAAGAGGTCCGCCCGCTGCTCGTTCACGCTGACGAGAGCGCGGGCGGCCTGATGACGTCGGCCAACATCACCCTGCATAAGGAGATGACGGCGGAGCAGGCCATCGCTCACCTGCGCATCGTTGGGCCAGAGACCGAGACGGTCTACTATCTGTTTGTCGTTGACAGGGATATCCACTTGGTGGGGGTGGTGTCGCTGCGGCAACTTGTCGTTGCCCCTCCGCACACCCGCGTTGAAGAGATCATGGCCCGCGACGTCATCTACGTGCGGGTCGACGCCGACCAGGAGGAAGCGGCCCGTTTGATGTCTCGCTATGATCTCCTGGCCCTGCCGGTGGTCGATGATGAGGGACACTTGCTGGGCCTGATCACCCACGACGACCTGGTAGAGGTGTTGGAGGATGAGGCGACGGAGGACATCTATCGGTTGGGTGGGGTGCTGGAGGAGCACCCCGAGGATGGGCGCATCCCCGATGCATTGCGGAACCGATTGCCGTGGCTGGTACTCAACCTGGGTACGGCTCTGGCGTCTGCTACCGTGTTGAGCCTGTTCGAGGGCACGATCGCCAAGGTGGCAGTCATAACCGCCTTTTTCCCTATCGTCGCTGGCGTCAGCGGTAGCGCTGGCACGCAGACCCTCACCGTAATCGTGCGAGGGCTGGCCCTGGGGGAGCTTGAGCCCCGCGATGGGCTGCAGGCCCTCGGTCGAGAGATTCTCATTGGGCTGGCTAATGGCATCGCCGTCGGCTGTCTGGTCGCTCTGATCGCACTGGTGTGGAAAGGCACGCCTATGCTCGGAGTCATCGTAGGACTGGCCACCCTGCTGAATATGATCGGCGCGGGTACCGCTGGCGCCCTGGTCCCTCTGGTTTTGCAGATGCTGCGCATTGATCCGGCTCTGGGATCGCCCATTCTCGTCACAACCATCACTGACACCAGTGGCTACTTTATCTACCTGGGTCTGGCCACATTGGTCCTGACCAGACTGATATGAGTAATCGTTCCCTCCCCCACATCCAAGACTATGCCAACCTGTCACTGCCTGAGGTGGTTGCCTCTCCCACCCAACTGGCGGAACTGCTGGAGGTTCTCGCCAGCGAGCCCGTCGTCGCGGTGGATACTGAATCCAATTCCCTGTATGCGTACGGGGAGCAAGTGTGTCTGATCCAGTTCTCTGTACCTGATACCGACTATGTTGTCGATCCGTTGGCAGGGCTGGATATGTCTTTGCTGGCTGGGTTCTTTGCCGATCCCGAAATACAAAAGGTCTTTCACGCTGCCGAGTATGACGTCGTGTGTCTCAAGCGGGATTTCGATTTCCGTTTCGCCAACCTGTTTGACACGATGTGGGGAGCGCGAATCTTGGGTTGGCCTCACGTGGGGCTGGGTGATGTCCTGAGAGAGCACTTTGGTGCGCGGACCAAGAAACGTTATCAGCGCTACAACTGGGGCAGGCGTCCGCTCGACCCGGAAGCTCTGATCTATGCCGCTATGGATACCCACTACCTGCTTCCCCTTCGCCGGCTGCAGGCCAAGACCCTGAAAGAGCACGGACGTATGCGGGAGGCCAGGGAGGTATTTGATGAGGTTGCGGCCTCCGAGCCGTCTTTTCGCGCCTTTGACCCCGAGGATTTCTGGCGCGTCAAGGGCGCCCACGACCTGGACGGACGCGGTCAGGCAGTGCTGCAAGCGCTCTTCGTCTGGCGTGACCGGGTGGCCCGTCGTCGGGACCAGCCGCATTTTAAGGTGCTTGGCAATCGCACACTACTGGCGCTGGCCGAAGCACAGCCGCGTACCCTGGAGGAGCTGGCCTCCGTGAATGGCATGAGGCCTGCTCAGCTACGCCGGTATGCTAAGGATCTCCTCAAGGCGATCAAGCGAGGGGCGGGGGGCGAGCTTCCAGAGCCTCCGCAGCCGCCGCCACGCCATTCTGAAACGGAAGTGACGTGCTTTCAGGAGTTGCGCGCCTGGCGCAAGCAAGTGGCAGCCGACCGTGGGGTCGATCCCGATGTCATCATCGGCAACGCGGTCCTGTGGGCGCTGGCGGAGCAGCATCCTCGCACCATCAGTGAATTGCAGAATATCGAGGGTTGGGGGCCCTGGAGGCAGAAGACATACGGTGAGGCGATCCTAGAGGTGTTGGCAGGTTCGTAGCATAGAGTGGAGTTGACAAGCCATGGAGATTCACTTTCTTGGTGCAGCGCAGACGGTGACCGGTTCTCAGCATCTCATCTCGGTCAATGGGACCCGTATTCTGCTAGAGTGTGGTCTGTTCCAGGGCAAGCGGCGGGAAAGTTATGAGCGCAACCGTGATCTGCCCTTTGATGCGGCCAGCGTGGACGCGCTCATCCTGTCGCATGCCCACATTGATCACTCTGGCAATATCCCCAACCTGGTTCGTAGTGGATTCGGGGGGTCGATCTATTGCACCTTTGCCACGCGGGATCTGTGTTCGGCTATGCTGCGCGACTCGGCCTACATCCACGAACGGGATGCCGAATACGTGAACAAGAAGCGCGCCCGCAAAGGGGAACCGCCCATCAAACCAGTTTACACCCAAGCCGATGCGATCGCCAGCCTGGAGCATTTTGTGAGCGTGGGCTATGGCCGGCCCGTGTTGGTCGCACCAGGGGTTCAGTGCACGTTCCTGGACGCGGGGCACATTCTCGGTTCGGCCATCGTCCTGCTAGAGATCGAGGAGGGACAGCGGCGGACCCGGTTGCTCTTTAGCGGCGACCTGGGCCGCAAAGACATGCCGATCCTGCGCGATCCTACGCCCGCGCCGCCGGCCGACGTGCTTCTGATCGAGTCTACCTACGGCGACCGGCTGCACGCGCCACGCGAGGATGCAGAGCGGCAGTTGCTAAAGCTGATCGTTGAGACGCACAAGCGAGGGGGAAAAGTGGTGATCCCGGCCTTTTCTGTAGGCCGGACACAGGAGCTCGTCTACAGTCTAAACCAGTTGGCGAGCACGGGGCAGTTGCCCAAACTGCCTATCTACGTGGACAGTCCCTTGGCGGTCAACGCGACAGAGGTCTTTCGGCTCCATCCCGAGTGTTACGACGAGGAGATGCGCGAGTTCATGGTCGAGGAACGGCGTCCAGACCCCTTTGGCTTCGAGCAGTTGAGGTATATCCGCAACGTCGAGGATTCCAAGGCGCTCAACAATCTCGAAGGGTCGGCGGTGATTATCAGTGCGTCGGGGATGTGCGAGGCGGGACGGATCCAGCATCACCTCAAGCACAACATTGGCGATCCCCGCAATCTGGTGCTGATCGTCAGTTGGCAGGCGCCGTACACCTTGGGGCGGCGATTGGTCGAGCGGCAGGACGTGGTCAAGATTTTCGGTGAGGAATACCGGCTGCGGGCTCGCGTCGAGGCGATCAACGGTTACAGCGCTCACGCCGACCAGAAGGGGTTGCTGGAGTGGGCAAAGCCCATCGCCCCAGGCTTGCGGCACGCCTTTGTCATACACGGCGACCCCGGTCCGGCCCAGATATTGGGCGATGGATTGCACAGGCTGGGAGCGCCGCGAGTTTCGGTACCAGAACTGGGAGAAAAGTTTCAGGTCTAGCGGTTATGGTCTATGAAGGAAGAAGGGAGAGCGATGAATCTGTGGCGTGAGTTGCCTCCAGGGCCGGATTGGCCCAAGGTTATCTACGTAGTTGTCGAAATCCCCAAAAAGTCGCGCAACAAATATGAATACGACGAGAAGGGGGGATTCGTCAAGCTAGATCGAGTGCTCTTTTCTTCATTGCACTATCCCGGCGACTATGGCTTTATCCCCCAGACGTTGCACGACGACGGCGACCCCCTCGACGTGCTGGTGAT
>CAYUIS010000020.1:44301-47693 GCA_964444825.1 uncultured Anaerolineales bacterium | reverse complement strand
TTGATGCGGTCGCCATCCACGACGATGTCTCCCTCGACCACCTCGACGACGCCGTCATAGATGCCAAAGTTGGAGTCATACTTGAACAGGTGTGCGTTTGTCTCGGGCGCAAAGAGGTCGTTTACGCCAACGACGTCGAACTCACTTGGGTAGTTCTCCTTTATCGCCTTGAGTACCTGTCGGCCGATGCGGCCGAAACCGTTGATGCCTACTTTTACTGTCATTTTCTTGCTCCTTTCGATTATGTGATGGTCATTGCTCATCCAATAGACGTAGCAATGCTCGTGCTAGCTTATGGCTGTCGTGCCGCCACGGGCGGGACTCGTCAATCAGGTCCGCGGTGACCACTCGGTATTTGATGTTTGATGGCGTGTTTAGGGCCACCATTTCGACCCCCGGGGGGGGATCAAAGTCCACATCTATGTTATCGTTTACCAGCATAACTGAGAAGAGATCGCTACCCACGTGGGCTTCGAGCGAGGCCATATGGTCACCGGCGGTATAGGCGTCCGTCTCCCCACACTGTGTGGCTACGTTGGAGACATAGACCTTGAGGGCCCGGCTGGCTCGGGTGGCCCTCTCCACGTCCGGTACGAGCAGGTTGGGAAGGACGCTGGTATAGAGACTGCCTGGCCCTGCCACGATCATGTCCGCTTCCAGCAGCGCTCGCACCGCTTCCGGGTAAGCGGGCGCGTCGTCGGGCTCCAGGTAGACCCGCTCGATCGCTCCGGCCGCTTCGGTGATGCTCGACTCGCCCGTCACGCGGCTCACCCCCACTGGCTCCGACCGCAGATCGGCCATCAGCGTTACGTCCTGGAGCGTGCTGGGCACGACGCGTCCACGGATCGCCAAGACCCGCTCGGACTCTAGGATTGCCTGCTCAAAGCTTCCCGTCACCTCGGCCATAGCTGTGATGAACAGGTTGCCAAAGCTGTGGCCGTCGAGTCCATTGCCGCCGCCGAAACGGTACTGGAACAATTGGGTTGTCAGAGCCTCGTCGTCGGCCAAAGCCGCGATGCAGTTGCGGAAATCCCCGGGAGGCAACACCCCCAGTGTTCGTCGCAGTCTTCCCGAACTGCCGCCATCATCAGCAACGGTGACAATGGCCGTGATGTTGGAGGTGTGCCGCTTGAGTCCTCGCAGCAGTACGGATAGGCCGTGACCACCGCCTATGGCGACGATTCTGGGGCCTTGCTCCCGCTGGCGATAACGGGCTACGGCATTGACCAGGGTCTCGGGATCGGTTTGGACAAAGGGCCTGAGCAGCCCGCGGTTGAGGCCAAAGAGGGCGCCTACGATCGCGGCCAGGCCTGCCAATCCAAAAAACCCAGCCCAAAGGCCAGCCGGGAGGAACTGAAGAGCCACAGTGAGGAAGGGATCCGGCAGGGGGTAGGACCCGAGCAGCGCGCTGGAGCTCATGACCAGCAGTGTTATGCCGCAGGCCAATAGTAACAGCCACCGCTTGATCCCTATGCCAGGCGTCAGCCATTTCAGGGCAGTTCGGATGTGCTTCCGAGGTGTTGTCATGCGCCTCAGCCGTCCCTGCTGCTACAGGTTATCGTGCCAGTTGTCTTGTTTCTCGTCCGCGCAGGCAGCGGGACTATTATAACCGAACGCTTCATGGACGTCAACGTACTCTGCAAATCCGCGCTATCCCATTCGGCCTCTATGGGTGCGATGCACCTGGTCAGACTGCCTCGATTGGCCCCTCAATCCTCAAGGTGATTACGGGCGGAGGATATCATGCCATCAGACCATCCTCGATCTGAGGAATCATCTCAATAAATCGGGGGGCGGGGGTGTTGGAGGCGGCATTGGCGCCCCCCACACCCCCATCTTTCCCCACTTATTGAGATGATAAGATCTGAGGACGGTATACTCGGGATTTGAGTGGGAATCGGAGGGAACGGTGCCAGAGAGGTGATCTAACCAAACACAGCGTTATCTCTGAGCAACTCGCTGGGCAGACCGGCGGAGTTGCCACTGGATGAAACGCATACGTTGGGACATTGATACAGCGATATTCCACAGCAGCCGAGTGGACAACACGGCGTCATCCTCACACAGAGCCAGCAACCGTTCGCGAGTCAAGGCCAATACCGAGGCTCCCTCCGGGCCGGCAATTAGGTCAGCACTGCGCCGCCCCTGATCGAGCATGGCGAGTTCGCCCAGCATCTGGCCCGGCCTATAGGTTGCCACGCGTCGGGCCCGTGTTGCCTCCTGACCAGGTTGGTCTTGGCTACTCCAGACTTCGACTGTGCCTGTGCGTACGATGTACAGCTCGTTGCCTACTTCGTCCGTGCTGACGAGCAGGCTGCCAGAGGGATAGGTGCGTTGCCTGAACTGGGCCGCCAGCCGAGAGCGCTGGGCCATATTCAACTCGTTTCCCAGGTCTGAGTGGGCCAGGAACTGGGCTATCTCCTGGCTTAGTTCAAGTTCCTCGTCGTCGAGGGGGGTGTGAAGCGCGGAACTGAACAGCGGCAGGCCGAGATACGAGGCCACCAGGCGACGTACCGTGTCGGGCGTCTCAAAGTGAGGCCAGTGACCGGCCTTGGGAATGATACGCAGGTCAGAATCGGGCCACTCGTCGGCTACTACGCCAGCATCGCGCAAGGGAACGGTGTTATCCTCTGCGCCCCACAGAATAAGGGCGGGCGCCTGGATCTCACCCAATCTACCGCTCAAGTCGTTCTCGCGCATGGCGAAGAAACACTCAGCTCGCACCCTGCCCTGGCCGGGCCGGCGAACGTCGGCTTGGAGGCGAAGGTGTTCCTCGCTGGTGATCCCGCTGCGTTCCGCAAAGGAAGCCGGGCGCATCAGTCGGTCGGAGACACCTACCATCGCACGTTCAAAGGCGGACACGATCAAGCTGCCCAACCCAAAGCGCTCCAGGATGGTGATCGGAGAGATGAACAGGTTGATGTACTGGGACAGGCGGCCGCTGATGGTCGGGCCGATCAACACCATACGCTCCACCAGTTCGGGGTAGCGCAGGGCCATGGTCAGGCCAATCATACCGCCCATTGAGTGTCCGACGATGACGACTGGTCCATCAGTCACGCGTTCGGCGAAATCGGCCAGCAAATCGGCGTAGGCAGGGATCGTCACGCGTTCCGGAAGGGGGGGAGAAGCCCCGTAGCCAGGCAAGTCAACGGCGATCGCGCGAAAGCGTTGGCTCATCAGCCCAATCAACGGTGACATGGCGTACCAGGAGCTGGACCAGCCGTGGATCAGTAACGCCACCTGGCGATTCGGTGGGCCTTCCTCAACGGCGTGGATCTGTTGATCGTCGTAGCGCACTAGAGCGCCCTCCTGGAGCCAATCTATGTCGATTTTTTGGGAATCATCTCAATAAATCGGGGGGCGGGGGTGTTGCGGGCGGCAAAGCCGCC
>CAYUIS010000020.1:10201-44291 GCA_964444825.1 uncultured Anaerolineales bacterium | reverse complement strand
CTTGCCCCATATTGTTTTTTTTTTTTTTAAAACAAACACTTTCGGGGGGGGGGGGGGGGGGGGGGGGGGGGCCCCCCCCCCCCCAACACCCCCATCTTTCCCCACTTATTGAGATGATTCGATTTTAGCACATAACGGACAGGTGTTGAGTTACAGTTATGTTACAGATGCGGGCTGTGCCTTTTCCCTTTTCACATGGATGGAAACAGAACAGCAACCTCGCTCGCACGGCTGGACCGTCGCGGGAGGTCTCTGTCACCTGACGGCAACTGCCGTCAGGTGTTCGAATTAGGCCGCTTGATCACTCTCCTTAGCCAGGAGACGGGAGCTGGCTCAAAGCGGCGCACCATGAGGACGGAGCAGGACACTCCGTTCGCCACCTGGTCTGGTATGGAGCCGAAAAGCAGGTTCTTTAGAAACCATTCCTCCGAAGCGCCAATAGCGATCAAGTCGTAGCCTGCCTGATCTTCCCTCTGTGCTGACTCTGCCAGGATACCCTCCACAATAGAGTCGTTGCGTCTCAGGCTGAAAGTGACTTCTTTTGGAACGTCGCGCAGCACATCCTCCACCAATTGGCGCAGGACGTCCATTTCTAGCTCTATGTCCACCTCGCCCGCTTCGGGGAGTATGCGCAGTGCCCTCAGGGAGCCTTTGTTGGCTCTTGCGATGTCCCAGGCCAACTGTAGGGCCAGGCGGGCGTGTGGCCCAGCCCCAACTGGGACGAGCACGTGCTTGATGTCTGTGTCTCCCATTTCCCGATCGCGCAGCACGGCCACGTCGCACTTGGCGCCATACACTACGTCCTTGACCACGCTGCCCGCTACCCGCTGGGTGGACAACTGACCGCGCCAGCCCATCAGGATCAGCCCGACGCCCCCTCGGGTCTCGGCCACGCTCAGGATGCCGGACGAGATGCCCCTTGCTGCCCGCAGCAGGGTGCGCACCGGCACCCCCTGCTCATAGGCATAGTCCGCCACCTGTTGGAGCAACCGCTTGCGCCCATTTTCTTGTCCGTCCAGTACTTCCTGAGCGATCTCCAACGGGGTCGCTGCTGGCATTTTAACCACCGACAGAGCGGCGAGCGTCGATTGCTCCCGCGCCCGACCCAGCATGACGGCCATCTTCATCAGGCTTCTGGCAGTCATTGGGTTGGCCACCGAAACCAGGATTTCGTGATGGGCAGCCTCGACTGCCTGCACTGCGACCTCCACCGCCCGGCCCACCGGTTGGCGCAACTGGTAGACGACCAGCCCGACGGCGATCAGTCCGATTCCAACCACGAGCGCGTGAGGCTCTGTGAATACCTCAACGACGATGATACCCAGGCAGCCCAGGATCGGCGTCACGGGGTACCAGGGGGTGCGGAAGGCACGCTTGTGATCGGGGAACTTGCGCCGAAGCAGGATCACCGACACGTTGGTGAAAAAGACCACGAACATGTAGCCAAAGTTCGAGACGTAGCTCAGGAACACCTCGTCGCCCGAGACGGCGGACAGGGCGATGAGCGCCCCGCTGATCAGGATGGCGGGCAGCGGCGTTTTGAGACGGGGATGGATACGTGAGAGAAAAGGCGGCAGATAGCCGTCACGGCTCAAGGCCAGAGCTACGCGGGCCGAACTGAGCAGCGCTGTGTTGAGCGAGGTGACGGTAGCGATCATCCCTGCCAGGCCCAGCAGTGGCGCGCCCCAACCGCCCAGGAAGTGAGAGGCGGCGTCGGACAGCGGGGTGGAGGAACCCCCCAGCACATTGGCCGGGACGACGCCCAGGGCGACAAAGGCAACGGTGCAGTAGACTGCCGCGCAGATAAAGATCGTGCCCACCACGGCGATGGGGATGTTGCGTTCCGGATTCTTGGCCTCCTCGGCGGTGGTGGCGATCACCTCGTAGCCTACGAACAGAACGTTGACCAGCGTGATCGCCTGGAAGATCACCACCATATTGTTGAGCAGTCCCTCCTGGATGAAGAACCCGCTCTCCCCGTAGAACGTGGCCCAGGTGAAGCCGCCGGGCAGGATTAGCCCCAGGATCACAAAAAGGGCCAGCGACGTCAACAGGATCACGGCCAGTATGACCTGGGTGCGACCTGCCTCCTGGCTCCCCCGCAGGCTGATGGCACCAAAGATGGCGATGAAGACCACAGCGGTCAGAGATACTGGCAGGAAGGGCAAAAAGATCTTGAGGGAATAAGCGGCCCCCACCGCTGATAGGGCGGCGTAGACCATGCTGCTGAACCAACTCACCCAGCCCACGGCGAAGGGCAGCATTCCGGTTGTCGCCTTGCTGATGTACGCATAGCCGCCGCCCGCGATGGGGAAGCTGGAGGCCAACTCGGCGTAAGACAGGGAATTGGGCAGTGACTGCAGTCCGGCGAGCAGGAAGACAAGAATCACTGCTGGGCCGACCTTCCCTGCCGCGTGGCCGGTGAGCACGAACACGCCAGCGCCCATCGTGCCGCCAATTCCTAACATCAGGATTTGGGCGAGACCCAGTGTGCGAACTAGCTGTTTCTTTGCCATTTCTGTCAATCTCCTTCTTGCTGTGGTGTCTCTTGCGGTGCAAGGTGATCGCCTCCAACCCAGCCTTCTATCCGGTCCGCAGGCGAGAACACGCGATACCAGGTTTTCCCCTTCAACGTCACGGGGCCGTCCGCAACAATGACTGTCGTTCCCTCCTGCAGATGACCCACTACAAAGCCATCGGGCGAATACCGAACCCGGAGGCCACCTACACCTACCTGGGTCACACTGAGTAGCCAGGGGGTGGGGGTGGGTGTAGGGGGCATAGTTGGGGTGGACGTGGGTATGGGCGTGGGCGTGGGTGTGGGCGTGGGCGTGGACGTGGATGTCGGAGTAGGCGTCGGCGTCTGGGTATCGGTTGGTGTGGGGGTCGGTGTGGCGGTGGGGACGCCGGTTGGGATGGGCGTGGGTGGGATATATGCCTGCAATCGTGTCGTCGGCACAATGCTGAGCGAAAGAGCCACCGGGCGATTCAGATGGTTCGCCACGCCTTCCTGGATAGAGCGCGCATCTTCGTGAGCTATCGTCCGGGGCACGCGCACGGTGATGTCGAGATACAGAGTTCCATCTTCATCCTCGGCTCCGATTTCCCAGCGCACCAACTCGGCCCCCGGCGTTTGCGCCAGCTCAGTGTAAAGCGCCTCCTCAACATCTTGGCGGAAATGCAGTTCGCGCAATGACTGGCTCGTCAACACCCCCAGGGGGATGGTCACGAGCAGGAGGAGCACAGCGATGCCCCGCAGGCCCCGCCGGAGGATCCTGATTCGGCTGGGCAGTCCAGGCTCAGGGCGGAACCCGAGCAGGAAGAATGTGAGGCCGCCAGCGGCCACAATCGAAACCATGTTGGTGAGAAACAGCAACAGTGCACCCCCAGCAATCCACCCTCGCCGTAGCACGAGCCCAATGCCCACGGTGGTGAGCGGTGGGGCCAGCGCGGCAGCAATCGCCACGCCGGCCAGCGCGGCGGAGACATCTGGACGGCTGAGAGCATACGCACCGGCCGCGCCGGAGACCAGAGCCACGCCCAGGTCCAAAAGTGTGGGGTTGGCACGGCTCAGGATCTCTGGAGTGACCGACTCGCCTGGCATCAATAGCGCTACCATGACACCAGTGAGGATCGCCAGGAGGATCCCGCGCGCGGTGGTGGTCAAAGCGCGCCAGAAGAAACGCATATCTCCCTTTACGATGCTCAGGCCCATTCCCAAGATGGCGGACATGAGCGGGGCCACCAGCATTGCCCCAATGATCACGGCTGGGCTGTTGAGCAGCAGCCCAAATGAGGCGATGGCTGAAGCCAACATGATCAGCACGAAAAAGTCGGTGCTAGGGCGTGATCCGCGCTGTACGTTCCTATAGACCTTGGCCTGTTCCTGGACTGTCAGGCTAGGCACCAAGCCAAACAACCGCGTCCAAACGCGCTGCATGAATGAACGCACGACCGTGAGGCGGTGGCGTACCACCATGGTCGGGATGGGAGAGTTCACGAGGAGTGTTTGGGAAATATCGCCAAAGAGGAACCGATCCATCACGTTCTCGCCGCCTGCTCCCAGGATCAGCAGGTCATAGTCGCGCCCTGCCTCGCCCAGTATGCCCTCCACGGGGTCTGGAGCTTGAACGACACGTGACCGAATCTGAGAGCTACTATCCAGATCTCGCATCAATGCGTCGAGCCGGCTATGTCCCACCAGCACCTCGGCTGGACCGAGTTGCTCCGACGCGACGTAGAGCGCCGTGATCTGTGCTTCTGGCGCGATCGCCCGAGCGATGTCAAAGGCTCGGGGTGCGTTGGGACCGCCCGCTATGGGGACGAGCACTTGCTTCGTTTGATCTGTGCATTCACCACGCAGGACAATCACGTCACAAGGTGCACTTTGAATCACTGGGTCCAGGGTACGGCCCAGAAGGAAGCGACCCCGGCTGGATCTACCACTCCATCCCAGAATGAGTAAATCGGGCTCGAGCTGTTGGATCTGCTGCAGAATGACCGTGCCAACGTTTCTGCCAGATTGGACGACTATCTCTACGGGGACATCATCGCATTCTTCCTCTGGCAGTCTTAGCCAAGCAGGCTGTGCGCCGGTGCGTGTCACGGTAAGCAGGCGTACCTCACCGTCTTGGGCACGGGCCAATGCTACTCCTAGACGCAACAGAGGACACAGATCGTTTTCGTCACGGATAGCTACCAGCACCCTGTAGGGATCAACGCCAGGGTCGACATCTTGCTCGGGATGAAATATCATCGGTGACAATCGGTCCTCGATTGGGGTGAATGCCTAGGACACATCAGACAATGCGCGTTGGCACTTTTGTCGCCCTCTTGATCTCGGCAGCCAGAGTTCTCAGGCTGGATGACTGGAACACGATCAAAGCAAGCAGCACGATCAAGCCTGGAGAGTGGTTACGCATCGGAGTGTTCGTCGCTCTTGGGTGGAATGCTGTCCTGGAGTGTCTGTGAGGCCACCAGCACGGCGCAGGGGGCGTGCTCCACGATCTGACGGGTTACGTTGTCCAGCAGCAATCGACTCAGCCGGCCTGCTGTACCCGAGGCGCCGATGATGACCATGTCGCAGTTGCGCTCAATCGTCTCCTCGAGGATCTCGTCAGCGGCAATGCCGTGGCGCAGCCTGAGAGTCGCTTCCGCTTGGTGCTGAGCCAGGATTTCCGCTCCGAGGCGAAGATGCCGGGCGATGGGTGTGTCGGTTTGAAGCAACTGGGGCAGCGTCTCTTCGATCTCATTGAAGCCGGTGTACATGCTGGGGACGGAACCGACCACGTGCAGGAGGGTGATTTGGGCGTCGGCCATCTCTGCAAGCCACCCGCCGACCCGGATGACTGCTTCCGACACGTTTGCCCCGCCAGTGCAGACCAGGAGACACTCTAGGCTTGTCATAGGCGTTTTGGCAACCAGGACCGAGATGGGCGCGCGGTGGATGATCTGCTGAGTCACTGAGCCCAGCAGGCGCTCCTTTGTGCTGCTCGCCTGGCGAGCACCAACGATCAGCAGGTCGTGGCCACCCTGGCGGCTCTCTGTTAGGATCTGTCTGGTTGGACTACCGCGACGGATAAGGGTGTCAACTTGGAGACCCGGCAGCATCTCACGCGCAGCCGTGAGGATACGCTGACCGCTCGTGCGATCCTGTTCTTGACGGATGACGTGGAGCAGAGTGACTGTCGACTTGGTGGCGTGGGCGAATGTCCCTCCAAATTGGAGCGCGGTTTCTGCATAGGGCATACCGGCGACGCAGAGCAATAGCCTCATCTTTCTTGCTTCTTTCCCGTAGTGCTAGAAGTGAATCGCTCCAGCACTGAGAAGCTTGATCAACACCATCACTGCGCCCAGCAGGGGCAAACCGGAAAAGATCAAGCGGATGCGCGGCCCGACGAAAAAACGTGTCGATATCGCGCCGATTTGGGCTCCGAGTGCAGCGCCCGTGTGCATCACGAGGGCCATAAGGATGTCCACGTTGCCCTTGATGGCGTGGGTTATGGTGCCAAAGCTGGCTGAGATAATGATCTCAAACAAGTCAGTGCCCACAGCGACGTGGGTCGGAACACCAACAATGTAGACCAGCAATGGCATGCGTATAAACCCCCCACCGACGCCCAGTACTCCCGCCAGCAACCCGGTCACGAACCCGACGCCCAATACAATCCAGAGTGAGACGGAAGCGATACCCGACGCGGGGAAGGAAACCATCGGCGGCAGTCTTAGGCTGTAAATGCGGCGTGCGACTCCCTCAAACCCGAGTGCATCCTCAACTGCGATCTGATCCTTGCGGATCATACGCAGTGCCCGCAGGCTCTCCCACGCGGTAAAGGCACTGATGCACAACAGGATTGTGAAATACACCAGTCCGATCACCTGCCCGGCTGCACCTGTGACCTTTAGCGCCTGAAGCATCTGGGCTCCGCCTTCGACGCCCAGAATCGTGCCCCCCACCATCACCAGGCCCAGCTTGATGTCCACGTGTCCTAGAGCGCGATGACGTCTGGCGGCGACGATCGATTTCCCCGTCATGTGAGCCAGGTCTGTGCCCACGACGAAATTCATAGGGACGCCAGCCCAAAACATCAGCGGGCCGGCGATAAAGCCCCCACCGACGCCAAAGAACCCACCCAGGATGCCCACCAGGAACCCAATACCGGCCAAGAGTAGCGGATTGATCGTCACACCCGATATGGGGAATATCATTGATGGGCCTCTTGCTCCGGCCGTTCCAGGTGGAGTTGGTTGAGGAGAAAGGAGGTGATCAGATCCAGGGCGACTCCTTGAACCAGGATCAGCGCGAGACCGATAAAAGCATAGGCAACCAGGTTGACGTCAAACAGCCGGGCCAAAGGTCGTCCAAGCAAGCGGTACACGAGGACCGAGTAGGCGGTCACCAGAGCGCCGTACACGATCAACTCGATGACCAGGTTGCGTATTAGCTTCCGTGCCTGCTTTGCCTGCATAGCCCTCTCGATCTCTTCAAAAACTGTTGATGAGGATCACGTCTGGAGGATCGCCCCTGAGGGTGGAAAAGATGTCTCGCCACATCGAAGCCACCACATACTGGTTGGCTGGATCAGCGATGACGGCTCGGACGGACTGAGCATCATTCTGTGTTGGTGCGAGAATCAGGATGGGCATTGTGGATACCTCCACAGGATTGTGCATCAGGCCCGTTCTTCAAACGAACCGTATCATAGCATCGGGAGTCCGAAAAGTCAAAACAGACACATACTAGATGTTTGCTGCGAGTCTCACGAAAATCCCACTGTCTCGGGTCACTTTTTGTGCTACGCTGTGCACGAACGCCAGCCTATTCCGATTGGGGGAAATCCTGGAGGAATCCGGCCTTCAATGTGCGCGAACACGCGCGAATAGAGCCTGTTTCTGCACGATTATGCGCGGTTTGCTTGACAAATCGTGCGCAGTATGGTAGGATAGGCTATATGGATCACGCTGCTTCATCTGGTTTGACCGCTGAAAGACGCGCTGCCATAGCTAGAATAGTGGCCCAAAGTGGGGCCATCCGCGTGGCGGATCTGGTGACCCAGTTTAATGTCAATCCTGCGACCATTCGAAGGGACATGAAGGTGCTGGCGGATCAGGGAGCATTACGCCGGGTGCACGGTGGTGCGGTGGCGGTCGAACAGGCTGAGCCAACAAGCCCTGACGCCTTGCCTGGAACACATCAGGCGCGCATTGGCAGGGCGGCGGCCGAATTGGTTGCTGATGGCGAGACGGTCTTTCTGGGGACGGGGCAGCTTCAGATAGAAGTTGCGCGTTTCCTGGTCACCCGTTCGAGACTGACGGTTGTCACGAATGATCTAAAAGTAGCCCACTGGGTCGCTGCTAACACATCACACACCTTGATCGTCACAGGGGGACAGTTGGAGGGACGGGGGCACACGCCCGATATGGCACTGGTGGGGCAGCCTACCCGAGCGGCGCTTTCTACTCTGCGGGCCGATCACGTAATCCTGGAGTTGGGCGGCGTCAGCGCCGTGGAGGGTCTATCCTGCGATAGTCTGCCCCAGGCAGAGATTTCCCAGGTGCTTTTGGAGACCGGTGCACAGGTGGTTGTTTTGGTGTCGGCTGAGCGGGTGGGCCGCGTGGCGGCCGCGTGGATCGCCCCTATTTCCGCGGCTGACGTTGTCGTTACGGCTCGCGACGCGCCCTCATCCGTTTTATGGGACCTGAGCGAGTCGGGTGTGCGAGTCCTTTTGGCATAGGTTCTCCGGCTGAGTAGCCGGTATTTGATATCGCTTTCGATTACGGGTCATCCCAATTGCCGCTCCTCTGTAGCGGCGTCAAATCAAACGAGAAAGGAGTCTAGTCAGATGGCGAATGTAACGTTCGAGCACGTGACCAAACGGTTTGGTGATGTCGTCGCAGTTAATGATCTTGACATCCAGATTGCGGACAAGGAGTTCTTGGTCTTTGTTGGCCCTTCGGGCTGTGGAAAGACAACGTCTCTGCGTCTGCTGGCCGGTTTGGAGGAGATTACTGAGGGCACCATATACATCGGTGATCGATTGGTCAACGATGTGCCGCCCAAGGATCGAGATATTGCGATGGTGTTCCAGTCCTATGCGCTGTATCCCCACATGTCCGTGTATGACAATATGGCGTTTGGCCTCAAGCTGCGCAAGACCCCCAAACAGGAGATCGACCGTCGTGTGAAGGAGGCAGCCGACATCCTTGGCATCGGGAATCTTTTGGACCGCAGGCCACGGCAGCTTTCCGGTGGTCAGCGTCAGCGCGTGGCGGTAGGGCGCGCCATCGTGCGTGAGCCCCAGGTGTTCCTTATGGACGAGCCTCTCTCCAACCTGGATGCGAAACTGCGTGTTCAGGCTCGTGCCGAGATCAGCAAGCTGCACCAGCGCCTTGAGACTACCTTCATCTATGTTACTCACGATCAGATGGAGGCAATGACTATGGGGACCCGCATCGCGGTGATGAAGGATGGCTTCCTGAACCAGATAGATAGTCCACAGGTGCTCTACGATACACCGGTAAACATATTCGTGGCTGGCTTTATCGGCAGCCCGTCCACGAACTTTATGGAGGCCACGTTAGTGGAGCGGGACGGCAAAGTGGCGGTCGATTGCAAAGACTTTGTCCTGGACGTTCCAGAGAGCAAGGCAGACGTCTATCGTCCACATCTGGGTAAAGAGGTCATCTTTGGTATTCGTCCTGAAAACACCCACGATCCTGAGTACGCGCCTCCGGGCATCCAGCAGGCAATGGTGGATGCCACGGTGGACGTCACCGAGTTGATGGGTAACGAAGTTCTCGTGTACCTGATGACGGACAACATCCCAAGTTTTGTGGGGCGCTTTGATCCCCGTACAAGTGCCCGGGTGGGTAACAAGATCACCGTGGCCCTTAATATGGACCGTATGCACATCTTTGACAAGCAGACGGAGATGGCGATTCGCTAAGGCACGCGGACGCGTAGGCAGGGAAGCTAGTACGAAGGTGCAAGTAGACAGGAGACGTATTCTCTTGTCTGCTTGTACGTTGGAGCGTTGTAGGTGATAAGGAGCAATAATGGCTGATCTGGATCTGATGCGCAAGCTGGCCATTGAGGGCCAGACCAAGATTCTCTTACTTGTGATCGATGGAGTGGGCGGGCTGCCGTTGACCCCGGATGGACTGACAGAGCTGGAGGCAGCTCAAACACCCAATCTCGACTCTCTGGCGGCACGTTCCATCTGTGGTATGGGAATGCCTGTCGCGCCGGGTGTCACGCCAGGCAGCGGACCGGGGCATCTGTCTCTATTCGGCTACGACCCGCTCCGTTTCGATATCGGGCGCGGCGTGTTGGAGGCTTTGGGTATCGGTTTCGATCTTCAGCCTGGCGATCTGGCAGCTCGGGGCAACTTTTGCACGCTCGACGCTAAAGGTCTCATCACCGATCGCAGGGCAGGTAGGATTCCCACAGAGATCGGGGCACGACTGTGTGAGAAACTGCGTCAGATTCGGCTGCCGGGTGTAGAGGTGTTTGTCGAGCCGGTGAAAGAGTATCGTTTTGTGCTGGTGCTGCGGGGGGAGGGATTGGTCGACGGTCTGACTGAGACGGATCCCCAGCAGGTGGGCAAGCCGCCGTTGCCGGTGGAGGCTCTCCGCCCTCAAGCGAAACCAGCGGCGGAACTGCTCAATCAGTGGATGGCGGAGGCCCGGAATCTACTGTCCGATGAGAGCCCGGCCAACGGCTGCAATCTCCGTGGTATTGCCAAGGATCCCGGGCTGCCCCAGATGCCCGAGGTCTACAAGCTCCGTTGCGGCGCTATCGCCACCTATCCTATGTACCGCGGGGTCGCCAAGTTGGCCGGCATGGAGGTGTTGCCTACCGGCGAGACCATTGAGGCAGAGGTCCAAACCCTGACGCAGCACTGGGACGACTATGACTTCTTTTTCTTCCACGTCAAAAAGACCGACAGCCGGGGAGAGGACGGCGATTTCGAGGGCAAGGTGCAGGTGATCGAGCACCTGGATACTGTGATGCCGGATATCCTGGCCCTGAACCCAGACGTGGTGATCATCACTGGCGATCACTCCACCCCGGCGGTGTGGAAGTCGCACAGTTGGCACGAGCTACCTGTGCTCCTGTACGCAAAGTATGTTCGTCGCGACGGGGTGACGCAATTCGGGGAACGCCCGTGTATGGCCGGTGGCCTGGGCCACATCCACAATACGGATCTGATGCCCCTGGCAATGGGCTATGCGGGGCGCTTGGCTAAATACGGAGCCTGAATCGACCCAACCAGTCTGCACCTTTTCCGCAAGAACCCTGTTTTAGGCCGCCTGACCGATAGAGGGGTTGGGCGGCTGCTCTTTTGGGTTGCTAGGCTCAGAGCCCTGGAGTATAATCTGGACGTGGAATCACTGATTGCCGGTGCGAATGAGCTGCGTATCACACTTACCGAGCGCCATCTGGCTGCTTTCGAGGTTTACTATCGCGAGTTGGTGGCGTGGAATCAACGTTTTAACCTGACGGCTATCACCGATCGTGAGGGGGTTCAGGTGCGGCACTTTTTGGATTCGCTCTCTTGCCTGAAGGTGCTCCCACTGAAGGAGCTGTCTGCCGGGCAGCGCGTGATCGACGTGGGCACCGGGGCGGGGTTTCCAGGATTGCCGCTCAAGATCATCTGTCCAGGGATAAAGTTGACTCTGCTCGATGCGACTCGCAAGAAAGTGACCTTTCTAGAGCACCTCGTTCGTGAGCTAGAGTTACAGCAGGTCGAGGTGATTCACGGACGGGCGGAGGAGTTGGGACGCGATCCGGACCATCGAGAGGCATACGACTGGGCCTTGGCCCGCGCTGTGGTGGAAATGCCCACGTTGGCAGAGTACCTATTGCCGCTCGTACGGGTGAAAGGGGCGATGCTGGCCCAGAAAGGGGAGGGAGCCCCCATTGAGGTGCACGCGTCAGATGCGGCTACCACTGCATTGGGGGGTAGAGTGCGGCACCTGCAGCCGGTAGAGCTACGAGGGCTGGCCGAGACGCGGTACCTCGTGGTGATCGACAAGGTGGCTGCCACGCCAGAGAAATACCCGCGTCGGCCCGGTATGCCGAAGAAACGACCCATCACGGGTCAGCCGACCCAAACACCGGTTGGTCAAGCCTCTGATTAATCAGTGCTCACAACGCCAGCGCGCACTTCCCACAGCACCGCCCGCTCTCGGAACGCGGCGCTGAACATCTCCGGGTCCGTGGCGGTGAGCAGTCCCTGCTCCACACTATCCACTTGGGCTAGGAGATAGCGCCGCCGAGCAGCGTCTAGCTCGGCCAGCACCTCATCCAGCAGAAGCACCGGCGTATCCCCTGTCTGCTCCTGCATCCACCCCAGCTCGGCCAGTTTGAGCGACAATACCGCCGTGCGCTGCTGTCCCCGGGAGCCGTAGACTCCCAGGTCCACCTCGTGGGTGCCCTGGGTGGGGCTTCCGGCGACGAAGCGCATCTCGTCCCGGTGCGGTCCGGTGAGCGTCATCCCCCGGGCGATATCTTCACGTCGTCGGGCTTTGAGGGCATTCCGAAAAGCATCCACCAATCCTGCTTCTCCGACTTCTGCAGGCGGCCCATTGTAGTCCAGGCCCAGCCCCATCTGATACTTTGCCTCTGGAGGGGCAGCGGGATCAAAGTTGGACTGGTAGACCAGTTGCAGCCACTCGGCCTGACCCGTGAGTTGTAGGTGTGTGCGTGCGGCGCGTTGTGAGAGGGCGGCCACCAGCTTGCGTCGCTCTCTGGCCACGACAACTCCCTGGCAGGCCATCGTTTCCTCAAACGGGGCCAACTGGGATGGATCGCCTCCCTCGTCTCGCAGGTGGCGCAGGATGGCGTTACGTTGGCGCAACGCTTCGGTGTACTGCTCCAGTGCCACACAATAGGCCTCGTCTACCTGACATAGCGCGCTATCCATATAGCGCCGGCGACCAGCCGGCGGACCCGAGACCAATTCCACGTCTTGGGGCATAAAGAGCACCGCGTTCAGCCTGCCGGCCAAGTCGGCGCGCCGCTTCCGGACTCGATCTATGCGGATCGTTTTCTGCATCCGTTCGTTGCCGTTGATCAGCGGTTTTTTCTCCAGGATGATCTCGATTTCATAGATACGACCGCGACATACAACCTCCGCCCACACGCGAGCGTACGGCAACCCTTCGGTCTCGGCCTCCCACCGGATCAACTGACGATCCAGGGATGTGAGGGGAGAGGAACCTGTGGCGAGCACATAGACCGCTTCCAATAGGCTCGTCTTGCCTTGGGCGTTGGCACCATAGAGAAGAAGCGGACGCTCAGGTAAGGTCAGTTCTAGCCGGGCATAGTTGCGAAAGTTGGTCAAGCTGAGATAGCGGATGTGCATCGTGTCTCCCTGGTGATGCTCTAGCCCTGGAATCGGTTGGTGATCGGCAGGCGGCGGTCCTTGCCAAAGGCACGGGGGGTGATCTTGACGCCTGGCGGGGCCTGGCGGCGCTTGTATTCGTTTCGATCGACCAAACCCATCACCTTCCGCACTAATGGCTCGCTTAAGCCCAGCGCCACGATCTCGGCCAGGCTGGCGTCCTCTTCGACGTAGGCTTGCAGGATCGGGTCTAGCACCTCGTAGGGCGGGAGGCTGTCAGAATCCTTCTGATCTGGTCGCAGCTCGGCCGATGGCGGCCGGGTCAACACGCGCTCCGGGATGACGGGGCCTCCTTCTTGCGCGTTCCGCCAGTCGGCCAGTTCGTACACCAGCATCTTGGGCACGTCCTTGATGGTGGCGAATCCACCGGCCATATCACCGTACAGCGTGGCGTAGCCGACGCTCATCTCGCTCTTGTTTCCGGTGGTCAGTACCAGCCAGCCGAACTTGTTGGATAGGGCCATCAACAGGTTCCCCCGCACGCGGGCCTGGAGGTTTTCCTCCGTCACGTCTGGCTCTACGCCGGCAAACGTGCTTGCCAGTGTATCCAGGTAGGCCTGGAAGGGATGTTCGATGGGGATGACGTGGAAGTGGATGCCCAGATTGTCGGCCAGGCGCGCTGCATCCGTCTCGCTGAAGCTGGCCGAGTATCGGGACGGCATCGCCACACCGCTCACGTTCTCCGATCCCAACGCGTCGGCGGCGATGCAGGCGACGAGCGACGAATCCACACCGCCGGAGAGCCCGATCACGGCCTTCCGGAACCCGTTCTTATGGACATAGTCCCGCGTGCCCATCGTCAGGGCGCGGTAGATCTCTTCCAGGCGTGGGAGCGGCGGGATGATGTGTGGCGTGGTCGGGCCGGGCCGGGGGTCGGGCCGCTCTATCGATGGCAAAGCGACTGCCTCACCGTTATCGCGCTCGGGAGGGGAGATGGGATAGGGGCCGTGCTTGCGCAGGCGTGGGTCGTGCAGGCGCTGACGGAATACGCCCCCCACGTCCACGTCGGCTATGACCAGATCCTCATCGAACTGTGCTCCTCGGGCCACCAGGTCGCCCCGCTCGTCAAAGATCACGCTGCCGCCGTCAAACACGAGTCCGTCCTGCCCACCGACGAGGTTGCAGAAGGCGACGACTGCTACATTGTCGGCAGCACGGGTGGCGAGCATCCTCTCCCGCGCCGCACCCTTGCCGGCGTGATAGGGAGAGGCGGAGATGTTCGCCAGGAGTTGAGCGCCTAGGCGCGCCTGCATCTGGGGAGGGCCTTCGGGATACCAGATGTCCTCGCAGATACTGACCCCCACGGTCACGTCGTCCAGACTAAAGACCCGGTTCTCTTTCCCGGCCCGAAAGGTGCGGTCCTCGTCAAAAACGCCGTAGCTTGGCAGGTAATGTTTGCGGTAGACCCCCGCCAGTTGGCCATCGTGGAGCACGGCAGCGGCGTTGTACACATCGCCCTCGGCTTCGGCAAAGCCCACGACGGCGGTCAAACCGTGAGTGGTGACGGCTATCTCCTCAAGCGCCTCACGGCTAGCGGCGACAAAGGACGGTTTGAGCAGCAGATCCTCCGGGGGGTAGCCGGTGATCGCCAGTTCTGGAAAGAGCACCAGGTTGGCGCCCTTGTCCCGCGCTCGATCGAGGAAAGCGATGATCTTTGCAGCGTTCCCGCTCAGGTCACCCACGGTGGTGTTGATCTGTGCCAGCGCAATACGCAGCCCTGGTTGTCGTGTGCTTGTCCTCACGTCGTGGTGCGACCCGTGCCCGTTCACTCTATTCCCAGCCTTCCTGCGTCTCGGCGACGATCTGATCGACTACTGCTTTGATGTCCCCTGTGCGGCGATATGTGGCCAGTTGCCTGTCGGCGCTGGTACCCTCGCGCAGAATGGTGTTGACATAGTTCACTTCCTCACGGCTGCCCAGTTCGTCCACGACATCGTCAACCATCTCCAGCAGCTCGCAGGCCAGGAACCGCATCGGCACCTCTTCTTCCTTGCCAAAATCTATCAGCTTGCCATCGATCCCGTGGCGTACGGCCCGCCATTTGTTCTCCATCATCAGGGCGTGGCGATAGTCTCGCCAGCTTCGGTTCTGCATCCGCAGCTTGACCAGCATGGCGACGATGGCCTGGAAGAGCGCGGCGATGCAGACCGCCTCGTCTACCTTGGTGCAGATATCGGTAATGCGGAACTCCAGGGTGGGAAACTTGGCGTGAGGTCTGATGTCCCACCATATCTTGGTCGCTTCTTCGATGCACCCGGTCCTGATGAGCGTGTTGACAAAGCTCTCATAGTGGGCGGCTGAACTGAAGGAAGGCGGCAAACCGGTCCGTGGTAGCATCTCGAACACGATACTGCGGTAGGATTTAAGGCCGGTGTCGCGTCCCATCCAGAATGGTGAGCTGGTGGAGAGGGCCAGGATGTGAGGGGCAAAGTAGCGGGCCTGATTCATCACCGCGATGCGCAGTTCCGGGTCTTCAATACCGATGTGAACGTGTAGGCCGAAGATCAATAGTCGACGTGCCACGGCCTGCAATTGCTCCAGCAGGCCATAGTAACGATCAAAGGAGGAGATTTCCTGGCTCTCCCAGCTTGAGAACGGGTGGGTGCCTGCCGCCCCGATGACCAATCCGTGTTCCGCTGCCAGCTTCTTGATGGTGCGCCGCAGACGGACAACCTCCTGGCGTACTTCTCTGACGTTGCGACAGATGTGGCTGCCAACTTCGACCTGGGATTGCCACAGCTCAGGCTTGACCTGCTCGCCTAGGACCACCCGTCCCTCTTCCAGAAACTGCTGGATGTAGGAACGCAGCTCCCGCGTCTCGGGGTCGATGATCTGGTACTCTTCCTCGATGCCGATGGTGAGTGAAGGCATAGAGACCATAGGACACCTCCTGTTGCTACGATCGACTCCGTACGGTTGCTATGACGTGCTATCTTGAACGGAGCTATCCCTGGTCGTTAGCCCGAGCGGGACCACCTATGCCAACGCCACCAGCGGGCGCACCTCGACCTTGCGGTAGACGTCGGCAGGAGATTGCTCCTTTTCGTCCACCGTCAGCAGCGTTGGGACCGGGATGCCGAAAAGGCGTTCGTTCTCCTGCAGGTACGGCTGGATGAGGGTCCAGTCATCCGCCGATAGCGGCACAAAGTGACCACCGTTGAGTTGGTCGTCCTCGACTCGGCGATGGGGGTCCCGCAGATAGACTGCCCCCCCTGATGCCAGTGAGAAGAGATTGCCACCAGGGTAGGGCGTCTCCAACTCGGTCAGTCGCCCGTGCTCATCGAAGGTTACGCCATTGAGGATCACGAATCCTCCGCCTGTCAAAGGGTCGCCGGCCATGAATGACTCCGCCAGGTAATCCAGGCACGTGCCGTTGATCACCGCCCGAGGACGCCCGACTGCGTTGATGAGGGGGCGTCCGGCGGCACTACCCAGCACATATATTGTACCACCTTTGGCCCCGTATAGGAAAGTCTGTCCCACGTCACCGTGGATCACCAGCCGGCCGCTCTTGAGAATCTGGCCCGCTTGGTCCTGGGCATCGCCGTGGATGTGTACATCCGCTCCGTCCAGACCCGAGCCAGCATAGTCGCCCACGTCACCGTAGAGCTCGATCCGCACGTCCGCAGTGTCTGGCCCCAGGCCGCAGGCGGCGAATCGCCCGCCGTGCCAGTTGTAGGCGAAAAGATGGCGCCAGCCCAGCTCGTAAGCGGCGCTTAGCAGGCGAGCGGCGCTTTCCTCTCCTTCCGGTGGGAAGCCGTGGGCGTCGATGATCAACGCGCTCTTTGGTCTCTCGGGGCGACGTAGGGTGGCTCTCGTGTCCCAGGCGATGCGCGAAAAACGGCGTGCGATGTCGTCTATGGGAGGGGCGCCATCGAGCAGCCGCCCCAGTCCTTCGTCCCAAAGGCTCAGGAGGGATGCTCGGCGCTTTTCACCGGAATCGTAGCGGCGGTCGCGCAGCAGGGTTAGCGCCTGGCGGGCGAAACTCCACTCGTCTGGGCCGTGCTTGCCCAGGTCGCACAGCAAACCGGCAAGGGCAGCCGATTCATCGTACGTCCAATGGGCCAATTCGGTAGCCGCCCAGCGGAACAGGGTGGGCGGACCGCCATCATCCATCGCGTGATAGGCATTTGCCTGTAGGGTCTGTTGAAACGATCTGCCTGCTCTACTGGGATTCAGCCGGGTACGATCCAGGTGGTGCTGCCCCCTTGGCACATGCACCGGTGCGCCGAATTTGTTCACGCAATCGAGGTAGACTTGCTCATCCTTCTCCAGGGTAGAAGCACGACGAGTAACGGTGAAGGCAAACGCCCCTCCGTCGGTGTGGCTGCCAC
Organism: uncultured Anaerolineales bacterium; assembly: GCA_964444825.1. GTDB lineage: Bacteria > Chloroflexota > Anaerolineae > B4-G1 > B4-G1 > CAYUIS01. Next base: position 27,049 of record CAYUIS010000020.1, on the reverse strand, counting down.
CTCGCGCGACCCAGTACTTGTCTGCCAATGGCAAAAAGCGAGCGTCTTTTGCGGACAACGATCGTAGTGCAGAGTTGATCGCCTGACGTTCCGACGCGATGAGGCCAAGCTGAACGTCTCCGTTCTCGTACAGAGCAAAGACCTGGGGACGGAGCATACTTGTATCCGTAATGCCCAAGAGCTGCCATTCTCCCCTGTCAGGATGGGAGCGGGCAATGATAAAGAACCACGGGCCATCCGGTGAGGCGTGCAGGTGGGTAGATTGGATAGCGCGGTACAGCGCCTGTTTCTCTCGCGGGAGCACGACGAAATCCCGCTCCGTCGTGGGGGCGAGCGCCTCCAGCGTGACTTCTAGGGGGTAGCGATAGACCCGATCCCAGAGATCGAAAAGCTGCACCGAGACCTCTGTGTCGGTCAGGAACTGAGGGCTGATGTTGCGCTGGTGCAGATATTCGCTCACGGCGTGATAGTTGGCAAAGTCACCGTTGTGGACGAGCGCCTCGTTCAGACCGATGAAGGGATGGGCTCCGCCCGGGTGCCAAACCCGTCCCTTGGTGGGGTAACGCTGGTGGGCGATCCAAATGCGAGCCGTGATGTTTTCCAGTTGGTAGGTTTGGATCACTTGCTCCGCATAGCCGACGATCTTGAGGACGATCATGTCTCGCCCGTGACAGAGCACAAAAGCGCGCTTCTCGCCCAGGCTGGCATAGAACTGTTGGTTCAAGTGGAATGAATTCTGGTAGACGAACTCGTCCTCGACGGCTCGGGGAGGCAGTGTATCCAACCCGTGTTCCTCGCTGAAGCGAGCCAGGGCCCCTGGCTTGACGCGCACGAAATAGCGCCATACGTCGGGGGGGCATACCTCCAACCCTGGCACATCGTGCCAGTCGTCGACCCTCGGCACCCGGTAACCTTGAATCAAGTCAAAGGAAACCAGCCCGCTCTGCTCAACCGTCTGCCGGGCGTCTGGGTCGAGGTAGGCGATCTGGATCAGATAGGCATCCCGCAGGGTATCGGAGGACACCTGCATTTGAACCGGGTCGAGTCCCGCCATAGCAATGCCGCCTCCCTTGCCGTTGCCCCGGTTGTGCATTTGGGCTGCCCCTTCGACCAGGTGTCGTCCTGCGACTGGGACGTTGCTGGCCAAACCCAGAACACCGCACCCTCCCTCGGCCGCTTCGTGCGAGCGGGTGGGAGCCTCTATGTCTTGGATCAGGTGTTGACGTGAATCGAGTATTCGTCTAGTGATATTGTCTATGGACATGTTGCTTTCCTGGTTGTACTCCTATCTATGGTGTGTTACTGTTCGAGGTATACCAGCAGGTCGCTTCTACCCCTCAGATCTGCGATAGACGCCATCCCTAACCGGGACAGGATGCCCGCTATCTGACTCAGCCAGCCCTGATAGAGGTTGACGATGCGCCGCCAGCCCTGGAGGGCGTCCACCTGCTTTGACAGTTCAGGGTCAGTGGTCGTAATCCCAAAGGGACAGCCAACCCCCTTCTCACAGGTGCCCAACCGGGTGCAGCCAAGGGCAACCAGCTCAGCCGTCCCGATAGCACACCCGTCAGCTCCCAACGCGATAGCCTTGGCTACATCGTAGGCTGTGCGGATGCCGCCTGAGGCGATGATCACCACCGAGTCCCGGACCCCTTCCGCTTCTAGGAATCGGTGGACCTTGGGTATGGCGTACTCGGTGGGCATAGCGATGTTCTTCTTGGCGATCTCTGGTGCAGCGCCCGTACCGCCGTACGCACCGTCCAATTGGATGATGTGTGCGCCGGCGTAATAGCTGCCCACGGCTACCATGTCCACGTCGGTTGGTGTGGAGACTTTGACCGAAATCAGCGCCCTGGGGTTGACTGTCTTGACCCAGTCGACGTGTTTTTTGTGATCTTCGACCGAATAGACGCTGTGGAATGGAAAGGGCGAGAATAGGCTTGTGCCCTCCACTGCCTCCCGCAGCTTGGCCACCGTGGCCGTGTTCTTGTTGCCCAACAGGTGTCCGCCAAGACCGGGTTTCGCCCCCTGGGCATATTTGAACTCGATCAACGGCGACCGCTGGATCGTCTCCTCGCTCACCCCAAAGAGGCCGGTGGCGATCTGGGTGATCACAAAATCGGCGTAGGGTTCCAACTCCTTTGGATAGCCCCCCTCGCCGCTCGAGGTGAATATGCCCAGCTCCTTGGCCGCCATAGCCCGCGATAGCATCACTGGCAAACCCACCGAACCGTAAGACATACCAGAGCCGTACCACGGAAATGGAATGGAGATGGTGGGCCGGCCGTCGTTCCGCCGGTTGAGGGCAAGGCTCATGTCAAAGTCCTTCCCATCGGCAGGCTCAGCCGGTCCCTCCTTGATCTCGAACTTGAAGGCCATTCGATCAAATCCACCACCAGAGTGACCAACGCGGAATTCCATTGAGCCGTCGGGTGGATCGCCGGTACGGGCCTGTTCGTAGCTGCTCAGGAGTAGGGCCGTTGTCCAACGCATATCCCCCTCACCCGGGTCGGATGGCTCCGGAAGCCGCCGGTAGGATGAAACCGGTGCCGTGCCCCCCAGGCCTGTCACGAATTGGGTCTCTTCGATGGGATGAAAGATAGCCCGCCCACTCTCGCCGCGCATTCTGCGCACCTCGCGGATGCCCATCGCACCCATTACCTCCAGCAGTTGGTCACGCCAGGCAGCCATCAGATTGACTACACGCTGGGCGGCCCACTCGGCCTCAAGCTCTCCTTGCTCAACCGGGCATTTGCCCCGATCGGCCCACAGTGAACAGCCCCAGGCAACCAGAACGATCCAATCCACGGCCACTCCATCGGCGCCGCACACCAATGCCTTGGCGACGTGTTCGGCGGCGGCGATGCCTCCACTTGCGATGATGCTGACCTGGTCGCGTAATCTTGCGCGGACCAGGTGTCTGTGTACCCGTAGCAGGGCCTGGGGCAGCGGCATACCGCCTGCCTCGGCCATTTCGTCGGCAAAGAGGTGCACCACGCCCACGCCAGCGCGCACCAACTCTGCTACAGTGGCGCCGCTTTCTGGGTGCAGTTCCATTCGCATCGAGATGACTGCATCGGGCCACCTGGCGTGAGCCTGTTCCCATATCGCCGGGCTGTCGCTCTCGATCTCGACCAGATGGGGCGCTGCCGAGTTGGCCAGCTCTGCCATGCGGTCGGCGAGTGGCGCTGTCAATTGATTGGGATCGAGCCGCAGAGCGATTCCAGGCGCGTGTTCGACCAGTTCGTCCTCCCAGTCGTCGGGCGAGAGCAGCGCCAGCGTGCCCAACTGCTTTGCCGCAGCCACGAGGCCTTGCACAGCCCCCCGGCCTGGCAGTGACTCTGGCAATGGGTTAAAGAGCACCGGCAAGGGCAGCTCGATCACCGGCGGCAGATCTGACGCCAACAATCCGGCTTTGTCAAAGGAAAGGGATGGGAGCCTGCGCCCTAGGTTGATCGTCGTGGAGATTGTCTCCCGTCCGTGGATACCGTCGCGGGTTGGCCGCACAATCTCTGACATATCCAGCCAAATAGCATCGAATCCTTCACCAGCAAAGGGGCCACCATACCCTGCGCCAGAGATCGGGATGCGTCCCGTCTCAGCCTGATACCACGTCTGAGTGATAATCTCCGCTGTCCAGTGGGGATCGCCCCGGGCGGTCCGCCCTTCAAACACGGGATGCCCATACTTGACGTAATCATCGTGTTCCATAAGACGGAACCTGGCAGGATAAGGGAATGGTGCCGGTGTCTCCGAGGTGTGGATATGGTAGCGTGTTGACATTGTTACGGATCTCCTTCAGAAACGACAAAAAGCCCTCAGGAGCGGAGAGTCTTCCGTCCCAGAGGGCTTCCTGGCCCGATTGAGTCTTCGGTTGTCCCTGGATTAACTCCAGACTATGTCACCATCATACACCTTGATGATAACAGAAACGTCTCAAAACAATTAGAAAACGCTTGAGTCGGATAAGGATCCAGGCTATAGGATAGGAGAATATCACAGATTGCCGGGACTGTCAAATCAGCACGCCAGCGTCTCCAAGGCTCTGGTCAATATATCTATGCTCCGGCGGAACTCACCGATGTTGATGTGCTCGTCAGGCGTGTGGTCCAGCGACGAGTCCCCTGGTCCATACGCCACGATGGGACAATTCCACGCTGGGCCGACGACGTTCATGTCCGAAGTCCCCGTCTTTAACTTGAAGCGCGGCCGCCCGCCTTCGGCACGGATCGCTCGCAGCAATGCCCTCACCGGCGGGGTGTTTTTCTCTGATTGGAACGGAGGGTCGCCGCCGGGGAAAGACAACGTGGCGTCAGCGCCCCAAAGCTGCATACTCTGCTTGAGATCCGCGACGACAAACCCAGGTGGCACTCGTACCACGATGTTCATCTCGGCGCAGTCGTTCAAACCATCGCTAAAGGTACGGAAATCTCTCAGGGCAGGGTCGAGGGTGTGGAAACTTCCGGAACGGCCTCTGTTGAATGTCTCGGCGTGAGTCATCAGTTGATTCCAGAACCCTATAGCCTTCTCTGCCGGGCCGGGCCGCTCGCCTGCGCTGTGCCCGCCCGGTTGTGTCAGCCTATAGTCTATCGTCAGCATACCCTTGTACCCGAGTGTGATACCCTCCCAATGGCTGGGCTCACCAATGATCGCGCAGGTCGGCGGTGGGGTCGAGCGTGCCAGGTGCCGGGCTCCACGCCCATGGGTCTCTTCCTCAACTGCTCCAATCACCGTGACTCGGGACTGGGTGAACCGGCAGGCTGCTTGCGCAGCCGCGGATACGAATGCTGCCAGGGGACCTTTGGCATCGACCGCTCCCCGGCCATACAGTTGCTTTCCCCGCTGTCGCACGGGGATCAGACCGGGGACCGTGTCGATATGCCCCAGCAGCATGACATCTCGCTCTGCCTTGGGGTCTCCCAACGTGCCCACGACGTTGCCTACCTCATCCCGGTGTGTGCGAAAACCCAAGCTTGTCATATGTTCGACTAGGTACTCGGCCACGGCGTTCTCGTCACCGGATGGGCTCGGTATCGAGAGCAGCTCTTGCAGGAATGTGAGTGAATCCATAACTACTCTTTCCCGTCGCTGTTCACGCTCTGGGGCTTGATCGTCAGGGTTTCGGTTACTCGTTCAACCACGGCATCTATGTCTTTTTCACTGATCACCAGGGGGGGCAGGAAACGCATCACCGTGGCCCCAGCCGAAAGCGCCAGCACGCCGCGCTCGGCCAGAGCGGCCAGGTATGGTGCCGCCTTCTGCCGCAGTTCTATCCCGATCATCAATCCTAGTCCTCGCACTTCTCCTATCACAGGTGAAGGAATCGCCCCTAGACCGTGCGCCAGCCGCTCGCCCAGTTCGGCTGCTCGCTGGACGAGACCTTCGGTCTCGATGAAGGCGATCGTCGCTAGTGCTGCCGCGCAGGCCACTGGGTTACCCCCAAAGGTTGTGCCGTGCGACTTGGCGGCGAGCTCGCCTACCCGTGGACCTATCAGGACAGCGCCCATCGGGAAACCCCCGGCGATTCCCTTGGCCAGGCACATCAGGTCCGGCTGCAGATCATGGTGCTGGCAGGCAAACATCCGTCCCGTGCGTCCAAAACCCGTCTGCACCTCGTCCACGATAAACAGCGCTCCCTGCGCTTGGCACATTGCTTGCACGTTGCGCAGGTACTCGCCGTCTCCAGGAATGACGCCACCCTCGCCCTGTACCACTTCCAGGATGACAGCCGCTGTTTGCTCATTCACCACCTGCTCCATTCGCTCTGAACTATTGTAGGGCACAAACGTGACGCCGGGTAGCAGGGGTTCAAAAGGCTGGCGGTATTGCTTGTGCCAGGTGGCTGACAGAGCACCAAAGGTCCGTCCGTGAAACCCCCGCATTGTGGCCACCACGTTTGTCCGGCCGGTGCTGAGACGGGCGAATTTGAGGGCTGCCTCTACCGCCTCAGTTCCCGAGTTGCAGAGGAAAGCCCGTTCGAGGCCCTCCGGGGCGATCTGGGTCAGACTGGTCATCAGTTGGGCCCGCTGGTCGTTGTAGAAGCCATTGGGACAGATCACCAGCCGTTGCATCTGTTGGGATACAGCCTGGACCACGGCTGGATTGGCATGCCCTACGTTGGCCACACCGTGACCACCGATGCAGTCAATGTACTGCCGCCCGTCGGCATCCCACACGGTGGCCCCGGCTCCTCGCACAAGAGCTAGAGGTTGCTTGTGGTAGAGCCCGGCGCGGTGGCGATCCTCCAACTCGATAATCTGTTTGTTCGTCATCTGGTAGTCTATCACTTTATCACCGTTCCATATCCATCCAGTGCGCGATGCAGCGGTCGGGCTGTCCTGCCGTCCGCGATGATCACCCGTTCCACGCCTTCGCGTAGGGCCTCCGTGGCCCCCAAGATTTTCCTCTTCATCCGTCCCTTGGCGTAGCGGTCGAGGTACTCGTCCGCCTCGTCTTTCGGGACGTGGGCGATCAGCGAATCGCTATCGGCAACGTCGCGCAGCAGACCTGGCACATTGGATAGGATAACGAGAGTCTGTGCACCCAGCGCTGAGCCAATGGCTGCCGCCGCCCGGTCACCGTCGACGTTCAACGCCTCGCTTTCAAAGCTGATCGCCAAAGGGGCCACAACCGGTGTGTAGCCGGCCTCCAGTAACATTCGCAGCAGTTCAGTGTTGACGTGTTCGATCTTGCCGCTATACTCGCCGCGTAGTATCTTGCGCTTGCCATCTTCTACGATGCGCAGCGCCGATTTGCGCTTGGCCTCAAGCAGCCGCCCGTCCAAACCCGAGAGGCCGATAGCATTCGTGCCTAGTTGTTGCAGCCGCTCGACCAGTAGTTTGTTTATTCGTCCCGCTGCGACCATGGCCAAGATCTCTAGTGTCTCACGATCGGTATACCGGCTGACGTGACCCGAGACCGACGTGACGGAGCGGGGTGGGTGCCCCAGTTTCTCCGAGATGATGTTGGTCTCGTGGGAGCCGCCGTGCACCAGCACGATCTGCTCACCCTGAGCTACCAGATCAGCGATGTCCGTGCATACACTATCTGTGTCCAGTCCTTCGCCGCCCCCGGCTTTGACAACGATCATATGACCTCCTCAACCCCTAGTTCCCCTCACGTCTCCCGCTGCTCTCGGACGATTATGGGACATCTCTTGAATGATGTCAGATGGGGTGTAGTCCCGGAAACCCTAATCCCATACGCTCCGCTAGTCCGACCATCACGTTCATACTCTGAACGGCGCTTCCGGCCGCTCCTTTCATCAGGTTGTCTATCGCGGCGATGATCACCACTCGCTGATGGCCTGGATCGACGACGAACCCGATGTCACAGTAGTTGGACGCGGTCAGGATCTTGGGCTCTGGGTGACGGTGGATTCCGCGCTTGGACTTGACCAGGCGAACGAAGGGCTCATCCTTATAGTCCTCCCGGTAAAAGCCCCAGATCTCGCGCTCATCCATGTCATCGTGCAGCAGACAGTGACAGGTTGCCAGCGCCCCGCGCACCATGCCCACCGACGTGACAGAGTAGTGTATGCCGGGCACCTGCGGATCGAGCGCCAATTCCTGGATCAACTCGGCTTGGTGCCTGTGGCCGATGGGCATGTAGCTGCGGACAACCCCGGCTCGCTCCGGATGGTGTGAGGCAGGGCTGGGTTTGTTCCCTCCCTCGGAAGAGCCTACCTTGACCTCTACTACTGTCTCCCGTACCAGTCCTCGCCGATAAAGGGGCCATAGGGCGAGCAAGGTGACCACGGCGTTGCATCCTGTACCGCTGGCGTATCGGGCGCCGGTCAGTTCCTCGCGATAGAGCTCCGGCACGCCGTAGATAAAGCGAGCCAGCCACTCGGGGGCCGGATGCTCCCGGCCGTACCAGCGGGCGTAATGCTCCGGATCGCGCAGACGAAAGTCGGCTGACAGATCAACAATCCGCTCGGCCTGTGCGGCGAACGTCTCGATGTTGTCGGCCGCGTGACCATGAGGCAGTGCCAGGAATAACAGGTCACATTCCTCCAGGTCGTGCAGTCTGGTGAAGCGCAGGTCGGTATGTCCCCGCAAGTTGGGGTGCACAAAGTATGCGTATTGTCTGGCATAGGTCTCTGAGGTGATCTGGGTTACCTCGACCTGAGGATGGGCGAGCAGCAACCGCAGTAGCTCTCCCCCGGCGTAGCCTGACGCGCCTGCGATAGCGGCACGAATCATCGTTTGTCCTCCTGCTCGATCTCGAGTATGCCACGCGACGCGCTCTCGTGGTGCGTGGACCTTTTGGCCTCGGACGCCATGGTCAGCACGTGGTCCACGATCTTTCCCGCGATGTCGACGTTTGCCGCCTGCATCGCTCCGTGAAACTCTGGGGTATGGTTAACCTCGTTGACCAAGAGCCGTCCATCGGCTGCTTCCAACAGGTCAACGGCGACAATGCCACCACCCACCGCCTGCGCTGCCCTATACGATAGATCGGCAATCTCGGCCGTTATAGGACAGGACAACGCTTCCCCGCCGCGTGCGGTGTTGGTGATCCAGTGTTCCGAGCGCCGGTAGATGGCGTAGATCACTTTTTCACCAGCTACCAGGGTGCGGATGTCCCGACCGGGCTTGTCCACGTATTCTTGGATGTAAAAGACAGAGTGGGCAATGCCTCCCAGCGTCGTCTTGTGCTCTAGGATGGCCTCGGCCGCGTCACGGTCGTTCACGCGGGTCAAGAGCCTTCCCCACGAGCCTTGCATAGGTTTGAGGACCACCGGGTATCCCATCCCCTCGATCGCTTCTAGGGCGGATTCGGGTGTGAAGGCGACGACGGTGCGTGGGATCGGCACGCCTGCCTCCTGTAGGGCGGCGCTGGTCAGCAGTTTATCCCCACATGTGGCTACCACTTGGTGAGGGCTGGCTGTTGGAACCCGTAGACTCCTCAGCCAATGGGTCAGATAATAGGCCCGTGAATGGCTCAGACAGCGGACCAGCACAGCGTCGTACCGGTCCAGGCCACCACCACCCAATTCGAAGGCCACTCTTCGCGAATCGACCCGGTCGTAGTCTACGTTGCGCTCTCGAAGGGCCGCAAAGATCAGCTTCTCCTCAACCCGTACGCGGGAGCATAGCACGCCGATCTTGATGTTGTTTCCTTCATTTGTCATTGCTCATATCATTCTCCCCAGTCCTCCTCCACTTCGGGAGCCAACTCGAGTGTGACTGGGTTCGTGCTCACTACCTCCAGTTCGACCCCGCAGTCGGGGCAGACTACTATCTCTGCTTCCTCCACGTCGGGCCGCAGGTTCAGCTCGCCTGCACATTCTGGGCATGTAACCATAGTTCCATCTCCTTCTGATAGTCTGTGATTTTACTTCTGAGCCAGCAACTCTCTGGCTCGCTCGATCTGAGTGCGCACGGCCGTCGGCGCCGTGCCTCCTTCTGTATCCCGCGCCTCTACCGAACGTTGAAAGTCAAAGACGGTGCTCATGTCCTCGGCAAAGGCGGGGTGGATGGCTTGATAGTCGGCGATGGTGAGCTTGGCGAGACCCACACCCAGTCCCTCTGCCCGTCGGACTGCCTGGCCCACCAGATGATGACTCTCGCGGAACGGTATCCCTTTTCGGACCAGGTAGTCGGCCAGATCGGTCGCCAGGAGCCCGTCGGACAGAGCGGCGCGCATACGGGCGGCGTTCACTTTCAGGGTACGGATCACTCCTGCGGCGACGGGTAGCTCGAGGGTCAGCGTGTCCACGGTGTCAAAGAGGGCTTCCTTGTCCTCCTGGAGATCCTTGTTGTAGCCCGAGGGTAGTCCCTTCATGGTCACCAGGAGGCCCAGGAGATGGCCCGTTATCCGTCCGCTCTTGCCGCGCACAAGCTCCAGCGAGTCAGGGTTTCTCTTCTGTGGCATAAGACTGGAGCCTGTGGAATAGGTCTCGTCCACCTGGACGAATCCGAATTCACGGCTGGACCACGTGACGACGTCCTCTGCCAGGCTACTGAGATGGATCTGTACGAGGGCAGCCCAGCCCAAGAACTCGACGACATAGTCACGATCGCTTACGGCGTCCATACTGTTCTGGCTCACCGCGTCAAAGCCCAGTTCGGCGGCCAGCCAATGTCGATCGATCTTGAACGGGTTTCCGGCCAGTGCTCCCGATCCCAACGGTAACACCGAGGTTCGATGTTTCACCTCGTCTAGCCGCTCGCGGTCGCGCTGAAACCGCCAAAAGTAGGACATTAGCCAGTGGCTGAACAGCACGGGCTGTGCTTGCTGCATGTGGGTGTATCCGGGCATGATCGCGTCAAGGTGGGTGCTCGCTTTCTCGATGATGGCCTTTTGCAGTTCGATCAGCTCTCCCCGCAAGGTGAGCATTTCCTGCTCAAGGTAAAGGCGCAGGTCGGTGGCCACCTGGTCGTTGCGCGAACGGCCGGTGTGGAGTTTTCCAGCTACCGGTCCTGCTATCTCCCCTAGCCGTCGCTCGACAGCGCTGTGGATGTCCTCGTCGCCAGATTTGATCTGAAAGTCATCGGCGTCGAATTCCCCCTGCACCTGTGCCAGTCCGGCGACCAGTTGCTCGTGTTCCTCTGTGGTGATGAGTCCCGTCTGCACAAGCGCACCGGCATAGGCAATGCTACCCTGGATATCGGCGGCGTACATCCGCCGGTCGAACCCGATAGAGTCGTGAAAACGCTTCATCAACGCATCGGTCGGTCCGGAAAAACGTCCTCCCCAAAGAGCCATAGTCCTAGACCTCCGTCTGTCGATCAGTCGCGCTTGAAGCGGCTATAGTCGGGCGATTCTAGTCCGGCCTGTTCTCCGTTTTCCATGTCGATCAGGGCTTTGACCTTCATCGGCAGGCCGAATAGATTGATGAAACCTTCCGCGTCGCCCTGGTCATACACGTCATCCTTACCAAAGGTGGCAAAATCCTCACGATACAAGCTAAATGGGGATTGGCGTCCCACCACGGTGCAGTTGCCCTTGTAGAGCTTTACCCTCACACTACCGGTGACGCGTTCCTGGGTCTTGGCGACGAAGGCGGACAGTGCTTCCCGCAGCGGGGTGAACCACTGGCCAAAGTAGGCCAGTTCCGCAAACCGGTGGCTGACCACCTCTTTGTAGTGTAAGGTATCCCTATCCAGGCAGATCGATTCCAGCCCTTGATGGGCAGTGTACAGAATCGTGCCACCAGGTGTCTCGTATACCCCCCGGGATTTCATGCCGACCAGGCGATTTTCCACCATGTCGGCGCGCCCCACACCGTGAGCGCCGCCCAGTTCGTTCAGTTGGGTGAGGAGTTCCACTGGCCCCATAGCCTGGTCATCTATGGCCACCGGTATGCCCTTTTCAAAGCCCAGGGTGAGATAGAGGGGGGTGTTAGGGGCTGCCTCAGGGGCTACGGTGATCGTATACATCTCTTCTTCTGGCTCGGACCACGGGTTCTCCAAAACACCGCCCTCGTGACTCAGGTGCCAGATGTTGCGATCTCGGCTGTACATCGATTTCTCGGTCGCGGCTACCGGCACGCCGTGAGCGCGGGCATAGACCAACGCATCCTCACGGGAACGGATGTCCCATTCACGCCACGGGGCGATGACACGGAGGTGTGGGTTCAGGGCTTTGACAGTCAGCTCGAAGCGCACCTGGTCGTTGCCCTTGCCTGTGCAGCCGTGAGCTACAGCGTCGGCCTCTTCCTTCTCAGCGACCTGAACCATATACTTGGCCGTGACAGGACGTGCGAACGAAGTGCCCAGCAAGTACAGACGCTCATAAATGGCGCCCGCCTGCACCGTGGGGAAAGCATACTCTTTGAGAAACTCTTCCCGGAGGTCAAAGATGTAGGCCTTGCTGGCCCCGCTGGCGAGTGCTTTCTCCTCCAGTCCAACCAGTTCGTCATCGCCTTGTCCCAGATTGGCCGTGTAGGTGATCACCTCACAGCCATAGTTCTCCTTGAGCCAGGGCACGATGACTGAGGTGTCCAGACCGCCAGAGTAAGCCAGAACCACTTTGTTGTATTTCCCCTTCACTGTTCTCTCCTTTTTCAAAGAATAGCTGATTCGAGGCAAACGAGAGCGCGGTGGATCATATTCCACCGCGCAACAGAAGAGCCAGCCCCTTGGGGCTGGCTCTAAATCGTGTGAGGGACGTACCTCAAGAACCTACCCGGATGGGCAACCTGGCTCTTCTCGGGTACGTCGTCGGATATAAGTTACGATCAAATCCACACTGGCTGTGTTCACGATATGCCTCATCTCTACCTGACTGGTGGAAGGTTACCACGGAATGCCCATTCTGTCAAGCTCAATTTGAACCGTCACCTCCTGGCGATCCTGCCAAGTGCTGGCGCACGATCTCTTGGGCAACTTGCTGCATTGGGCGTCGCTCTTGGCGCGCTTGACGTTGAATCCGCCGGTAGGCCTCCTCCTCGCTAAGGGAGTCTTGTTTCATCAATAGACCTTTGGCCTGTTCGACCAACTTGCGCCCCGCGAGCTGATTCTCCAATTCGGCCGCGTGCTGGATCACCTGTTGCTGTTCGTCGAATCGAGCTGTGACGATTTCTGCCGTCGCCAACAGCTCCTGTTCGTTAACCGGTTTGATGAGATAGGCCATGATAGGGAGGTCCGCGGCCTCTTTGACTAGCTCTTGATCTCCATAGGCGGTCAGTATGATAATGGGCACAGGACGGTGACCATAGATCCGGCGGGCGGTCTCGAGTCCGTCCAGGTTGGGCATCTTGATGTCCAGGATCACCAGGCCCGGACCGGTCTGCCGAGCCAGTTTTACCGCTGTGTGGCCATCCGGCGCGGCCACGACTTGGTATCCAGCGTCTTCAAGAATACGGCACAGCCCAATCCGGATGATCGATTCATCTTCGGCGATCAGCACACGCAATGATCTCACAACTGCTCCTTCGAGTACTCTGGCTGCGGATTGACAGGGCCTGGTACGCTGACAATGGCACGCGTGCCTTGTTCGCTTTGTTTGACATCAAGTCTGCCACCTAGATCTTGGCTGACCAGCGTGTTGATGATCTGCAAACCCAGACTATGGGGCGGTGGCTCTTCGGCGGAGAGACCCACACCGTCATCCTGTACCTCTACTTCAAACCCTGGTGGCTGGTTGCGCAACGTGATGATGATGTGGCCTTTCTCCCGACCCACAAAAGCGTGCTTGAGACCGTTCTGAACTAGCTCATTTACCACCAAGGCCAGTGCGGTGGCGGTCCGAGAGGGTAGGCTGATCTCGTCTCCGCATACCTCGATAGAAACATCCTGGCCGGGGCGCGGCAGATACTGTGCCAATGTCTGTGCTACCTGTCTGAGCACGCCTTTTGCGTCAGCCAGACGAAATCCTTTTTCCGATAGCGCATCGTGTACAGCAGCCATACTCAGGATGCGGTTGATGCTCTTGTACAATGCCTCCTGTGCATCGATTTGAGACCCTTCGCTGAGCTGAAGCCGCAGCAGCATAGCGATGGTCTGTAGGTTGTTTTTCACCCGGTGATGCATCTCTCGCACAATGGCAGTGTTGACGACCAAATGGCTGTTCTCAATAGCAAGGGCCGTCTGGTTGGCCAGGGTTTGGAACAGCTCGATCTCCTGTGAGGTGAAGGTATGAGGCTCACCTGTGTAGCAGTTCAGGACGCCGATAACGCTTTCACGCACGCGCAGCGGCACACAGAGGAGTGAACACAGATGGTCGTGGCGTGCGATCTCGGCGTAGTGATAGCGATGGTCTTGACGCACGTCCTCGATGATCATCGGCTCACCTATTTGGGCCACTTGACCCGCGACCCCATCACCTAATTCGAGTGGAGGTTTCTTGTTGTACGCTGAACTAAAGCCCTGAGTGGCTTGCAAGACCAGTTGGTTGCGCTCTTCATCCAGCAGCAGCAGCGAGCAGGCCTTGGCGCGCATAACCTTTGCAGCCATATCGACGATCAATCCGAGCATTTCGTGCAAATACAGAGGTGATGTAACCGCTTCACTAACCTCTGCCAGCGTCGAGAGTTCCGTGATCTGCCGCTGCATTCGCTCGTAGAGCAGCGCTTTCTCCAATGCCCCCGCTGCCAGATCCCCAATCAGGGACAGGAGGTCCATTTCATCGGCCCCATGTTGATGATAGGCCCGAGTCTGTACATTCATCGCGCCGATGACTCGTCCCTGGTTGATCAGCGGCACGGCAAGCAGCGACTGGAAGATACTCTCCTCGGTCTCGGGCAGGTATTTGAATCGTGGGTCTTGGGCGGCGTCGGCAACGGCTACCGCTTCGCCCGAGTGCGCCGCCCAGCCGGTCAATCCTTCTCCCATCCTCAGGTGCGCGCGACCAATTGCCGCCGTGGCCAGCCCGGTGGTGGCCTGGAGGACCAGGAGATCTCTCTCTGCATCCAACAGATAAATGGAGCAAGAATCCATAGCCATCACCTCGGCCGTTTTGCGGGTGATGAGTTCGAGGGTTGCCTCTAGTTTCCAGGCGGCGTTGATCGCCTGGCTGATCTCACGCAGGGCGGTCAGTTGGGCCGTTTTTTGATCTAGCTGCTGTTGCAGATCTTGCATCGTCTGGCGAATGGTGACATGGAATTCTGATCTTGTCAGAGATAGGTTTGCACATTAGTTATATCACATGATGCCGCGGGCGCAAGCTAGGCGCACGCTCTGGGACTCTGAAAGGGGTATTTCTAACGCAAATATAGTAGACAGCCATTGACTTTATTCTTGAAGTGTGGTACACTACTGTCAGACAAGTAAAAGTGCACGAGCCTGACTGAACAGCGGTGCACATAGTGGTTCCGGGAGGGCGAATACATGTTCGGAGAGGTGATCTATCTCGACAATGCTGCAGCAACGCGGCTTGACGAGCGCGTGCTGAAGGCGATGGAGCCCTATTTCTTTGATCTGTACGCCATCGCAACTTCTCAATTCGGCTACTCCCTGGGCATTGATGCAAGGGATGCTCTGGACGTGGCCCGGGCAGGGGTTGCGGCTCAGTTGGGTGCCGCACCGGAAGAACTCGTTTTTACCTCCGGGAGTACCGAGTCCAGCAACTTGGCGATCAAGGGAGTAGCCCTGGCGCTGGCCGACAAGAAAGGTCGCCACATTGTCACCACCCCCCTCGAGGACTTTCCGGTGCTCAACAGTGCTCGTGCATTGGAGCGGCAGGGCTTTCAGGTGACTCGCGTGCAGGTGGATGAGACCGGGCGGGTCGATCTGGATCATCTGCGGGACTCGATCAGGCCCGAGACGATCTTGGTCTCTATCCAAGCGGCCAACCAGGAAATTGGCACCGTTCAGGATTTACCCCTCATCGCAGAGATCTGTCAGGCTAAGGGCACCCTTCTTCACACGGACGCCACGCATAGTTTTCTTCGTCTCCCGCTAGATGTCCGCGAGGTGCCTGTGGATCTAGTGACGCTCTCAGCTCATACGATCCACGGTCCAAAGGGGGTGGGTGGGCTATACGTGCGAGAAGGCACTCCGATTCGCAAATGGATGGATGGGGGCTTTCAGGAGTTCGATCGGCGACCAGGTGTTGAGAACATCCCTGGTGCCGTGGGTTTTGCCAAGGCGGTTGAATTGGTCACGCCAGAAGAGACGCGTCGCCTGCAGGCGATGCGCGACCGGTTGACGGAGCGGATGCTAGAGATCCCTCACACCCGTATCAATGGACACCCGGTTCATCGACTGCCACACAACGCCAACATCTCATATCGTTTCGTCGAGGGGGAATCTCTTCTGTTGCACCTGGATATGCGGGGCTTTGCCGTCAGTACTGGTTCGGCGTGCTTTAGCCGTTCACTGGAGGCCAGCCACGTTATCCTGGGAATCGGTGGAAACCACGAGCGGGCCCACGGCTCGGTTCGCTTCACGTTTGGGCGCTATAATCAAGATGAGGATGTGGATGCTGTGGTAGACGCGGTATCCGAAGTGGTGGCGGACCTGCGCCGGATCAGCCCGTTGGGTAAAGATTAAGACGACATAGTTAACCCAATTATGTAAGTTGTGACCACTCTGGAAAGGATCGGGGACAAGGGTCACGCTCTGGTTATGCTGGATCGGGAGTTGAGCAGACGAGCGGCCGAATAACGCTCGTGATTGTTGAGAGGAGAATAATATGCCTTTACCTTATAGCGAGATTGTTATGGAGCATTTCCGCAACCCGCAGAACGTGGGACGGATTGACGAAGCTGATGCCAAGTCGGTGGAAGGGAGCCCGGCGTGCGGCGATATGGTGGCCGTCTATCTCAAAGTTGACTCGGATAGCAAGCGCATTACGGACATCAAGTTCGAGTCGTATGGTTGCGCTTCAAACATCGCCACCGGTTCCATTATCACCGAGTTGGCGAAAGGGAAGACCCTTGAGGAGGCCAAGGGCATCACGTGGAAGCAGGCCTCTGAGGCGCTCGGAGGTTTGCCTCCGATCAAAACCCACTGCTCGATCTTGGCCGTGGACGGGTTGCGGGCGGCCATCGAAAACTATGAAGAGAAGCACGGTTTGATCAAGGAGCGCGAGCCTACCACCGTCGAGTTTGTGCGTAAGCGGCTCAAACGCGTGATGAATCCAGTCGTGGGGTTGGACGTGGTGCGCACCAACCTCGTGAAGGAGATCGAGGTTGCTGATGGCGTCGTACGCGTGAGCATTGACCTGCCAGCCGATCACCAGTTCGCGGCCAACATCCGTGAGGAGATCGTGGACAAGATTGAGCCACTGTGGGACGTAGACCAGGTATCGGTAAGGTTCACTGAGTGATGGGTGAGGTGAAACGATGACAGAGATCATGGTGGATTGTGGCGCTGGCGACTGCCCCATACCGGTCGATATCCGGGTAGACTGTGTTGGAGAGACGTGTCCTGTGCCGCTGGTAGAGGTGCGCAAGGC
>CAYUIS010000020.1:0-10101 GCA_964444825.1 uncultured Anaerolineales bacterium | reverse complement strand
AGGAAGGCCGAAGCTTTCTTTGGTGACGCGGGCCTTGGCCTTGAGGTGGTCGAACGAGGCTCTTGTTGCGTTTCCTTCGAGGGCGGTGGTGGTCACGTCTCGGTTACGGTTGTTGAGGAGGATAGGAAGACGCTGGTAGACCTGGAGACCCGCGAATGGGACTACCAAGTTCGGGGCTTTATGAAGGGGCTGAGCTGAGACCGGGACTGGTGAAACTTTCGGCTTGAAGTGACAGGGGGGCGAGATGGAGAATCACGAAGGGACGGTGGAGCGAGCGTCCATTATCTTGCACAGCGGTGATATGGACAAGGTCTACAGCGCGCTGATCATCGCCAACGGCGCGCTGGCTATGGGTATGGAGGCGTCCATTTATGCCACCTTCTGGGGACTCCAGCGCTTGCAAAAAGGTGGGCTGGACAAAGGCCCCCTGTCAAAGATGCACATGATGGGTGCGGGCAAGTGGATGATCAATCAACGTATGGATCAGGCCAATGTCGCCTCGCTCGAGAGGCTGTTTCGGGACTACAAGGAGCTTGGGGGCAAGATCATCGCTTGCGAGATGACAATGGAGATCATGGGCATACAGCGGGAGGACCTGCGGGAGGATCTCATTGACGAGTATGGGGCAGTGGGAACCTATATCAACGAGGCGCGTGATTCCAAGATCACGCTGTTCATCTAGTTATTGTGCGCTCTGGCGGACAGGGTGGAGAGGATACGCCCGTCTCCGTTCCCAATCTAGTCATCGGCTATAGCTAACACTTCGTAGGCTCGGGTAAATGATCGGCGGCCTTTGACCTGCATGGCTGGCAGAGGGGCGACTTCTACCCGATCCCGCACCTTTTGCCGCGTTTCGTCGGAGATGATTATCTGGCCTGGCTTCGCGTTCTCCTGCAGCCGCCTGGCAAGGTTGACGGTATCCCCGATGGCCGTGTATTCCATGCGGTCCTCCGTCCCCAGGTTCCCCACCACGACGATTCCTGTATTGATGCCAATGCCAAGATCGAGTCTCGCTTCCGCAGTCAGATACTGGTGATAGGCCTTTACGGCGTCGTTGAGCGTCCAGGCCATCCTGATCGCGTGCCAGGCGTGTTGATCCACGTTTAGCAGGGGTGTGTTAAAGAGAGCCAGTATCGCATCTCCTATATACTTGTCAACGATGCCCCAATTGAAGCGGACGGCTGCTTCGGAGAGCGTCAGGTAGTCGTTGAGCACGTCGATGACCTGTTCCGGCGGCGTAGCCTCGCTGAAACTGGTGAAACCCCGAATGTCGGCGAACAGGACGGTGATCACGCGGCGCTCCTGGCGCAACCTGTCGGAATCGTGCGGGAGCCACTCGAAAAGCCCGGAGGGGAGGTATCGGCGTACGAGAGCTCGCTCACGCTCAAAGCGACGCGTCTCGGTCACATCATCCACCACAATTGCCACTCCCAGGGTTTCCCCTTTGCTTCCCAACAGCGGGGAGAGGTTCAGGTTGAGATGAACCTGTTCCCCAAGGCGCAGACGAGGGGAGATCTCTTTGGTCTCGTGGGCGCTACGGCGCTGCCGAATATCGTCGATGAGGGATGGCAAAGGCGTGTAGCGCAGGAATTCGAACGCCTGTTGATAGGGCTGATTGACTGCTTGGTGAGCGGGAACACGCAGGATTCTCTCGGCGGCCCGATTGAACGTCACGATGGTGTCGTCGTTGTTGATCGTGATGACGCCGCTGGCTATACTGGCAAAGATGTTGTCCATATAGCTCTTTATCGTGGTGAGTTCGTCTCGTTGCTGCCGCACGCTATCAAAAAGACGGGCATTCTCCAGCGCGATGGCCGCCTGCCAGGCCAGGGCTGAGAGCAGCTTTTCGTCGCCCGCAGTGAACATTTCGTCTTGCGCTTTGTTGGCCAGAAGGATAACACCCAGACACCGCTCAGAGCTGAGCAGCGGGGCCGCAAGGAACCTGCTCTGCCTACGTTCACTACCCCCAGTCTCCATGTCGCGATCATTGACAATCTGAGATTTGCCAGTGCGCGCCACCTCAGCCGCCAGCGCACGGCCTTCCTCGATGGCTGATTCTCCTTCATCTGCTGTTCCCGTGCTGACCGCAGTGACCAGTTCCCCGGTGTCACCATACAGTAGGACTGCTCCCTGATGGGCATGGATGACCTGGCTCGCTTCAGTGAGCACCCGCTGGGGAAGCTCGTTCACGTCCAGGCACGTGGCCAGGGTCTCTCCCATACTGTAGAGCAGGTTGATCTCCTGGTATCGCTCTAGCGCTTCCCGGGCAGTGGCGTGCCTCTCCCAGGAGGCGTTAACCCAAGCCTCGATAGCACGCCTAAGTGAGGCCAGGACAAACCGTGTCTTTTCTGGAGGCGGCAGTGAGCCGGTGGCTAAAATCGCCCCTATCCTCTGTTGTGCATCCAGGCGGATAGGTGCCACAGCGCCCTGCTCAGTAACGGTGATCTCGCTCGAATTTGCCGCTGCTGATGCGGCATCCCAGAGGGCACCAGCAGTCTCTGGGGGGAACCGTTCGCTGCTTCCGAGAAGGTCGTTAGATCCATCGCTCACAGCCAAGGAGGCTTCAGGACCCAGAAGCGGCACGAATTCCCGTAAAAGTGCAACGAGAGGGTCGTGGCGTAGGAGTCTTTTCAAACGAGGCTTGTTCTCCATATCCATAGTGCCTCCGCGCTACCCGTACACTAGGTTTTCCTCTACTCTTCTACGGCGTGCTGATTCTCTGCCTGCGGCCCGGTCCTCTGAAGAGGCGCTGCGGGCAAGATGAACGAAAAGGTACTGCCGTATCCTGGCTCGCTCTCTACCCAGATACGGCCTCCGTGGTGCTCGATGATCTCCCTGCTGATTGCGAGGCCCAGCCCAGTACCGGCGGGTTTCTCGGTCAGCGTATCGCCGATCTGTGTGAACTTTTCAAAGAGGTGAGGTAGCTCCTCTGCAGGGATGCCGATGCCGGTGTCGGTAATTCGTAGGATCACCCAATCTCCGGGCGGCAATGAATTGAGGGGAAGGGCCTCTTCTCCAGGAACGTGAAGTTGCTCGCCCGTGACAGCGATCTGTCCCTGTTCAGTGAATCTGATGCTGTTGGAGAGTAGATTGGTGATCACCTGGATGAGTCGATCTCGGTGACCCCGGACGAGCGGGAGGCCGTTGGGAGGCAAGTGAACGTGGATCGGCAGACGCTTATCTTTGGCCAGGCCAGAGGCAGCGCTGACAGCGTTGTGAACGACCTCCGTCAGGTTGGTGTCTTCCATAGGCCATTCTATCTGCCCCGATTCAATCTTGGCCAGATCTAGCACGTCATTGATGAGACGGGTCAGGCGCTGTCCCTGTTCCTCAATGATGGACAGGTTTGCCAGGATACGATCGGCGATTTGATGAACCTCGCCGTCCGCGGTGATGTGCGGGTATATCCTCCGGCGGAGATCCCTCTGGATCAAGTTGGTGAAGCCCAGGATTGAGGTCAGTGGTGAACGCAGTTCGTGGGAAACCGCAGAGATAAAGTCGGTTTTCATTCGATCCACTTCAACCTCGTGGGTTATATCCCGGAGGACGGTCACCACGCCGGCAATTCGCTCCTCCTTCTGTGGTTCCAAGATGGGTGGTGGGATGCGCAGGGCGGTGGACGAGGTTTTCAACACCCGACCGTCAGGCAACTCTAGATTCTCAGTAGAGAGCCGCCCAGGCGTCTCCAATGCTCGAGAGACGAGTGGAGACAGACCTGCTACAGGGAACACCTCGGCCAGCAGGCGACCGTCCAGAGAACGAGGGGATGACACATCTGCCATCTCGCCGAAGGCGGGATTGCTCAGTATGATGCACCCGACCTGGTCGGTTACTACCAGCCCGTCGGCGATGTTTTTGAGGATGGCGTCAAGTTTTCCGGTTGCCTCAGTCAGTTCCTCACTTCTGCGCGTGAGGGCATGGCGTTGCTGTTGCACATCCTGCAGAAGCCGGGCGTTAGCCACGGCAACGGCAGCCTGGCTTGCCACCGTTTGACAGATCTCCATTTCCTCCTCTGAGAAGGAGCGAGGCCGGTCGAAGCTTGCCAGGAGCAAGATGCCGATCAGCTCACGACGGGCCAACAGTGAAACCAACAGCAGTGAGCGAAATGTCACCTCAGGGGCCGCCTGCTGAAGCGCCATTGAGAGCGGATGCTCCATAGCAGCCTCTATTGGGTAGGGAATGCCCAATTCCAATACCGGTCGTGCAGAGGGTAAAGGGGGGAGCAACAGGCGGGTGTCGGTCAGAGGTCGCACAGGGTGTTCGGCAATCACCTGGACGTGTCGCCCGTCTTGCTCCAGGGCGAGCACATTTCCATAGTCTATGTCAAGGAGTCCAACCAAATGCTGGACGGTCATATTCAGGATCTCGTAGGCATCCAATGAGGAACTCAGGGCGGTAGAGATACGGTTGATCAGCACCAGGTTGTTAGCTCTTTGTTCCAGTGCCATAGCGTTGGCCTGGCTTTCGTGAACGGTGCGGGCTGCTACAATAGTTGCGGCAGCGTGGTTGCCTAGAATGGTCAGCAGTCGGGCGTCTTGCTCATCGAAGGCGTGGTGCCGATCGCTCTCCACGCTTAGGATCCCCACGACGCGCCCTCCGATGGCCATAGGCACGACCATGGTGGAGAGAACTCCTGGGGTGCTGGCTATGCAGCGATCGACTTGATTGTCCTCACAGATCGGAAGGGGGATCCTTGTTCCGCTCACACGACTCATAATCCCCT
This sequence comes from uncultured Anaerolineales bacterium, assembly GCA_964444825.1. Taxonomy (GTDB): domain Bacteria; phylum Chloroflexota; class Anaerolineae; order B4-G1; family B4-G1; genus CAYUIS01. Next base: position 5,378 of record CAYUIS010000020.1, on the reverse strand, counting down.
CTGACCCGATTCTGAAACGGCGCTTTTCCATCTCGGGCGTGACAGGATGGCTGGAGGCGGCCAGGTGGAACTCTTCCTCATTCTCATCCGCCAGGTAAATGAGAGCGTTGGTGCATTCGAACGCGGTTCTTGCCAACTGGACAAATTCGTTCAGCAGTTGATCCAGGTCGGCGATTTCACTGATTCTGGAGGAGATGGCGTGCAGGTTCAGGAGATGCTGTTCTTGCCGCAGTGTTCCCTGCTGCGTTGGTGTTTGGTGTTCTTGGACGATCTCCACCAGGTCTTTTCTCATACGAGTAAGCAGACCTCATGCGAACATACTGGGCACCGAGACACCTAGAATACCGGCTATGTGCCTGGCGAGATGACGTGGATTGAAGGGCTTGGTGATGTATTCATCGGCCCCTACCTCGAGGCCTCGTTCGTGATCCTTCGCTTGCCCCTTGGCAGTCAACAGAATCACATAAGCGTGGGAGAGGCTGGGATTGTCCTTGACGCGCTGACAGACCTCATAGCCCGATAGCCCTGGCATCATCACGTCCAGGATGATCAGATCAGGTTGCTTGGCCTGGATGGTCTCCCAGGCCTGTACGCCGCTGCCGGCCGACAGGACCTCAACGCCAACGTCCTGAAAATCCTCCAACGTTTGCTCCAGAAGCACCCGTATGTGAACGGCGTCGTCTACAATCAGGATTCTTTTGGGCATTGGTTACTCCTTGACCGAATCTGTCCTTGGCGACAAAGAAGCGCGTACAACGCGGATAGGATGGCGACCCCAAACCAGTCAGAGTATCACATGGTTTTCCGTACTCTAGAGTATACACCAGCCCATACCTGGGGGCAAGTCATTAGGATGCTGATTTTTCGAGACCGGTTGACAGTTTCATTCCTTCCGGCTACAATACCGCCCATACTCTGAGGCTCAAGGCTATGACCAAAAAGAAGATGACCAGCGCTGAAATCCGCCAAAGCTTTCTCGACTTTTTTGTCGAGCGAGGTCACACAGTGGTGCCAAGTGCCAGCTTGGTGCCCTTGGATGATCCTACGCTGTTGTTCACCAACGCCGGGATGAATCAGTTCAAAGACGTATTCCTGGGGATGGGGGATCGGGACTATACCCGCGCTGTTGATACTCAGAAGTGTATGCGTGTCTCTGGAAAGCACAATGACCTGGAGGACGTGGGGCGGGACGGCACGCATCACACCTTTTTCGAGATGTTGGGCAACTGGTCGTTTGGTGACTATTACAAGAAGGAGGCTATTGCCTGGGGCTGGGAGCTTCTGACTGAGGTGTTTGGCTTGCCCAAAGAGCGGGTGTGGGCCACCGTATTCAAGGATGAACTCGATGAGCTGGAGCCTGATGAAGAGGCAGCGGGCTACTGGCGTTCAGAAACAGAGATCAATCCGGACCACATTCTCTGCTTTGGACGCAAGGACAACTTTTGGGAGATGGCGGACACTGGACCCTGCGGCCCTTGCAGTGAGATTCACTTTGACAGAGGGCCCCAAGCCTGCAACCGGTCAGGGGAAGTCGGGCATGTATGCCAGGTCAATGGTGATTGTGAGCGCTTCACCGAGCTGTGGAACCTGGTCTTTATCCAGTACGACAAAGACGCCGAGTCCAAGCTTCGCCCTCTGCCGGCCCAGCACGTGGACACGGGTTTGGGATTCGAGCGGCTGGTCGCCGTGTTGCAGGGCGTGGATTCCAACTACAAGACCGATCTGTTCACGCCGCTCATGCGCCGTGTGCAGGAGATGGCAGCCCATTCCGATGCTGAGGCGGTGGAGAATATCGTTGCCTATCGCGTCATCGCTGATCATGGTCGGGCGGTCACCTTTCTTGTGGGTGATGGCGTTCTGCCCGGCAACGAGGGCCGCAACTATGTGCTGCGTATGATCCTCCGTCGTGCTGCTCGCTTTGGGCGGAAACTGGGACTGGACCAACCGTTCTTGGCCGAGGTTGCCACGGTCGTGATCGACACGATGGGGGCTTGGTTCCCTGAGCTCACGAATCGGAAAGAGTTCATCCTGGCGACAGTCACCCAGGAGGAGGAGCGTTTTCTACGCACATTGGACCTGGGCCTGACCCGCCTGGACGAAGTGCTGACCGAGCTGGGCGAGGAAGGCAAAGTGAGCGTGCCTGGGGACGTGGTTTTTCGGCTATATGACACCTTTGGCCTGCCTCTGGAAATCACGAGAGACGTGGCCTTGGAAAGAGGGTTGAGCGTCGATGAGGATGGGTATAGCGTGGCCCTGGAGGAGCAACGCCAGCGGGCCCGTCAGACGGACAAGTTCGAGATCCGTGACGAGGAGGTCTTGAGACGGTATAGAGACGTTCTGGAGGATCTGCAGGGACGCGGTCTCTTGGGGGAGGCAGGTGTAGTACACGATCCCTATTCGGCGATTGAAGTGGAGACCACAATCGTGGGAATCCTGGATGATGGTCGAATGCTCCAGTCGGTCAGCGAGGGAGACCGGGTTGAGGTGATACTGCCGGCGACCTGTTTCTATTTCGAGTCCGGCGGCCAGGTCTCTGATACCGGGTCCATTGTTCAACTGCCGCACGACGGGGACGGACCGGCGTGGGAAATCGAGGTCCAGGACACGGTTCGGCCGATTCCGGGCCTGATTGTTCACGTTGGTGTGGTCACGTGTGGACAGCCACAGGTCGGCGATGGGGCGCGGGCGGGCGTCGATGCTGGCCGGCGTATGGACATCGCTCGAAATCACACGGCTACCCATCTCTTGCACCGGGCGCTGCGTTCCGTTCTGGGGGAGCACGTCCAGCAGGCCGGATCGCTGGTGGCCCCAGACCGACTGCGGTTTGACTTTACACACTCGGCGATGCTGACCGAGGACCAATTGGATCAGATCACTCATTCCGTGAACGACGTCATCCTGATGAATCAGCCGGTGGAGGCGCTCGAAAAAGAATATCGGCAGGCGATGAATGAGGGCGTCATTGCTCTCTTTGGCGAAAAGTATGGCGATATCGTGCGGGTGCTGCGTGTTGGATCGCCAGATGAGCCCCTCAGTCGTGAGCTGTGCGGGGGTACCCACGTGAGCGAGACAGGCCATATTGGGCTTTTTCACATCGTCTCTGAGGCTGGCATTGGTGCAGGGGTGCGCCGTATCGAGGCGGTAACGGGTCGTGGAGCTGTCGATCTGGTCTGGCACCAACTGGGCACCCTCAAACGCACGGCGGCGTATTTGGGTGTCCCTGCGGATGGCTTGGATCGCAAAGCGCTGGGTCTGCTGTCTGAGCTTCAGACGGCCCGCAAGGAGATTGGGCGCTTGCAGGGGCAACTGGCCCATCGTGAGTTTGAGACGCTGTTCGACCAAGTACAGTCGGTGGCCGGCATCTCGTTGTTGAGCGCTCGCGTGGCTGCTTCTGAAGTGGAGGTGCTGCGTGAGATGACCGACTGGTTCCGCGATCGGATGGCCTCTGGCGTCGTCGTCCTCGGCACTGTGCTGGAGGACCGTCCTGCTCTCGTTGCCGCCGTCACCGATGATCTGGTGGTGCGTGGTGTGGACGCGGCCAAGCTGGTGCGCGAGATCGCCCGTGTCGTAGGTGGCGGCGGCGGTGGCAAACCTACCATGGCTCAGGCTGGTGGGCGTGATGCCGCCAAGCTCGATGAGGCACTCCAGCAGGCGGCGGCGGTGTTGGAAGCGATGGTGGGGGGCGAACCATAGACCCCAGGCACGGTGTTTGAGGATCCGCAACAGCGCGGCAAACGATTTCTAGTATGAGCCTAGGTAACTGTCCCGTCGTTGATCTCCAGCCTCACGATGATTTCACTTCTGTCAGGCACCGGCTCCGGTCGCTTGGGAGAGGGCGGGTTGTGCTCGTTCTCCCCTGGGATATCCGGTTCTTGTCCCGTTGTTTGGATTTCGATCTGGTGCGGCGGGAGACAGAACGATACCAACAAGAGGTGGCGTTCGTTTCTGCTGATCCGGATCGGCGCTCGCTGGTGCGTCGTTGTGGCTTCCCCGCCTTTGGGACCATCGAGAGTGCGCAGGATGCGAGGGTGTGGCGTGCCCATCCCTCCGAGCAGGTGGACCCGCCACCTCGTCATTGGTGGGATGAGGATATCGCTCTTTCACCCCGGGCCGTGCGCTCCCGCCCGAGGTGGCTAGGCTGGATTGCGCTCGGGCTAAAGTTCGTCGTGTTCCTGCTGGTTCTCGCCATCCTGGCGGCAAGCGCCTACGTCGCCGTGCCTAGTGGCGTGGTCACGCTAGTCCCGTATGGCCAAGACTTTGACACGATCGTCCCGGTGTCGGTACATCCGGACGTCGAGACGGTAGATCATAGCACTGGATTGATTCCTGCCCGTCGACTGGGCGTGTACGTTGATGGCTACGCCGAGGTCGAGACAACCGGGGTGATGAGTATTGTCGCAGGTCGCGCGACCGGTGAGGTGCTGTTTACCAATCTATTGGTAGAGAACTATGCTGTGGCGGCTGGTACGATTTTACGTACCTCCTCCACCAGCTATCCCATTCGTTTTCGTACCACTGCTGAGGTGATCGTGCCGGCGGGCGGGCAAGCGACCGCGCCGATTGAGGCGTTGCAGGAGGGACTTGGGAACGTCGGCGCTTTTCAGGTCAACCGGGTTGAGGGAGTGGCTGCGTCCGCTGTGCGGGTGACCAACCCGTCGCCAACCAGTGGAGCGGATGCGAGTGATGTACGAGTTGTCACTCAGGCCGATTATGACCGGCTGCGCAGGGAATTGATGCGCCAATTGCTTGATCAGGCGTATGCAGGCCAAATGAACGAGCTCCTGGAACCCACAGAGATGCTTCTGCGCCAGTCGCTACGCATTGAGGCGGTACCCAAAGAGTCGTACACGCGCTTTGTTACAGAGCAGGGGGATACGGTCGGGCTTGAGATGCAGTTGCTGGTGAGTGGGCTGGCGGTGGACGTCGACAACGCCGAGGCTGTGGCATATGTCAATCTCACGCATCGCTTGCCTCCAGGTTATTCTCTGGTGAATGCCCATTTCGAGCTGGGCGAGGTGGCAGAGGAAAACATCGGGCCAGGTCAGTTCACCTTCTTTGTGACCGCTTCTGGCTACGCTGCCGTTGGTCTCGATACCAGCAAGGCTATCGAGCTTGTCCGCGGGCAGCCAGTGGATTTGGCGCGTCGCCGGCTCATATCCGAGTTCCCGTTGGCCCAAGATCCCGAGATCGTGTTGTGGCCGGAGTGGCCCGAGCGGCTAGAGTGGCTGGAGCGGTTGCCGGTGCTGCCGTTACGCATCCAGGTCGAGGTCCTACCTCAGGGTCAGGATCCTACGCGGGTTCTGGCGGGGCAGGCTCAAGGCGCCGCATTGGTTCCCTAGTACTTGTTCAAACACAACTCCGTGCTTCTACGGCTGTTT
>CAYUIS010000019.1:18004-51014 GCA_964444825.1 uncultured Anaerolineales bacterium | reverse complement strand
CAGGCGACCCGCCGGGCCAGCTCCGCCTGGGTCAGGTCGAGCGCCTGTCGATGCTCTTTGACGATCTGGCCAAAGGAGATGTCTTCTTGGTTCACGGTGGTACCCTCACATCGCCCTACCTAATGTGAGGAGGAAGCATGAGGTACGGTGAGAACAGTATTGAGGGATGTTCGCTCCTCAACTTTGTCGGAACCTACTACAATTGATTATACACCAAGTGGAAGGTGGTTTTCAAGGGGTTTTTGCGTTTGTATCGCTGTTTGTATCGCCCCTGCCGCTTTCTTCTAATCCAGCGACGTGCCACAGGTGCAGATTGCCCCCCACGGTTCCCAATGCCAGGGTGCGACCGTCGGGGGAAAAGGCGACGTCCAGCACCTGATGCCAGGTGTGCATCAGTGGCAATGGTGGCAGCCGACCGCATCTTATCACGCCTCCTGGTGTAGTGCAAACATAGCCCAACCTGTTCCTCGTCATCGTCTGTTCGATCCTCAGGCCGATTCCATTTGGCCCATCTGCTCAGTCTGGATCGCCAGATCCAGACGGCTAGCAGGCTCAAGCTTCGGATCTGGCGATCCGAAGAGAGCAAAGTAGGTCAGCGGCCACGGCGAAGGAATCCTGCTCTCTCAATTGCGATCACCCTGTCCGATCCTGTCAAGTCTTGACATCCTACCTGTTTGCGGTATCCTAGCCCGGCGATGTTCTACGACAAAGTTCAGATCTATGTCAAATCGGGTGACGGGGGCGACGGGTGTGTCGCCTTCCGCCGCGAGAAATACGTACCCTACGGCGGGCCGGCGGGCGGCGACGGCGGCAAGGGGGGTGACGTCTGTTTTTACGTGGACCCCCATCTCAACACGCTCTATAGGTTCAGCAAGAAGCGGCACTTTCGAGCCGAGCGCGGCGTCCACGGACGGGGCAAGAACCAGCACGGCGCAGCGGGCGAGGATTCTCGGGTCCCAGTACCGCCCGGCACGGTCGTGTACGACGCCGACACCGGCGACCTGCTGGGCGACCTGACCGAGCTGGATCAAGAGTTGATCGTGGCGCGCGGTGGGCGTGGGGGAAGGGGGAATGCTCGCTTTGTCAGCTCCACCAACCAGGCCCCCCGGATAGCCGAGCACGGCGCGCCGGGTCAGGAACTCAACTTGCGACTGGAGCTCAAGCTTTTGGCCGACGTCGGCCTGGTGGGGGTGCCGAATGCGGGCAAATCGACCTTGCTGGCGGCGGTGACTGCCGCGCGCCCCAAGATTGCGCCCTATCCTTTCACCACGCTTCAGCCCAACCTGGGCGTCGTCGTACTCGACCCCCAGATCGAGTTTGTCCTGGCCGATATCCCCGGTCTGATTGAGGGCGCGGCGGAGGGGAAAGGGCTGGGGCACGAGTTTCTGCGTCACATTGAGCGCACCCGGGTCCTGGTTCACCTCCTGGATGGCCTATCCGCCGACCCAATGGCCGATTTCGCTGCCATCAATCACGAATTGGCGGCCTTTGGCCATGGCCTGTCAGATAAGCCCCAGGTCGTGGTCCTGAACAAGATCGATATGCCGCAGGTTCGGGAAAGCTGGCCGGCGATCCGTAAGTCGCTCAAGAGCGAGGGCCATTCGGCGATGGCCATCTCTGCTGTGGCCCGCGAGGGAACACGGGAGCTGCTCTACCGCGTGGCGCGGATGCTGGCCGAACTGCCGGAGAAAACCCCAACCCTGGAAGTGCCTGTCTTCCGGCTGGGTGGAGATGAGGAGACCTTCACCGTGACGTGGGAGGAGGATGGGTGGCGCGTGTCTGGTGCTCGGGTCGAGCGGCTGGCCGCGATGACGGTGTGGAACCTGGACGAGGCGGTGTCCCGTTTCCAGCGGACCCTGGATCGTATGGGTATCGTGGAAGCGCTGGAGGAGGCGGGCATACAGCCTGGGGATACGGTGCGTATCGGCGACAGAGAGCTGGAATGGGAGGAGTAGCCAGTATCGAATCCCATACGCAGATCTCAAGGTTAGGCATCCTGGGGGGTACCTTTGACCCCCCTCACTACGGCCACCTCGTCCTGGCCGAGAACGGGCGGGCGCAGTTAGGGCTGGATCGGGTGCTCTTCGTCCTGGCCGGCAATCCGCCACATAAGCCCGACTCTCCCGTCACGCCAGCCCATCACCGCGCGGCGATGGTAGAGGCGGCCATTGCCGGCAATCGTGCCTTTTCTCTATCCCGCGTGGACCTCGATCGCCCTGGCCCGCATTACACCGTCGATATGCTGGCCCTGTTGCAGCAGGAGTATCCGGGTGCGGTGCTGTATTTCCTGATGGGCGGGGACAGCCTGGCCCAGTTCCTCACCTGGCGTGATCCGGCTGGCATCGTCCAACAGGCGTGGCTGGCCGTGATGGGGCGGAGCGCCCACTCACCCGACCTGGAGGAACTGGAAGGTGGGGTTCCCGGGATTCAGGAGCGGATCATCTGGCTCGACGTGCCGGATCTTGACGTCGCATCGACCGACTTGCGGCGGCGCGTCCAGGAGGGGTTGCCGCTGCGTTACCTGGTCCCACCCCAGGTTGAGGACTATATCTGTGCCCACCGTCTCTATGAGCATTGCTAGGGCGATTGCATTTGGTTGCCTGAAGCTCTCAGCCACAGTCTCGAGGGCGTCTTGCGGGATGAAAAATCGCTGTTGTGATTTTGTGACAGCCGCCCTCGGGGACGAGGGCTAGGAGCGTTAAATGCGATCGCCCTGTGAACGTTGCTGAGTCTAGTAGATGTGCTATAATCTTCTCTGGTTTGTGTGTGCGAAGGCGGCTTGGTAGAATGGGAGGGCGATGGCGATACGATTTGTCCTGACGGAGTATGTTGAACAGGCGATGGCCGATGCCAGCTACGACAAGCTGGAAGATGCCACGTTCGTGGGCCGTATTCCGCCCTGCAACGGGGTTGTAGCTTTCGGCGCTACATTACGCGAGTGCGAGGAGGAACTACGCTCCACACTCGAAGACTGGACCTTGGTTGGACTCAAACTGAAGCACGCTTTGCCCGTCATCGCAGGTATCAAAATGGAATGAGATTGGATAACCTACGTCGTCGAGTATCTGCCGGTCGATTGCTTCTCTCCAGACAGGTCCTGTTTTCCCTCCTTGGCGTGTTCGCTGTGCTCCTGTTGGCCGCCTGTGGTGGCGACGATGGCGCAGGGACAGCATCGACCCCCGTTCCGACCGTTTTGTCCACTCCGACGAGTGAACCAATGCCCACGCCAACCCCGCTGCCCGACGACGCGACGACGGGCGCCCGGATACGAGCGCGAGGCGATGTCATTGTTGGCGTGCGATACGATCTGCAGCCCTTTGGTTACATCTCTGAGGGCGGAGCGGTGGCTGGGTTTGGCGTCGACATGGGGCAGGAACTGGCTCGGCGCTGGTTGGGTGACGCCAGGGCGGTCGAGTTTCAGCAGGTCCGTTCTGATACCGCGATCCAGCGCCTGCAGGCGGGTGATGTAGACATCATCCTTACGGCTCTCGTTCACACGCAGGACCGGGAGGCGGAGGTCGATTTCAGCCTGCCGTATTTCGTCGATGGGCACGCTCTGTTGGTCCGCGCCGCCGATGCCCCCGTGATCGGTGGGTTGGAGGGTTTGCGAGGGCACACGGTGGGAGTCGTGGCGTGGGAAGGGGCCGACGAGGTGTTGGAGGCCTCGGTTCCGTTCACCCTCACATTCCAGGTATTCGACCGCTTTGATGCGGCGGTCGAGGCGCTGGGGAAGGGGGAAGTGGCCGCCGTGACCGATCTGCGCCATCGGCTCTTCTGGGGGAATCGTATGGTCCCCGAGACGGCCATCATTGGTCAGTATACGTCGGCTTCGGTAGCGTTTGTTTTCCGGCAAAACGATCCCTTTTTCGCCGATCTGGTGAACCTGACCTTCCAGGACATGGTCGCCGACGGGACCTATGCGACCCTGTATGGGCGCTGGTTCGGGATAGAGTTTCCGCCGCCCGTCGAGCGCTGGCCAGGTGAGGGGATGCGCTATCTGGCGGATGCGCCCCTCGTGAGCAGGGTGCCCTCTACGATCGCTACCATCGAGTCACGAGGGCGGTTGGCGGTAGCGATGCCGACCGACCGCGCGCCCTTTGCTTATGTGGATACGACGGGGGCGCCGGTGGGATATGAGGTCAACCTAGTGCAGAGACTGGCCGAGCGCTGGCTGGGCGACGCCACGGCGGTGGATTACTTTACGACAACCGTAGAGGTGGGTAAAGAGATGCTGCGCACGGGTCAGGCTGATCTGCTGTTGGGCGGATTGGCCCATACGCGCGCCGCCGAATTGGAGATGGATTTGAGCCTCACCACCTATTGGGCAGGAACAGGGCTGATGGTTTGGGCCGGGACGCCCGTGACCAACCTGCTTGATCTCGATAGACAACCGGTCGCCGTGGTTGAGGGGAGCGCGGACGCCGTCCAGGCGGCGGCGCAGGCGACTGGCGCCCAGTTGACGGTGATGCCACGGCCGTCGCTCGAATCGGCGATTGCGCTGCTAGAAGGGGGGTATGCGGTCGCCGTGGCCGACGATCGGGCCAATATGCTGGGGTATGCCTATGCCACGCCGGGCATGGCCGTGCTCCCTCTCCGGATGACCAACATCCCCTTGGCGTTGGGCCTGCCGCCCGGCGACTCTGCCTTTCGTGACCTGGTGAACCTGACGCTGCTCGCGATGAAGGCTGAGGGAGGGTTCGACGCCCTCTACTTTACCTGGTTCGACGATCATCCCCCGGATTTCGAGCCGTGGCCGGGTGCGCCTGCTCGGGCATTACATCTGGAGGTCACCACGCCGCCAGAAGGCTAAGAATCTATCCGTGAATTCGCTCAAACCCCCGTCTCGGGGGTGTCTTTCGCCCCCGAGGACGGGGGCTAGAGCAATTTTAGGATAGGTACTAATCTTGCTGGGGCACGCTCCGCTGCAGGCGCTTGACAGGGACCTTGATCTGGCGCCGGCACTTGGGGCAATCAAAGTTGTAGTGGGTGGCCTCGCTTTCCTTGACTTGCTCCAGTGCAGCGACAATGGCCTCTCGGCCTAGAGTAAACGGGTAACCACAGCGTTGGCATCGGACTTGCATAGCCTTATCCTCCCAGATAGTTCAGTAACTCCCAGCGCCATTGTATCCGCATAAGAGCTACATCACCTGTATCACCGAACCGTCCGGTGTTTTCGTCACCTGGATGCGAGTGGGGAACGCATCCTTCAACTCGTCGATGTGCGTGATGACCAGCACGCGCGCAAAGTCGCCCTGCACGGCATTGATCGCCTCGACCAGCCGTTCGCGACCCTGGGCGTCCTGTGTGCCAAATCCTTCATCGATCACCAGCGTCTCCAGTTGTGCGCCGGCCCGCCGCGCCAGGAGCTTTGAGAGCGCGATGCGGATGGCGAAATTGACCCGAAATGCCTCACCTCCCGAGTAGAGGGAATACTCTCTCGTCCCCAGCTCGTCGGCGATGTGGATCTCTAGTGCCTCCCGCACCTCCCCCGCGAGCGTCTCGCGCTGCGTATCGAAGCGCACGTGCATGCGGCCGCCCGTCATCTGCGCCAGGAGGCGGTTGGCCTCCACCTCGATCTCTGGCACGGCAGCTTCGATGATCATTGCCGGCACACCCTTGACCCCAAACGCCGTTCTCAGTTCGTCATAGATCGACTTGTCGGCGGCCAACTTTTCCCGGCGCTCCAGTTTGTCGGCCTGCTGCTGCCCCAGTGCCCTGCAGGCCTCCAGGCGCTGCTGGGCTGCCCCCAGGCGTTGGCGGGCGGCGGCTTCCTCGCCCCGCATGCGCTGCAACTCTGCCTCCACCGCCGGAGCGTCCTGCAGTTGGCCCCGCAGTTTTTCAGCCTGCGCCTCCAGCTTGGCTTGGCGGGCTTGCTCAGCCTCCACTTGCTTCCGTGCGTGCTTCTGGCGTACCTCCAAGTCCTTGAGTGCTTCCTGCGCCTCTGCTATCCTCGCCTGCAGGGTTCCCAATTCCGCTTTCCGCTCAGCAAAGACCTGACCGTCGGCCACGGCCTGTCGGGCCACTTCGTGGGCTGCTGAATCGTAACCCAGTTCCTGTGCTTGTTCCAACACCTGCGCCAATTGGGCCCGCACCTCGGGGGCATATTCCTGCCCACTGATACGTTGCTCTACCTCAGAGAGTGTCGCCTGGGCAGCCTCCAGCGACTCGGCGGCCTGGCGACCTTGATCGAGTCGCTCGGCCAGTGCGGCCGCCTGCCTCTGCAGGGCCGAACCGTCCCGCAGTAGTTGATCGCTCTGCGTGATCTGTTCTTCTAAAGCCCGCGATCGCCTGGTCAACTCCTTTGCGGTGGCTTGATTGGTGCGGTATGCGTCACCTTTGGCCTGCCCCTCGGTGCGGAACTGGTCGAACAACTGGATGCGGTGTTCGTCGGTGAGCGGTTGCTCGCATAGGGGGCATTCAGCGCCTGCCTGCTCCAACTGGGCGATTTTCTCACTCAGCGTCTCCATCTCGATCCGCAGCGCCTCGTTACGCGCGCGCAGGGCGGCCTGCTCCTGGGCGATGCGCGCCAGATCGTCCCGCGCAGCCTCCCGGCTTTCGGATAGCTGCGTGAGGTGGGTGAGCTGTGCCTGTACCTCGTCGTGTTCGGACAGCAGGGAATCATCCGGCAGCCGGCTCTCCAGTTCGGCGATACGTTGGACGACGACCTCCCGCTCCGCCTCGATACGATGCCGCGCCTCCGAGAGCGCAGCCTCATAGCTAGCGCGACGCTCGTTCAGTTCCACCGACTGGTGTAGCTTGGCTCCCAGTTCTCGTTCCTGTTCGATCGCCTGCTGATAGGCCTTGTAGCCGGCCTCGATTTCGTCGGCCTGGGCAGCCAGTTCTCTGTACCCGGCGAGTTGCTGCTCCCGGGCTGCGTGTTTTTGCACCAACTCTGCCAGTTCCCGCTCTCCCTGGGCGATTCGCTGGGTGACCTCACCGGTCTGGGTCTCGGTGTGCCCGAGTTCCGTTCGGGCTGTCTCGATACGCTGGTATGCCGCTTGCGCCTCCTGGAGCGCAAGGGTCAGGTTCTCCACCGCGGCCTGGGCTGCCTCGAACTCGGCTTCGTATTCTGGCTGCCGGGCTAGCTCCGCCTTTATCTCTTGCAGTCGCAAATCGATCACTGCGGCCTCGGCCTGAATGTCGCGCAGTCTTCTTTTGGCCAGTTCCTCGTAGACTGCCCAGCGGTCGAGTCCCAGGATATCACCCAGCACGCGCTTCCGCTCGGCGGCGGTCTTGACCGTAAACTCGTCCGCTCGGCCCTGCTGCAAAAAGGCAGAGTTGATAAAGGTGTCATAGTCGAGGCGCAGGACACGCTCGATTTTCGCCTGGGTCAGGCGGATCCCGCTCTCGGCGATGGAGCGCCATCGCTCTGGTTCGCCTGGCTCCTCGGCAGAAGAAGAGCGTACCTGGAAGTCGAGCAAAGTACTGCCCCTTTTGCCTGCCTTCCGGCGACGCAACACGCGGTAAGTTTGTTTTCCCAGGCCGAACGTCAGCTCGACCGCCATCTCTTCCTCGCCCAGGTGGATCAGTTCATCGTCTCGCCTGGCTCGCGACTTGCCCCACAGGGCCCACGTCATGGCATCAAGCAGTGTCGACTTGCCCGCGCCATTCTCACCCGCCAGGCACGCCACGTGGATTCCGGCAAAGTCCAGCTCCACCTGGCGGTAGCACAAAAAGTTGGTGAGGGACAGCTTTTGTGGGATCATGGTTCAGGTTTCGGTTCCCGTAGCACTATTCCGACCAACAGTGCGCCCACGAGTAAGACGGCGGTGTTGAGATAAAAGGGCATCGCGTGTCCCATGTTGTCGTATAGCCAGCCTCCAGCCAGGGGTCCCACGGCTGCACCCAGGAAGAAAGCAAAGGTATATAGCCCATAGCTCGCACCGCGGGTGTCCTCACCCGCGATATCGGCGACAAAGGCGCGCTCTGCCGGCAGCGATGCGGTATACCCCAACGACTCCACAGCCCACAGGCCAATCAGCAGGACGACGCTCCGCAGATGGGGGATCAGCGCTGAGGCCAGGGCGCCCACCAACAACCCGAATATCATCGGGCCTTTGCGTCCCCAGCGGTCGGCGACACGTCCCATTCGCGAGGGTAGGAAGGATTGAATCAGCGCGGCTGGGAGATAGGCCCAGGCCAGCACGTCCACGCTGGCGTGCAGCGTATCCTGGAGAAAGATCATCAACAGCGGCCACACCATCATACTCGAAGCGCCGGTGACGAACACGATGATCATCAGTGCGATCAGTTGTCCAGAGATCGGGCGACTTTTGACCGGTTTTCGGATTGCCTGTGGGCGCGTCTCCTCCACGCCTTGCCACGCGATCCGTAGCGCGAGCACCGCGGGTATGGCATAGGCCGCAAAAAGCCAGAACCAGATTCGCTCCCAGGTCAGGCCAAAACCCTGAAGGGTAAAGATAACGGCGAATCCGCCCATCGTGCCGACGATCGCCCCCCGGTTGGTTGCCTCGTCGATGGTGCCAAAATCGTGTCCCCGCCCGGTCACGGCGGCGACGTCGGCCACGATGGCATAAGCCGAGAGCCAGAGAAATGCCTGGCCTAATCCCTGTACAAAGCGGGCGATAGTCAGCAGTTGCACCGTACCGGCGAAGCAAAAGATCATCATAGCACCCACATAGCCGAGCAGCCCTAGCAGTAGGAAGGGTCTGCGACCCCAACGATCAAGTACCCGGCCCAGGAACGGCCGTACGATAACTGGCACGAGGGACATGGCAGAGAAGAACCCTCCCACTTCTAGCGCCGTGGCCCCCAACTCCTTACCATAGATCGGCAGCACAAAGGCCAGGATTCCGAATGGGCAGGAGACCCAGAAAATCGCCCGCCACAGTGCCCTTGACGTGCGGGGTTCGAGTGCGTGACTAGTGTTTTCGTTCAACCGGATTCCTCGGTCAGTCTTCTGTATCCTGCGCTTTGTGTTCTGCTACGTGATCCAGGATCTCTTGTGCGCTTAGGTGGGCTGCTTGCCCGCCGCCGCCGATCATTTGGGCGAGTTCCATCACCTGGGCCTCCCCCGCCAGTTGGCGGATTCGTGTCACCGTTCGCTCGCCTGACTCGGTCTGCTCTACCTGCTTTTCCACGTGGAAGTGCACATCCCCGAACCCCGCCAGTTGCGGGAGGTGGGTCACGCACAGTACCTGGTGATGCAGACTGCCCGGTCCGGCTCCCAGTGCCAGACCCCACAGCTTTTCGCCCACCGTTGCGCCCACGCGGCCGCCGATGCCCTGGTCGATTTCGTCAAAGATCAGCGTTGGTGTCCGGTCTGCGCGAGAGAGGACCGCTTTCAGCGCCAACATCAGCCGGGAGGTCTCACCCCCGGAGGCGATCTTTGCCAGTGGTTTCAGTGGCTCTCCGGGGTTGGGAGACACGAGAAACTCGACGTGGTCGATGCCCGAGGAATCAAAGGCCAGCCTCAGTTCGTTCTCAGGTCCCACTTCGAGGGTCTCTAGCGGCTCGATACCTGAGCCCGTGACCTGAAACCTCAGGGCTGAGACCATCTCAGACAACGGCACACCCTGTGTATCCTGCCGCCACTGAAAGTCTACGCCGAATCGCGCTCCCTCCATCCGTAGGTCGCCCAGTTCCTCTTCGATTCCCACAGCCAGTTGCTGAGCCGCCTCCCGGCGCTGCCGGGAGAGATCCAGCGCGAGTCCGCCGAACCGCGCCAGCAGGCGCTCTTCTTCCACCCGCAACTCGGCTATACGCTCCTCGCTGTGCGTGATCCCATCCAGTTCCTGCGCCGCCTTGTCGGCGTACGCCAACACGTCGGGGATCGTCGTTCCGTATTTGCGCTGCAACTGTCGGATCAGCGCCAGCCGTCCATGTACCTCCTGCAGTCGCTGAGGATTGTGCTCGATTATCTCCAGGTACACGTTCAGGCTTCTGACCAGCTCCTCCACCTGATAGCTTGCGCTCTCAGCGGCCCGCAACTGGGGTTCCAACGTGACGTCAATCCGAGCCAGACCCTCCAATGCGCGTAGGGCTGAGCCCAGGAGGTCCAGCGCTGTCGGGGTCTCCCCCTCGCCGACTTCGAGCGCACGGAGTGTCTCGCCGACCAACTCGGCCAGTTGTTCGGCGTTGGCCAGTCTGGACTGCTCCTCGATCAGTTCTTGATCCTCTCCAGGTTGGGGGTCGGCTGCCATGATCTCGTTGATTTGGAACTGCAGGAGGTCGGCACGGTGCGCCAGCTCTTGCTCGCTGCGCAGCAGGTTCTGTAGCTCCCGTCGCGCCCTCCGAATCTCTTCCACCAACTCTGCGACATGGGCGCGCAGCGGCCATAGCTCTGCATATCGATCCAGGAGGTTTACGTGTTCGTGTACTCGCATCAACGAGAGGTGCTCGCTCTGGCCGTGGATGTCGACGAGGCCCTCCGCCAGCTCACGCAGGAGAGTCAGGGTAACCCTACGTCCATTGACGCGGGAAACGCTGCGTCCATCGGGACGCACCTCGCGTCCCAGCGCCAACAGGTCAGGTTCGTCGCCGCCCAGTTCTTCCCGCTCAAGCACGAGATCAATCGCCTCTCGTTGCGCAGCGTTCAGGCGAAACAGAGCCTCGATAATGGCACGGTCGGCCCCGGCGCGCACGACAGTGGAGTCGGCCCGCCCTCCTAGCACCAGTTCTACCGCGTCGATGACGATGGACTTGCCGGCCCCCGTCTCTCCAGTCAGCACCGAAAAGCCCGGCCCAAAGGCCAACTCCACCTGATCGATGATCGCAAAATCCCGGATGCGTAACTCTACCAGCACGGTGTTCTGCTCCTACACGCGTCGCCCAGGACGCAACCTGGCATAGGCTCCGCCGACCGCAGTTCCTAGGTAGACGATGGGCCACAGCAATCTGATCAGACTCCCCGCGACACTGCCGGATACGTTCAGGACCGACCCGACACTGAGGAGAAGTGATATCAGCAGCCACGGTAGCGCCCCCACAACGATGCACCCACTCACGACCAGCCAGGTGTACGGGCCGCGTTGTCGTCGGATTGCCCAGTGAGCTGCTTCAGCGATCCCTCCGCCGGCCAGCGGCCCGAGGATAATGGTGTACCAACCAAGGTTGGGGATGAGCCAACCTGCCAATAACGAGAGAGGAAGCGCGACTGCCGCAGCCGTCACGTAGTGGATTGGACGAAAACCGGCGTAAAAAACCTGCTGCTGGGCGCTGACACACTCGCGACAGCGGTAGCCGACTGGTGTCTGCACAGCGCACCTGGGGCATATTGGCTTTCCGCACCTGTTACAGCGCAGGAGCGTCTCGACTCTGGGATGGTTGGCGCAGTACATCGGTTCGGTCATATTCTGAACTCCTGGTTTGCACTAGGGTTTCGATTGTCCGGGGTTCGGATCCAAAGCTCGGTTTCTCGGAATCAACCTCGCCACGAGGGTCTTGTAAAAGTAGGTCTTTTCCTGCACCCGGGCGAAGCGAGCGACGTGAGGGCTGGCTTCCACACACACCCTGTCACCGCTCTCCAACTCTGCCTGCACCTCCCCGTCGACGGTGACGACTGCAGGTCGCCCCCCCGTGACGGTGATGTGCACCGTGACTCCCTCCGATAGGACGATAGGACGCTCCATACTCAAGTGCGGAGCCACGGGCACCAGAAGGATGTTACGCAGTTGCGGCGGCATCACCGGCCCTCCGGCTGCCAGCGCATAGGCGGTGCTCCCGGTCGGCGTCGCCACGATGAGACCATCGGCGACGTATGTGGCCAGGTACCCCCCATCCACCTCGGTATCCAGATGTACCACCTGAGCCCGCGCCCCTCGCCCCACCACAACGTCGTTCAAGGCTTCCGCCTCTCGTATCGCCTGACCCTCTTGCCGAATTGCCGCGCGGATCATCATCCGCTCTTCGATCCAATAGTTACCCGCCATTACCAGAGATAGAACGTCCTGCCACGTTGCCACCCCGGCCTCGGTCAGAAACCCGACTCGACCCATATTGATGCCAAGCATAGGGGTGGAGTGAGGTGCCGCCGCCCGGGTCGCCCGGAGGATCGATCCGTCTCCGCCCAATGTAACCAGCAGGTCGGTTTCCTGCCAGCAGAGTACAGCGGAGGCGTCGGGCGCCATACAGATCTGTGCCTGTCCACCTCGTCGCTCTATCCAATCTGCTACCTCGTGGCCCATCGAAACGGCCTGCGGAATCCGGGGGTTGCAGAGGACACCGACTGATTTCACGTGTGCAGCCGACATCAGACCTGCGCTCCTAGCCAATCCACCAGGCCGATCAATTCCAGGCTTGACTGCTCACCGCTCTGCATATCCCGCACCGTCGCTGTCCCCGAGGCCAGCTCGTCCTCCCCGAGTATGACGGCATAGCGCGCGGAGCGTTTGTTGGCTTCGCGGAGCTGGCTCCTCAGTCCGCGTTCACCAAATGCGATCCACGCACCTATGCCCTCCCGGCGCAAATCGTACGCCAAGCGCAATGCCTCCCGTTTGGCCTGCATTCCCAGGTGGACAAGGTAGACAGATGGTGTGGATAGGGTGGGCACCTGTACATCCAACTGCTTCATCACCAGGATAATACGTTCTAGTCCTGAGCCAAACCCCACGCCCGGCGTGGCCGGACCGCCTAGCAGTTCGGCCAGCCCATCGTAGCGTCCTCCGCCACACACGGCAGCCTGGGCGCCGATTCCGGCGGCCCAGACTTCAAAGACTGTCTTGGTGTAGTAATCCAGCCCTCGTACCAGACGGTGGTTGATGGTGTACTCCCGGTTTTGCAGCCCCAGGTACTCCTGGAGCGTCAGAAAATGGGATTCGCATTCCTCACACAGGTGGTCGCTGATGTGAGGAGCGTCCGCGATGATCGGCTGGCATCGATCTGACTTGCAGTCGAGCACCCGCAACGGGCTGCGCGCCAACCGGCGGCGGCAGTCGGCGCAGATATCGTCGTGGTGATCGGCATAATAGTCCCCCAGCACCTCTATGTACCCCGGCTTGCACTCTGGACAACCGGTTGAGTTCAACTGGAAGGCCAGGTCACGAAAGCCGAGATCGGCGTATACATCCCACGCCAGCAGCATCACTTCGAGATCTGCCAATGGCTCCTGCTCGCCCATAATCTCGGCGTTGAATTGGGTGTGTTGGCGGTACCGGCCAGCCTGGGGCCGCTCGTAGCGAAAGATAGGACCGAACGTGTATAGCTTGATCGGTTGGGGACGGACCCGCATACCGTTCTCGATGTAGGCTCGTACGAGACCAGCGGTGAACTCGGGGCGCAGCGTCATATCGCGCCCGCCCTTGTCGATGAAAGAGTACATCTCCTTGTCCACGATGTCAGTGCCTTCGCCAACCCCCCGGGCAAAGAGCTCGGTGGCCTCAAAAACAGGTACGTCGATCCGCTCAAAACCTGCCAGTTCCGCCAGGTGCCGCGCTCGGGCGCGCACGTGATACCAATAATGCTGTTCCTCCGGCAGGATGTCCAACGTGCCAGGTGGACGCTGGTAACGAGGCATAGGATAGCTCCCCCAATTTCACGGATGGAGACTATTATAGCCCAAGTCCAAGCTGTTGTCTAATGATTTTTCCGACGGCGCAGGGCTATCGCATTTAGCGCTCCCAGTCCTCGTCCCCGAGGACGGCCTTGACGAAATCGGGCTACAACAGCGGATTCTCATCGCGCAAGGCGCCCCGAGGACGGGGCTCAGAGCTGTAGTCAGCCATATGCACTCGCCCTATCCGACGGCGGATGGCCGGCGGGTTCGGGAGAACCGGGTAAGGGTAGAGGGCTGTCCGGATCAGCGCCGTTGGGGAGCGGTTGGCCGAATCCGACAGAAGCTGGGGCTAGGGGCAGGTCTCGTAATCGGCGCCCAGGATCAGTCGCATCCCTGAGTCAGGTGATCCGCCGGGCTGGTGGACGACCTGGCTATCGGCCAAGTTGAACAAACTTTGCAAATAGTCTGCGCCAGTGCCCTTGACCCGCTCACCGAAGATGAGCAACTGGGTTTCAGCATAGTCACGCCGATCTGCCTCGGTGACCGTCGCCGGGAATCCGGCTCGGTATAGCCGATCGGCGGCCAGCCAGCCCCAGCCCTCGTGCGGAGTGCCGTTCCACACCTCAATGGGCAGGTAGGTGCGGACCAGACGGGCTTCGGGCGGGGGGGCCATCGCCTCTGCTATGACGGGCTGGATGTTCTCCCAAATGGGGAGAAAGACAGCGCCTCCGTACGGCGTCGTCCACGGCGTCACCGTCCCGAGTCCGATGTTGTAAAAGCGCACGTTCCGATCGTCCATCGTGAGCGCTATCTGGGCCAGCTCCAACATATCGGTGAGCGCCAGATCGGTCTTAACCATATCCTGTCCCTGTTTCCACAGGGCGGGCACCTGCGTGAGCATCCCGGCATCCCGCCCCTTGTGCCACAACGCCTGCAGAACTTGCTGCTGTCGCCGTTCGCGGGAGAAAACGCTGGTGGTCAGTCGCGAGCGAGCGTACCAGAGGGCGGTCTCGCCATCCATGTGGCGGATACCTGGTTGCATAGTCAGGATGGGATACTCTCCATTCTCATCAGGATAGGGCCAGTGGTCGCTGAGGAGGCAGTGAACGGGGATGTCCACGCCGCCCACCGTATCGACGATGCCGATCAGCCCATCAAAGTTGGTGCGGGCATAGTAATCCATTCGGATGCCCAGGTTGTACAGCAGCGTGTCTCGCACCAATGCCGGCCCGCCGCCCTCATACCCGTAAGCCTCTCCGTAAAAGTCGGCGAAATTGATGCGGCTCATCCACATGCCGGGGATGTAGAGGTACAGATCGCGCGGGATCGAGATAACCGACACGGTTTTGCTGTTGCGCTGCACAGAGACGACCTGAACGACATCCGTGTGCCATTCGGTCCAATCCTCCCGCTGGTCGCTGCCCATGACGACGATGTTGACGGCATCTGCGGATACTGGAACGGGCTGGACGGGGGCGGGGATGTGCAGCGTGGTGGAGGGAACACACTCATCCGGCCCCGGGATTGGAAAAGGTTCCGGGACGACAAAGCCTACAGGAACAGCAGTCGGCGTGGGCATAGGGCTGGGACTTGGTTGGGATGTGGGGGTAGGCGAGGGAGCTTTTGTCGAGATGGGCGTGGCGTTGGGCGTCTCTGAGGCGATTGGAGGACTCGTCGCCGTCGGTGATGGCGTAGTGAGGAGGGGGGAGCGCAGGATCGCGCCGGCCGGAAGCTCGGTCGGGGATGTGATACCGATTGGCATGGTTGGTTGGACGGTAGCGGTGAGGGTGAGGGCTGGCGCAGCTATCGCCGGGATCTCTGCTACAAGCGGCATACCGATCATCCCGACCACCGTCGCGATCACCAGGAGCAGCATTCCCAGCCCCTGCGCTCCGGTTTGTGATTCGGGTGTGACCTGTCGCTGTCGAGCTGGAAGAGCTCTGGATATGGGGATGGCGGTAGCACTGCCCCCTGTCGCTGCGGCGGCGACCGGCGCAGCGGCCGCTCGTCGCCACGCCCATTGCAGGGCAGCGTGGGCTCGAGGGCTGAGCACGTGAGATTCCAGCGCTTTGCTCATGTGCGCCAGGCTGACCTTCGGATCGTCGGCCAGGTACCCGAGCCACAAGAGCGCCGTCTCATTTGTGGGATCAAGGTCCAGCGCGGACTGGAAGGCGGCTCTCGCTCCGGCTCGGTTTCCAGTCCGGGCTGCCCTCATTCCCTGGCGTAGGTTCTCTGTGACCAGCAATGCCACTCCCCTCAGTCGGCGGCCTGGCGAACGTGACGGTTATCGGCGCGATGGGTAGGGCACAGGGGGGAGGCGCTGCCCGTTGCCGCCAACAAGGAAGAAATCAGTTTTTTGTGACGCTATCATTGTACCGAGCTTTCGAGAGAATGGCGTTACGACCCGGTTACAGGCCGGTTACGATATGCGTCCCGGAACCGCGCTTCGCAAGGCTATGGACGCGGATGAGTACGCGAGGGGCGGGGGCGGTTGACGATAACCGCAGAATGGGTATAATCCACTCAACCATAATCAGAAGGTAACTGCTCAGCCTGTCATTGCGAGCCGCGCTTTTTGCGGCGAAGCAATCTCCAATTTCCGAGGTGGAGATTGCTTCGTCGCTCCGCTCCTCGCAATGACGGGAAGAAACCATCCTGGTTGAGTAGTTACATCAGAAGGAGATTGACCGTGATTGATGTTAACGAACTACGCCGGAGTGTCACGTTCACCATGGACGGTGAGCTGTACAAGGTGCTCGAGTACCAGCATCACAAGCCCGGGCGGGGCAAGGCCACCATCCGCACGACACTGCGCAATCTGCGCACCGGCGCTACCGTCCAGCACAACTTCATCTCCGCTGACCGTGTGGAGGACATCCGCGTCGAGCGCCGGAGCGTGCAGTATCTCTACAACGACGGCAGCCTGTACCACTTTATGGACACCGAGAGCTACGAGCAGACCGCCCTGTCGGCTGCTGTGCTGGAGGATCAGATTCCCTACTTGAAGGAGAATCTGGAACTGGTTCTGTCCACCTTTGAGGGAGAGGCCCTGGACGTGGAACTGCCAACGACCGTCGATATGGAAGTGATCGAGGCCGAGATGGCGGTCGCCGGCGATACGGCCACCGGTACCTTGAAGAAGGTGACGCTGGAGACAGGATTGGAGGTACAGGTGCCGTTGTTCGTTGAAACGGGGAATGTGATACGCGTGGATACCCGCAATGGCAAGTATGTCACTCGGGTATAGGGTGGGGCGAGTTGTGTGCTCGGGGACGAGCGAACCCGAAGCCTGGGACGTGGGGCCCGAGACAATAGGCGGCTAATGCTTACTCCAGCCGGCGCCGAGTGCCCCTACTATTACGAGGATTTCTACCGCGGCCGCTCCACCCAGGAGTGCCGCCTCATTGGACGTAACCCCCGTTCGGAGCCGTGGGAGCCCAAAATATGCTCCCTCTGTCCGGTTCCCGACATCTTGCGCGCCAATGCCTGTCCCCACATGGTGCTGGAGGCGCGCGTCGTCCGGCGCTGGCTGGGTCTATCTCGCCGTGTCGAGATCTATGCCGTCTGCACCGAGCATCAGCTCGAGGTGGAGAATCCCTACGTCGGCTGCGGTCATTGTCACCCCCAGGCGGCGACAATCCTGAGCGCACCAGAATAACCAGATACACCGGAGCGTATCCTGATGCTCAAAGCCATCCTCTTCGACCTGGACGACACACTGTTGGGCAACTCGATGGACACTTTTGTCCCAGCCTACTTTCAGGCGCTCACCCGCTGGGTCGCCCACCTGATCCCCCCTGAGCAATTGATCCCCGAGTTGATGCGCGCCACAGAGGCAATGGTGGCCAACGATGGGTCCGGCCCCACCAACGAGGAAGTGTTCGCGGCTATCTTTTACCCGGCGCTGGGGTACGATCAGGATGAGGTCAAGCCCGTTTTTGAGCAGTTCTATGAGCAAGAGTTTCCCAGATTGCAGTCCTTGACGCAAGTGCGCCCCGTTGCTCGTCCGCTGGTCGAGTGGGCCTTTGAGCGCGGCCTTCAGGTCGTCATCGCCACCAATCCCTTGTTCCCCCGCTTGCCCATCGAGCAGCGGCTGGCGTGGGCTGGCGTGCCCGTGACCGAGTTCGACTACGACCTGGTGACCTGCTACGAGAATATGCACGCCACCAAGTCTCACCCGGCCTACTATCGCGAGATCTTGACCCGGTTGGGCCGGGAGCCCGGCGAGTGCCTGATGGTGGGCGACGATCGGGAACGGGACATCGCCCAGGCAGCATCGGTCGGCATACCCGTTTATTGGATCATCCAGCCTGGTGATACGCTGCTTCCGTTCCGTCCCTCTGACAAGCGTAAGGCGAGCCTGTTGGCCGGACAGGGAACGCTGGCGGAGCTGTGGGAGTTGGCCAGGACTGGAAGCCTGGTGCTATAGATTGCCGGTGTGGGCTGTACGCGCCACGCACTGGGCACGAGTTCCTGCAAGATGGTCGGTTCGTAAACGGCCTGGCTTTCGAGTGGCGTTTCTACCTTTCCTACTTCAATCCGTGTGCTTCCAGCAATAGGTCGTCGGCCAGAATCTCGTCCGTCGGTCCGTCAGCGACCACCTGGCCTCTGTCTAGAACGACCGTGCGGGGAAAGACCTCCGGCAGCATGGTCAGGTCGTGGGTGGCGCACAGCATCGTCTGCGGAAGCTCTTGCAGGAGTTCGATCAGGCGTCGGCGGGTGCGCGGATCGAGACCGGCCGTAGGTTCATCCAATGCCAGGATCTCGGGCTCCATCGAGAGCACGCTGGCGATAGCGGCGCGTTTCTTCTCTCCCAGACTCAGATGGTGCGAGATCCGCTCCGCGTATTCTCCCATCCCTACCTGCGCCAGCGCCCACTCTACCCGGCGGCGGACTTGTTCCTCTCCCAGTCCGGCGTAGAGCGGCCCGAAGGCTACGTCATCAAACACCGTCGGGGAAAAGAGTTGATCATCTGGGTTCTGAAAGATCAATCCCACCTGGGCTCGGATATGGCTCAGATTGGGCTCTGCTACCTTTTGCCCCATCACCTGTACCATCCCCTCACCCTGTAGGATGCCGTTGAGGTGGAGGAGAAGGGTGGACTTTCCTGCGCCGTTGGGGCCCACCAAAGCCACCTTCTCGCCTGGCCCAACGCTCAGGCTCAAGCGCTGCAGCGCCGGATGACCGTTGTGATAGGCAAACGAGAGCTCCCGAATCTCGATACAGGTTCCCATTACCACTGTACCCTGGCCAGCACCTGGGCTGCCACGAGCGCCAAGACGAACGGCAGCACGGTCAAGACATCGCGCGGTCCCAATACCGGCGAGCGCAGTGAGCGAACCTCGCCGTCGTACCCCCGCGCCACCATCGCATCGTAGATGCGCTCGCTGCGCTCAATGCTACGGAGGAACAGGCTACCTGCCATTCCGCCAGTCACCTGGGCTCGCCAAAGCAGGCTACCACCACCCGCCGACCGGCTCACGGTACCGCTGCGGGCCGCGCGCGCCCGCATCAGCCGCAGCGCCTCATCGGCGATGACAAAGATGTAGCGGTAGGTGAATCCTATGATGCTGACCAGGATCTGGGGCAGTCCCAGACTGCGCATCGCCTGCAGCAGGGCCGGGAAGCGCGTCGTTCCCGTCAGCACCACGGCCATCTGCACCGACAGCCACGATTTGAGCAGGATGCTGGCGAAACGGATCAACCCGGCACCGGTGATCGCCAGCTCTTTTCTCCACAGTTCTATCGCCCACACTGCCCGGCCGGGTGTGGAGAATATGACCGTCACGGCCGCCAACGCAAATGGCAGCGCCATCGCTGCCCGTCGTTGCACAAAGCCTATCCCCAACTGCGAGGCCAGGATCACACCCAGGGTCAGGGTGGCTAGAAGGATATAGGCCGGCCAGGCCCCGTCGGGTGTCAATGCGGTGGCGATGATAAAGAGTATGGCCGTGACCAGCTTGGCTCGTGCGTCAAGGCTATGGATGAAGCTGGGGGCGGGCCGATAGCCATCCAGTGCGTGGATGTGCATGTTCGATCTCGGAGGCTAGTCATCAGCCGGCTGTGGAGCGACCTGGCGGCGGAGCCGGGCCACACCAAAGGCGACCCCGGCCACGATCAAGGCGCCCAGGATGCCAGCGGCAATGGTCGCCAGCGCTTCGTTGGGGAGGCCGGGCAGTACATAGTCGGGGAAAATCTCGTAGGGAGCACCCTCGGCTGCCGCGAGAAAACCCTGATCCTCAGCTACGCGCTCCAGTCCGTCAGGGTGGGGCGAGGCAAGCGGAGCGAGCAAGGTCACCGCCACCGCCAAAGCCAGCCCCACGGCGGCCCAACTCAGCCCGCCGGCCGGCGCGCGCGATGGTTCCAACAGGTCCCGTCGCGCGGTGGCGACAAAGGCCAATGCGCCCGCCGTGATCAACCCCTCGCCGATGCCGATGAGGGCATGCACCCCGGCCATCGCTGGCAGGGCTACGCTAAGCGGCGAGGTGCCGGAGAAGGCCAACTCGATGGACGCTGCGACGGCCGAGATCACCACTGAGGCCCAAGCTGCGGCAAAGCCGCCGACATAGAGTCCCCACCGCCGCTCGCCAGCTATGAGCTGTACCCCTCGATAGACCCCATAGCCGACCAGCGTGGATATGATGGCCATATTGGTGATGTTAGCCCCCATCACCAAGAGACCGCCATCTTGGAAGAGCAGCGCCTGGATAGCGACGACCGTCGTCATCGTCAGGATGCCGGCCCAAGGTCCCAGGAGGACCGCCGCCAACGCGCCACCGATGAGGTGGCCGGAGGTCCCTCCGGCAACGGTAAAGTTCAGCATCTGGGCAGCGAATATAAAGGCGGCCAGTACGCCCATCAGGGGCACCTGCCGCCCTCCAAGGACCTGGCGGTTTTGCCGCAGGGCCACTCCTACACCTATGGCGGCGAGAAGCCAGCAGGTCAGGGAAACCCCTAGGCTGAGAAATCCATCCGGAATGTGGAGAGGAGTGGGAGAGGGAAGAACGTGACTTGCTAACATGTTTTACACCTCCTTGCCGGTATTGACTGGTGTCGTGACCGCTTTGTCTGCCGGTCGGCACCCTGTACAGAGACCATAGATGACAAAATGCTGTGGATAACACACAAACTCGTACTCATCTTGAAGGTGCTGAAACAGCGGCGCGAACGGCTCAGCGTCCGCGTCGATGACCCGTCCACAGTGTCGGCACAACAGATGGATATGTGGGCCATGATGGCAGGTTGCGAATACCACCCGGCCATCCCCCAGGTCGGCCTGGCTGGTCAGTCCTTCCTCTACCAGGAGCTCTAGGGTGCGGTAGACGGTGGCGAGATTGATGACCCGAGTGCGCGTTTGCACCGCTTCGAACACGTCCTCTGCACTCATGTGCCGGCCACTGTGAGCTATGATCTCTATGATCATCTCCCGCTGCGGTGTGATCCGGTACCCGCGCTGCCGCAGCGTGTCAATAAGCGTATGACAGTGAGACATAGGTCGCCCCTTATTGCAAATGTTCGCAATAGCGGCTATTGTACTTCTACGGTGTAAGAATGTCAAGTTACCATGGAACACGAGTCGGGGCAGTCGCCATTATGGATCACGTGCCAGTGATTCGGGAGACTGAAGCCGGGCTGGCACCTGGTGCTCAGTTGTTTCTCTGCTCCTGGCTGGCGCAAATGGAGAAAGTGTTGTACCATTCGACGGGCGGACCCGAGGTAGCGCATCGAGGGCAGCTATTGGGTGTTGTTTACCCTTGAATGTAGAAGTGCGATCCATAGTACCTGGGTCTGTGAATTTGATGGGAGGCGACAATGAGCAAACTTGATCTTGACGGGCGCTGGGCACTCATCCTGGGAGCGTCGAGTGGTTTTGGAGCGGCGACCTCCAGGGCTCTGGCTGGCGCTGGAATGAACATCTTTGGGGTGCACCTCGATACCCGAGCCACGCTTTCCCGGGCACAACATGTGGTAGCCGACATCGAGGCTGTGGGGCGCAAGGCGGTCTTTTTCAACAGGAACGCCGCCGATGCCCGCAAGCGAGCGCGAGTACTCGATCAGATCGAGACGGCACTGGCAGACGATCCGGCCGATAGCATTCACTTTGTGCTGCACTCAATCGCCTTTGGCACGTTGCTGCCCTTTATCTCCGACAGTCGTGAAGGGGCAATCAGCGAGGCACAGATGGACATGACGTTGCGGGTGATGGCCCATAGCTTGGTCTACTGGGTACAGGACCTGGTGCAAAGAGGCCTTTTGGTACGGGGCAGCAGGGTGTATGGGCTATCCAGCGCCGGCGCCAGCCGCATGGCAAAGATGTATGGTGCTGTGTCAGCGGCCAAGGCAGCGTTGGAGAGCCACGCGCGCCAACTGGCTTTGGAGCTAGGTCCCCGAGGCATCTCCGTCAACTGCCTCCGTCCAGGGGTGACGGACACTCCAGCGTTGCGCATTATCCCTGGCCATGAGGCGTATGTCGCCGAGGCCCTTAAGCGGAACCCTGGCGGCCGTATGACGACGCCCGAGGACGTGGCCAAGGTGCTGGTGGGCCTGGCCGATCCTGACATCACCTGGATCAGCGGAGCGGTTATACCGGTAGACGCAGGCGAGATCATCGTAGGGTAGTCGTAGGGCAATCGGATGACTCGATTTGACAATCCATCGTGACGTGATAGAATAGGCTCACATTTTTGATACTGCCCCTCATTGACACGGATTGGATTGATGCCGATAAGATAGATGTGGTCTGGTGCGGGCCGCCGAACCGAGTCGTCTCAGATTTGTTGACCTTTCTGTGAGGTAGACAGAGACAAAACGATCCGAATTGAGCATTTGTCCAAGGTCAGGCGAGATTCCGGCCCAGCATTGCCCGCGTGTCGGTGCAGAAAGGTGATGCGGGCCTTTTTATTCCAGGCTAACGAGGCGCGGTATCGCACAGGGAGTAATCTGAGTACATGAATCTTGAGAGTTTAACCGATCAGAACGCACTTACTCACAGTCCAGAGAGCCAGAGTTCCATTGATGAAAGCAGTGCTCAAGCTCCGGCTGTCGAGGAGCAGATCGATCAGGAACTGGCTGCTCCGGGGCTAGACCAAGCTCAAGCTCCGGCTGTTGAGGAGCAGATCGATCAGGAACTGGCTGCTCCGGGGCTAGACCAAGCTCAAGCTCCGGCTGTCGAGGAGCAGATCGATCAGGAATTGGCTGCTCCAGGGCTGGACGAATACCTGGAGAACGGCTACGGCTATCAGGCCCCTAAGCGTGGGGAGATCCGCGAGGGGGTCATTGTCGACGTAAGAGAGAACGGTCTAGTCGTGGATATTGGCTTCAAGCGGGAGGGCTTTGTTCCCGGTGAGGACTTGGAGCGTCTGGACGAGGAGGCCCGTGCTGAGATTGGAGCGGGCAAAAGCATCTCGGTATTTGTGCTTCGCCCGGAAAACCGGGAGGGCCATCCGATTCTGTCTATCCATCAAGCCCGTATGTACAGGGACTGGGTGGAGGCTGAACAGATGATGGAGAGCGGTGAGCTCTACGAGGGTGAGGTTGCCGGCCACAACCGTGGTGGTCTCATCGTCAAGTTCGGCAAGATACGGGGCTTTATTCCGGCCTCGCAGATCGTGGGGTTGCCCAGGCGCATGCGGGATGACCAGCGCCGTGATCGTATGGAGGCAATGATCGGGGAGAAGGTAGGGCTCAAGGTCATCGAAGTGGATCGTATGCGTCGCCGTCTTATTTTCTCCCAGCGGCGTGCACTTCGTCAGTGGCAGGAGACGCAGCGCGGGCGTGTGATGTCTGAGCTGGCTGAGGGTGATACGCGGCACGGGCGAGTCACCAGTATCACCAGTTTTGGAGCCTTTGTGGACCTGGGTGGGGCCGATGGTTTGATCCACGTGTCGGAACTCAGTTGGAGCCGAGTGGACAATCCCCGGGACGTGCTCAAGGTCGGTGATGAGGTGGACGTCTACGTTCTCGATGTAGACCGCGATAGAAAACGTATTGCGCTCAGCCTCAAAAAGCTCCAGCCGGATCCTTGGACACTTGTAGAGGATCACTATACTCCTGGGGAGTTGGTCGAAGGCCGAGTTACCCGCGTGCTGGATTTTGGCGCATTTATCGAATTGGACCTGGGCGTTGAAGGATTGCTCCACGTTAGCGAGATGATCGGAACACCGGAGCTTCCACCATCGGATATCGTCCGGGCTGGCGAGAAACTGTTGGTAAAAATCATCCGCATAGATAGCCGAAGGAAGCGCCTCGCTCTGAGTGCCAAGCAGGTACGCAGGAGTGAGTGGGAGCGATGGGTGGCGGAACAGCAGGCCCCCCCGGAGGCTGAGGAGGAGGAAGCGGAAGAACCGGACGTCCTGGCGGATGCTGAGGTCGCTGAAGAACGCGTTACAACGCTAGAGGATGAGGTAGTGTCGGCTGAAGTGGTCGAGCCAGAGGCAACGGTAGCAGGTGCGGTGTTGGAGGCCGAGATTGACGAGGTCGCTGAGGAGCCGGGTGAAGCACCGGAAGTGGAAACGGTGATCGCTGAGACAGGTGCGGGAGAGGCAACCACAGCGGGCGCAGCATTGGAGGCCGAGATTGACGAGGTCGCTGAGGAGCCCAGTGAAGCCCCTGAAGTGGAAACGGCGATCGCTGAAACGAGCGCGGAAGAGGTTGCGGCAGCGATCTCAGAACCAGCTCCGGCCCTGGTGCTGGATGCAGAAACGGATGCTTAACAGGACCTGATGACTGGTTCGGCAGTCAGTGTCTGCAAGAGGGACGACCCGAATGGCCAAGAGTAAAGAGGAAAAGATCGTAATGGAGGGCACCGTCTTTGAGGCGTTGCCAGCTACACAGTTTCGTGTCCGGCTCGAAAACGGCCACGAGATTCTGGCTTACCTCTCCGGCAAAATGCGCAAGTATTACATCCGGATCCTGTTGGGTGATCGCGTGCGTGTGGAGCTTTCACCTTACGATCTGACGCGTGGTCGGATCGTGTATCGCCACAAGCGCGCTTCTCAGCACGAGGCTGACTAACGCCTTTCTGCAATCAGGCAAACCCAATCATCCCTCTGCTTTTTTCTCGTTAGCACAAGTCCTTGCTGCTCCATAGCAGCAAGGACTTCTTTTTCCTGCTCGGAGATGATTCCGGCGGCGATCAGGCTGCCTCCAGGGTGCACTCGTGTTGCCAGCCCCTCATGGATCATCTCGACGATGACCTTGGCCAGGATGTTGACAACTACCAGGTCGTGGCTTTCCGATATCTCTGCCAGGGATCCCTTCACCACGCGCACGGTGTCCGAGACCCCGTTGGCTGTCACGTTCTCGCGGGCAGTCTTTACTGCCCCCCGATCGTTGTCCGCCGCCAGCACGCTGCCTGCACCCAGCTTGGCAGCCGCAATGGCCAGGATACCGGAACCAGTCCCGATGTCGAGGACCTCCAACTCGGGGCGCACGAGTTCTTCCAGTGCTACCAGGCACATCTGGGTGGTCGGATGCAGTCCGGTGCCAAATGCCATCCCAGGATCTAATTGGATGACGATGTCTTCAGGATCAGGCGTATAGTCCAACCATGTAGGCCGTATCACGATGTGCTGCCCTATGTGTAGGACGGTCAAGTGGTCTTTCCAGGCCTCTGTCCAGTCTTTCTCGGCGATACGTTTGAAGACTGGCTTGGAAACGGGACGGATCTGACTCAGATGCCCGAGGCCCTCCCTGACGCGGCGCTTGCAAGTCTCCAGTTCATCGTCGACGGGCAGGTAGGCCCGTACGACCACCGGACCCGTATTCCAACCGTGGGGCCCAGCCTCAATGACGACGCCACGCTGGACATAGCGCGACAGAACCTCGGCTACCGCCTCTGCAGCCTCGTTATCCACAGTGACGCTGACTTCAAGCCATTCCGCATTTGATACCACAGGTTTTTCACTCCATCCCGGTCATGGTGGTCGCTGGCCCCTACAGGCCGATCCAATCCCGGAGGTCGTCGATCAGACTACGCTTTTCCTGCCACAGTGACTCCGGATCTAGCGTCTTGCCCAACTCTTGAAACAGACGCTTCTGTTCGCGAGTGAGCTTGGTCGGCACGCCAACTCGTACCAGCACCAGTTCGTCCCCCCGGCCGTTCTGTCGCAGGTGAGGCACCCCTCTATTCCGCAGTCTGACCACACTGCCGCTCTGAGTTCCAGGCGTGATGCCAATCTGCTCGTCACCCTCCAAGGAAGGCACCTGCACCTCCGCTCCCAGGGCTGCCTGGGCCACGTTGATCTGCAGTTCTACCAGGATGTCGTCGCCACGCCGCTCAAAGATCTCGTGGGGTTCAACGTTTAGCACAACGTACAGGTTGCCCGAGGGAGCACCGCGTGTGCCCATCTCCCCTTCGCTGGCCAGTCGGATCTGGGTTCCGTGGTCCACGCCAGGAGGGATAGTAACAGATAGCTTGCGGGAGGCGTACACTCGTTTTTTCCCATTGCACTCTGTGCAGGGAATAGGTACCGTCTCGCCCTCCCCGCGACATACCGGGCAAGTGGTGACGTTGACAAAGGAACCCAGAATGGATCGTTGTACCCGTCGCACCTGGCCGGTCCCATTACATTCAGAGCAGCGGACTGGCGATGTTCCTGGTTCAGCGCCACTGCCACTGCACCGCGGGCAGGCCTCGTGGCGTGTGAGCTCGATCTCTTGCTCACATCCAAAGACTGCTTCTTCAAAGGCCAGGTTCAGGTCATAGCGCAGGTCAGCACCACGGCGCGGTCCGTGCTGAGTGGATGTGCGAAACCCAAACCCCCGTCCAAAGACCTCCTCAAAGATCTCGAAGGGATCTCGGAAGCCAAAGTCGTACCCGAATCCGGTCCCACCAGGCGTGGTGTGTCCGAAACGATCGTACGTGGCTCGCTTCTCGGGATCGGAGAGCACCTCGTAGGCTTCATTGAGTTCCTTGAAACGTACCTCTGCGTCGGGTGCATCACTGACGTCCGGGTGCCATTGGCGGGCCAGTTGCCGATATGTTTTTTTGATCTCGTCCTGGGTCGCCGAACGGTTTACTCCCAGGACCTCGTAGTAATCGCGCCTCGCTGACATTGTTACGTCGATGGAACAGAATGGTGGACAGGGACCACAGGAGGTGGAGAGATCCGATACTCTTTTGTGTTACACCGTCGACCTATCTCCATCACCGGTCCCTTCCTGCGGTCTGCTATCCCGCCTTACGTTTCACTAAACTCGCCTTCGATGACGTCTTCCTCACCACCACCTGACGGTTCACCGCCTGGCGGCGGGGGGGCACTTGGACCATCCTGCTGGTACATCGCAGCGCCCACTTGCTGCAATGCCTGGCTCAGTTCCTCCGTGCGTTGGCGGATCGAGCTGGTATCGCCACCCTGGAGAGTGTTCTTGAGGGCTTCGATCTTGCTCTCTGTATCAGATCGGAGGTTGGCTGGTATTTTGTCGCCTTGCTCTCGCAGGAACTTTTCGGCGCTGTACACGGCATTGTCGGCGACATTGCGGGCCTCTACCTCGTCTTTTCGCATACGGTCTTGTTCGCGGTGTTTCTCAGCCTCGCGCACCATGCGGTCGACTTCATCGTCTGCCAGGCCACTGGAAGAAATGATCTGCATAGACTGTTCACGTCCGGTGGCCTTGTCCTGGGCCGAGACGTTCAATATGCCGTTGGCGTCGATGTCAAAGGTAACCTCGATCTGAGGAATTCCTCGCGGTGCCGGAGGGATGCCATCGAGGATGAACTTTCCAAGGCTCTTGTTGTCGGCCGCCATAGGGCGCTCCCCTTGCACGACGTTAATCTCGACCTGAGTCTGGCCATCGGCTGCCGTGGAAAAGATCTGGCCTTTACGGGTGGGGATGGTGGTGTTGCGGTCGATAAGGGGTGTAGCCACGCCGCCCAGCGTTTCGATGCTCAGTGTCAACGGCGTCACGTCGAGCAGGAGCACATCCTTGACCTCACCTCCAAGAACGCCAGCCTGGATGGATGCGCCCAGCCCTACCACTTCGTCGGGATTGACGCCTTTGTGGGGCTCCTTTCCAAAGAACTGGGCCACTTTCTGTTGAATAGCCGGCATACGGGTCATGCCGCCCACCAGGATGACCTCATCGATGCTAGGGGGCTTTAGCTTGGCATCAGCCAGGGCAAGCTTGCAGGGTTCAATCGTGCGTTCGATCAGGTCTTCAGTCAGTTGCTCCAGCTTGGCCCGGGTGATTTTCATCTGGAGGTGTTTGGGTCCAGATGCGTCGGCGGTGATGAATGGCAGATTGATCTCTGTTTCCATCACGGTGCTCAACTCGACCTTGGCCTTCTCGCACGTTTCCTTCAGCCGCTGGAGCGCCTGCCGGTCGTTTCGCAGGTCGATGCCCTGCTCTTTCTTGAACTCATCAGCCACCCAGTCAATGATGCGCTGGTCCCAGTCGTCACCGCCCAGAAAGGTATCGCCGTTGGTCGAACGTACCTCAAAGACACCATCCCCGACATCGAGGATGGAGATATCAAACGTGCCGCCACCCAGGTCGAACACGGCGATGGTTTCATCCACCTTCCTGTCGAGACCGTAGGCCAATGAGGAGGCCGTCGGCTCGTTGATGATGCGCAGCACATCGAGCCCGGCAATCCGGCCCGCATCCTTGGTGGCCTGACGTTGACTGTCGTTGAAATACGCGGGCACGGTGATGACTGCCTGGGTAACCTCCTCTCCCAGATAGGCTTCGGCGTCGGTCTTGATCTTTTGTAGGATCATCGCCGAGACTTCCGGCGGGCTGTACTCCTTGTCTCCCATCCATACCCGCACATCACCGTTGGGGGCCGCCGCTACCTGGTACGGCACCAGATGCATAGCTCGCTGTACCTCGGCGTCATCAAACTTGCGGCCCATAAAACGTTTAATGGAGGAGATCGTGTTCTCGGGATTGACGACAGCCTGGCGTTTTGCCACTTGGCCGACCATTCGTTCGTTCGATTTTGGATTGACGGCTACCACCGAGGGAAACAGTCTTCCCCCCTCGGCGCTGGGTATAACGGTGGGCTCTCCTCCCAACATCACACCACAGACTGAGTTAGTTGTGCCCAGGTCAATGCCGATAATCTTGCTCATTCTGTGCTACTCCTTCGTTTCGATTGTGTCGATATTCTCGTCTTGCTCAGATTCCACGATGGGCTGAGGAGTCGGTGCTTTGGCCACCCGCACCAGGGCTGGCCGTAGCACGCGATCGTTGAGCATATAGCCCCGTTGTACCTCGCTGATGATCTGGCCATCTGCGTAGCCTTCAACCTCTTCATACGTCACCGCTTCGTGGTAACGTGGGTCAAAGCTCTGGCCGTCGGTCGCGATGGACGTGACCCCCTCAGACTCAAGAAGGGCGTCCATTTTGAGTTTGATCAGAGAGACACCCTCGCACCAAGTCAGCTTGCTCAAGTTCAGCGGCAAAGATCCCATAGCCCGCTCAAAGTCGTCCACGACCGGCAGTAACCTGCGCATCAGCGTAGCGTTGGCGAGCGCCGTCAATTGCGCCCGATCCACCTCTTGTCGCTTCTTATAGTTGGAGAACTCTGCCTGAGTCCTTTGCCAGCCGTCCAGATACTCTGCTGTCTGTGTTTGGGCTGCCTCCAGTTCTGCTTTCAGACTTCCTAGTTCGTCCTGTTCCTCCGCGGATTTTGCCTCTTCTGCTTCCACATCGATTGTCTCTTCTTGGTCCACAGCCTCCACGGTGTGTTGTTCCGTGTCTTTGTTCCTTGCCACCTAGGCCTCCTTAAACCACCGTTTGATCGCTCGCCGATTTTTGGTCACCGACCAACGTCCAGCGTTATTCAGCGTACATATCAACCATGTCGGACAACATCCCCGATACAAACCGGACAGCAGAGATGGCTCGACCATACAGCATCCTGGTCGGTCCCACCACGCCCAACGCCCCAGTGGCGAAACCGGCTACGCCGTAGCGCCCCAATACCAGGCTGCAGGCCTGGAGCTCATCCCAGCGCCCCTCGCCGCCAATCAATACCCGTATGCTTCCGACCTCCGGGCTCAGGGCGTCGGCCAGAACCGCCTCCAGGAAGCTGCGTTCCTCCATCACCCGCATCAGTCCCTGTGCCTGTTCCCCCTCGATGAACTCTGGCTGCTGCAACACCTTGGTCAATCCATCGCGATAGACCGTGCCAGCAGGGCGCGCATCAGTGCGGTGCATGATGTCCACCACAAGCCCTGCGACATTGGCCTCAAAGGGAGGGAGTTCCTGATAGCGGCTCTCGATCTCGTGGGCCGTCAGCCCCGAAAAAAGCTGGTTGAGCCGATCGCTGGCCTCGTTGAGGTCCGTCTGTTCGATCGGTTCGGCCAGGTTCAGCATCTGCTGCTTGACCGATCCACCCCGCAACACTAGGACGAGGAGCACCAACCGGCCTTGGGTGGAGATAAGCTGCACGTGTTTGTAGCAAGATTGTTCAGCCTGTGCCGCTGTTACCAAAGCGGCTCCACGGGCCGTGCGCGCCAGAATAGAGGCCGCCAAGGGCATCCACTGATCAAAGTCCCGGCGCGCCTGGTGAAATTGATGCGCGATAGTGCGCTGCTCGTGTAAGGGGAGCTCTACTTCACCCAAAAGACGTTCCACAAAGTGGTTGTAGCCCTTATATGTGGGGACACGCCCAGCGGAGGTGTGGGGATGGGTGAGGTAGCCCAGGTCCTCTAGCCGCGCCAGTTCGTTGCGCACGGTTGCAGTGCTCACGTCGAGCCCATACTGTTCGACCAGTGCCCGAGAGCTGACGGGATCGGTGCTTTTTACGTACTCGCGCACTACTAGGCCCAAGATCGTTCGTTGGCGTGTTGTCAGTTCGTCCAAACTCACTCATTTACCTCCTGCCCGCCCTTTTAGCACTCTGGTATCGAGAGTGCTAAAGCCCACTGTCCAATAATACCATAGGGCAGACGATATGTCAAATCGATGATGCAAAACGTGCAAAAAGGGGATCAAGCAAGCTACACCAGAGGAATCCTCGGTGTCTCAGTATATGGCAAATCCGAGCGACTCATCGGCGGACAGTGTGGGCCTTAACCGGCTTTGGTGTCTGAATCCTCTGTTTCCGGGGCCTCCAGTCGATACTCTCCCTCGATTATCGTGGGAGGCGTTTTCCCCTCCTCCTCTTCGTCCACCACGTGCCACTCGTCAATGCGAGCCCCCAGGGCCCGTAGATGGTCGCGCACTACGTCTGGCGGAGATAGCTCAATGAAGAGCTTGAGCCCCAGCAGTACTACCGCCAAGTCGTCTAGTTGCCCCAGTCCCAGCGCAACATCCGGAATAAGGTCAATGGGAACAAGTACATAGCCCAAAGCTATAGGGGGGATCAGTTTAGTCCAGAATGGCACGCGCTGATCCCAGAAAAGCCGCCAGGCCAGACGCACTTGGCGTGCCGCCTCTTGAACCCACGCCAATATTGCATGGGTGTCATTTGGTTCCGTGGGTACTGGACGTTGGTCATTGCTCATTGTTTTGCTCCTTCACGCGTACGCGGGCTATCGAATCAATTATAGCCCCTTCACTTGAATACGCAACCTGACCTCTGTAGGTTGCATGGTAGGGGATCTGGATGTACGGTTGATTGTCATTTCTCCTGGTCAGGCTATAATTGGACACATCATGCGCTCCCTTCGTCAGTGCTTGATGGACTCTAACCTGGTTCGCTTGGAGGTCATTGCGCGTCTGTGGGACGTGTCATTGGCGTCCGGCCGGCAGCGGGAGGTAGCGGCCCAACTGGCAAAGGAGATGACCATCCCCCTCGCCGTTGGCAATGCTTGGGAAACGCTGCCCCCTGACCAACGTCAGGTTCTGGATGAGCTGCTCGCCGCTGGAGGGCGGATGCCGTTGCGGGTGTTTGTTCGCCGGTGGGGGGAGATTCGGGCGATGGGGCCGGCCCGGCTACAAAGGGAACAACCCTGGGAGGCACCTGTATCCACAGCCGAAGCCCTCTACTACAGTGGGTTTGTCTATCGGGGCTTTGAGATGGCGGGCGATCAAGCCTACGAGGTCGTCTTCGTGCCATCTGAACTGCGCGCCCAGTTGCCGCTTCCTACCTCCATGGCACCTGTCATCAATCTCAACCCGACCCCCGCCCCCGCCGTTCCGTGCTCGGCTGGCGATATCTTGCTCGACGATGCCTGCACACTGCTGGCATATCTTCAGAACGAGCAGATCCGCCTGAGCCCTGAGGGTATGTGGCCTGCCCGCCATACGGCCCGTCTGGCTCAACGCCTCCACGATCCAGATGCTGATCGACTGAGCTTTTTGCGTCATCTGATTCAGCGTGTGGGATGGTTGCGCTCTTCTCCATCGGGGAGTCGCACGGAGGCCGGTCTTTTGCGCCCTGACCCCGGTTCCGTCACCGCCTGGCTCCAATCCCCGGTCAGTCAGCAGCGGGCTGCGCTGGCCCGGGCTTGGCGCGAGGATTCCACCTGGAACGATCTATTTCGCGTGTCCGCTCTGCATCCCGAGGATACTGGGGCCTGGCATAACGATCCGCTTCGGGCCCGTGGGGCTGTTCTGGGCCATTTGCGCGTGTGCGAGCCTGCTACCTGGTATGAGCTCGACGATTTTATCGCCGCTATCAAACACGCTGATCCTGATTTTCAGCGACCTGGCGGCGACTATACTACCTGGTACATTCGTGACGCAGCCACGGACGCGTACCTCTCTGGCTTTGAAAGCTGGGATAGTGTGGAGGGCGCCCTCATCCGCTACCTGGTCACGGGCCCGCTTTTTTGGTTGGGCCTGACTGATCTGGGAAGCACGGTCCCTGGTGAACCACCGACCGCTTTTCTTCTCACTCCGGCTGGGCAGGCCTTTCTTGGCTTGGACGATCCTCCGGCGGAGGGGGAGTCGCCGCCGCTTGTCCTGCGGCCTGGTTTCACCGTGTTGGTGCCGCCAGCCCAGCGCTACGAGCGTTTTCAACTGGCCCGCATCGCTAGGTGGGTTAGCACCGGAGACCCCTTTGTCTATCGGCTTACGCCCACCTCGCTGCAGCGTGCGCGGGACCAGGGTATCCCCGTGACCCGGGTGCTCGAGTTCCTGGATCAGGCTGCCGGCGCTGGAACACCCCTGCTGCGCTTTGTGGAAGCAGCGCTGTTGCGTTGGGAGGCACGTGGGATGGAGGTCCGACTTGAGCGTGCCCTGCTGCTCCGGCTATCGAGCGAGGAACTGATGGTACAACTAATGTCTCACTCGCGTACCCGTCGTCTCATCGCCGAGCAGATTGGGCCGGCTGCCGCCCTGGTTCGTGAGAGTGACTGGACCCGGCTCGTCGTCGCCCTGGGTGAGATGGGACTGCTGACTGATGTCATCGACGTGGAGGAGACGAACGTCGACTAGGGTGTTATCTCCACCGTGGCCATTCCTGGTGCCTGCCCCCTGACCATCTGTCAGTTGGCAGACTTGAAGAATCCGAGTAAAATACTTGTGTTTTTGGAGTCGGCACGCAATCCCATGTTTATTACTTCAAGGAGGACAAGTTATGTTCGTCGGAGATAGAATGACACCTCGGCCTGTGACTGTCACACCGGATACCTCCATTGACCAGGCCCTACAGCTTATGCG
>CAYUIS010000019.1:9759-17904 GCA_964444825.1 uncultured Anaerolineales bacterium | reverse complement strand
CCGGTGGTACGGGATGGCAAGCTGGTGGGTATCATCACCGAGACCGATATGTTCAAGGTGTTCTTGGAGCTTTTCGCAGCGCGGGAGGAGGGAACCCGTGTGACCATGTTGGTTCCCGGGGAGAAAGGCACGCTGGCCAAGATCGCCGGAGCTATTGCCGAGATGGGGGGCAACATTCTGGCCCTGGGGACCATTATGGGCGAGGATCCCACCAACTATGAACTTACAACCAAGGTCACTGGCGTGCCTGAAGAGGAACTGGTCTCGGCGATGGAGTCCTTGGGTATGGAGATGAGGGATACGCGGTATTGCACAGCGCCTGCGTGTGACTGACGCACCCCGACTGGGGAGTTTTCGGGTCGCGATCTGAACTGTCGGCAGACGAGAGTCTATACCTGTCTTGCTGGTTGGCTCCAGCCGAATCTGTCGTATCACGTGAGTACGCCGTGCCTGGCTGGGTTAGAGGCTCCGATGTCCGTGGATAGCTTCAAGTATCTGCCGCGCCTCATTGCGATGTACTATCGGATGACGGCTCAGCAGTCAGATTCCCCAATCCCGTGGACGCCTCTGCCGCGTCCCATCACCAATTGCAGGTTCGGGTTGGTGACGTCGGCGGGGCTGTACCATCATGGGGTCGAGCCTCCTTTTGACATTGCGCGGGAGAAGCGGGAGCCGACGTGGGGCGATCCCTCGTACCGTACCATATCCGTAGGTATACCCCCGGCAGAGGTAGGGGCTAGTCATCTGCACATCAACACGCGAGACATGCTCGCCGACATCAACATCGTGTTACCCATCCAGCGCTTTCAAGAATTGGTTGACGAGGGGCGTGTGGGTGGTCTGGCGCAACATGCCTACTCCTTTATGGGATATCAGGGCTTTCCCCCCGATACGACGGGCTGGGAACAGACGAGTGGTCCTCAGGTGGCGGACAAGCTCAGGGCTGAGGGGGTGGACTGTGTGTTGCTCATGCCTGTCTGACCCGATTGTGCTAGAAACGTGCCCGTGTTGGCACGCACGTTCGAGGCTATGGGGCTGGCGACGATTGTGGTGACCAATATGCCCTTTTGGGCGGAAAAGATGGGGGCGCCGCGCACGTTGGCCGTCGAGTTTCCATTTGGTCATACCTTGGGCCAGCCCCACGCCATAGCTCAGCAGCAAAGACTGCTTGATCAGGCGTTAAGGGTCCTGGAAACGGCGCGGGTGCCTGGGACGATTGTCCACTCTTCCGAGATATGGCCTGTACCTCAGGAGGAAGCGACTCAGGATTGGCAGCCAGAAGAGCCATCGCCCCTCATCCGGGTGATGACTCCCCGTGTCCGTGACCTGGTACGACAGCAGCGAAGCCGCCAGTAGAACGAGCGGCACATCGCAAGGCTGTGTCGTTCTTCACTTGCTTCTCCTGTTCACCCGTGTTAGAATCGATATGTCAGGTCACCCCGAGAGGCCAAGCCAGGGGGAAAAATCGTCGTCATCCATCACTAGGGGGCTCTATTATGGCACAAGAGAAAAAAGAGGTCATCGGAATCTTGACCGGTGGTGGCGATGTGCCGGGGCTGAATCCCGCCATCAGGGCGGTGACTATCAGGGCGCTCAGAGAGGGCTACCAGGTCATAGGACTTCGTCGCGGATGGGCCGGTATCGTGGATGTCCTGCGGGACAAGAAGGCTGATAACAGCAACAACTATCGGATCCTCACTGATGAGATCGTCAACAAAGCGGGCCGGACAGGGGGCACATTTCTGCACACCTCCCGCACGAATCCCTGTCGTATGGACAGGGCTGCCGTTCCAGAGCATTTGAAGGAGGCATACTCTGAGGAGGTAAATGACCTGACCCCAGAGGTGCTGGAGAATCTGGACTTTTTGGGTATAGACTACCTGATTCCTATCGGCGGTGATGACACGCTTAGCTATGGAGTGCGCCTGTATCAGGAAGGCGTCAAAGTGGTTGGTATCCCCAAGACGATGGACAACGACGTCCCAGGCACAGACTACTGCATCGGGTTCAGTACGTGTATTACCCGGACGATTCAGATAACGAACAATCTACGGACTTCTGCGGGTTCTCACGAAAGGTTCCTGGTGCTGGAGGTCTTTGGACGCTACGCTGGATTTACGGCTATGCTCCCGACGATGGCCGGGGCCGCCAATCGCTGTGTTATCCCCGAGTACGAGTTCCAGATCGAGAGGTTAGCGGAGCTATTGTCCGAGGATCGCGCCAAGAACCCCAGCCGATATTCGATCGTTCTGGTATCGGAAGGAGCGATGTTTAGGGGTGGTGAGATGATCTTTAGAGACTCTGAGAAGGATGCCTTTGGCCACGCAAAGCTGGGGGGCATTGGCGATCTCGTCTCGGCAAAGCTGAAGGAGCTCTCCCCCAAATACAACAATGGGAAACATGTGAATGTCATCAATCAGAGATTGGGATATCTGGTGCGCGGGGGGGACCCCGACGCGATCGACTCCATCGTGCCTATGGCTTATGGCAACCTGGCATTGGATCTCATTCTCAAGGGACTCCACGGCCGGCTCGTCGTATTAAAGAATGGTCGGTATGACAATGTGCCGGTTGATGTGGTCACCAGCACTTCGAAGAAGGTGAATGTAGAAAAACACTACAACAAGGACCGGTTGCGTCCGCGGTACAAGAGTTTCGAGATGAATCCGCTGTTTATCATGACCAGCGAAGGGTAGTTGGGGAGCGAGTCGATCTGAATGTGGGAAATGCGGGCGGTCCTGCGATTGGGCTGCAACACGCAAAACAGAGCAGCACCCAGCGGGTGCTGCTTTCTGAATCGGAGTCAAGGTGAAAGGGGAGAGTGATATGGAGATGAGGCCTTTTGGCAAAACAGGGGAAGCATTCCCGATTCTGAGCTTTGGCTCCCAGAGAATCGTGGACGAGCACGACTGCACTGAAGAAGAGGCAATCGAAATCGTCAACACAGCTATTGATCGGGGCATCCGTTACTTTGACGTTGCGTGGATATACTCGTTGGGCCAGGCCGAGACTCGCTTGGGCAAAGTGGTCAAACACCGCCGGTCGGAGATGTGGCTTGCCACCAAGACGTGGGATACCAGCAAAGACGGTGCGCGCCGCCAACTGGAAGAGAGCCTGACCCGTCTGCAGACCGACCATGTAGAGGAGTGGCGGCTCCACAATGTGTGGGACTATGCGCGTCTGGACGCGTTCACCGCCAAGGGGGGCGCGCTGGAGGCAGCTATTCAGGCCCGCGACGAGGGAATGGTGCGCCACATCAGCATTAGCTGCCACACCGACCCCCAAATCCTGGTTGAAGCCCTGAACCGTTTCCCATTTGACAGCGCGCTCATCGCCGCGTCGGCGTTGGATCACTTTATCCTCAGTTTCGCTGAAGAGTTCCTGCCGGTCGCTGACGCTAAGGGAGTCGCCACCATTGGAATGAAAGTGCTTGGTTTGGGAAGCCTGACTCACGAGGTGGAGCGCTCACTCCGTTATGCCTTCAGTCTGCCGTTGAGCACGGTGATCGTCGGCATGGAGAGTATGGCTCAGTTGGAGCAGAACCTAGCTATCGCCGAGGGCTTTTCCCCGATGACTGACGAAGAGCGGTTGGCATTCTTCAAGGACATTATTCCCCTGGTTAGGCCAGAGAAATTGCGTTGGAAAGCGACCGACTGGGAAAATCCGACCGAGTGGGTGCCCCGAGGTCGAGGACTGTAGATGTATTGGGATGGGGAGGAAGGGGCTTGATTGACAAGAGAAGGGCTGGTCGCTACGAGCGGATCTATGCCCAGTTGAAGGACCTCATTGAAGACAAGTCGCCCAGCCTGGTAGCAGCTATGGCGACCATTTGTGCTGTGCTGCATCACAAAATGAGCCATCACTTTTGGACCGGTTTCTACTTTGTCTCGGTGGCGTCGGGGGAGACCGAACTGCACATAGGCCCATACCAGGGTCCTGTCGCGTGCCAGGTCTTGCGGGAACGCGGGGTCTGCCTCCGCTGTGTCCGTACCAAGGAGCCGGTGGTCGTGCCTGACGTGGAGCAGTTCCCAGGCCACGTTGCCTGCGATGCACGCTCGAAGAGCGAGATCGTCCTGCCGGTGAAAAAGGGAGACAAGATCGTCGCCGCGCTCGATATTGACTCTGACAAGTTGGCCCAGTTCGATGACGACGACATCGAGCCGCTGGCAAAGATCCTCAGCTTGCTGGAGCCGTATCTCTAGAAGCTTTGATCCTCTAGTCGAATTTGTGCCTGATTATGGCCCCCTTGTCGGCCGATTCTGCGAGGCGGGCGTAGAGCGCCAGGTAGCCTCGCTTGAACTTGGGCTCGGGAGGCTGCCACCGGGTCATGCGATCGGCAATCTCTTTTTCCGAGACGTGGAGACGTAGGCTCCGATTCGGGATATCGATGGTGATCTGGTCCCCATCTCTGGCGACAGCGATCGGACCACCCTCGGCAGCCTCCGGAGAGACGTGACCGACAAAGCACCCGTTGTTTGTGCCGGAGAAGCGTCCATCAGTCACCACCGCCGTCCTGAGCGCCAAGCCCCTACCGTAGAGCAGTTTCATCGCTGTGAACATCTCTCGCATGCCGGGCCCACCCTTGGGTCCTTCATAACGAATCACGACCACCTCACCGGCCTCCACCTGGCCGTCCAAGATGGCCTGGTTGGCAGCCTCTTCAGAGTCAAAGCAGCGAGCTTTGCCCGTGAACCGATGCATATCGGGAACGATGGCTGCGGGTTTGGTGATCGCGGTGTCTGGGGCCAGGTTTCCGCGCAGGATGGCCAGCCCTCCTTCTCCGCTCCAGGGATTTGCCAGGGTCCTGATGATTCGGTTATCCCGGTTCTGCGCCCGGGCCACGTTCTCGGCCACGGACTCGCCCGTGACCGT
Source organism: uncultured Anaerolineales bacterium (assembly GCA_964444825.1). Lineage (GTDB taxonomy): Bacteria > Chloroflexota > Anaerolineae > B4-G1 > B4-G1 > CAYUIS01. Next base: position 13,032 of record CAYUIS010000019.1, on the reverse strand, counting down.
CAATGCATCGCCGTGCAGGAGCGGCAGGATCTCTTTCATCACGGCTGGAATGCCTCCGGCCTGGTGAAAGTCTGGCACGTTCGGCGGGGCGGCGGGATTCATCCTGGCGATGTAGGGCGTGGTTCGACACAATTCCTCGAAACGATCCATACTGACCTCGTTGTCCGCCTCGTAGCCGATGGCCGGGATGTGCAAGGCTACGTTGGTCGATCCCCCGATGGCCGTGCTGATGCGGATGCTGTTTTCTATCCCTTTCTGATTGATGATCGCCCGGGCGCTGACACCACTCCTCAGCAGTTCGACGATCTGTCGGCCAGATGCCTGGGCGGCGCGTAACCGGTCGGCGTGGGTCGCTGGGATGGTCGCACTGCCTGGCAAGCACATACCCATCGCCTCGGCCACACAGCACATCGTGTTCGCGGTCCCGAGGAACGAGCAGGAACCGCAGGTCGGTCCCGCGCAATCCTCCAACTGCCGGTAGGTCTCCTCATCGAGCCTTCCGGCCTTGAGCATGCCCATGGCTTCAGCAATCGAGGTCGTATCGGAGGCCCGTTCATCAAACTCACACCCGCCCAACATAGGCCCTCCGACGACCACAATTGCCGGCAGGTCCAGTCGAGCGGCAGCCATCAGCATACCGGGGACGATCTTGTCGCACGAGCCCAACATCACGACGGCATCGAGGCGGTGGGCCTCGATCATCATCTCAATGTCGTTGGCGATCAGATCGCGTGTGGGGAGGATATAGTGCATTCCGTCGTGGCCCTGTGCGATGCCGTCACAAGCCGCGATAACGCCGAATTCGACCGGCGTGCCTCCTGCCTGGCGAATGCCCTGCTTGACATAGTCGGAGATCAGGTTGAGGTTGTAGTGGCCGGGTACGATCCGGTTCCAGGAATTGGCAACTCCGATCAACGGCTGGTCCAAGTCATACTCGCTGTATCCCATTGATTTGTAGAGGGCACGTTGCATAGACCATTCGGGACGACTCAGGACATCTTGACTGCGCCATTTCATTTGGATTCTCCTTGTCTTTGTATGTGGCTCCCAGCTTTGCTAAGAGTCCAACAACCCCAACGTCAGGAATAGGATGAGGGCCAGGTCCGGGAAGAACAGCGTGTTGTCCACCAAGCCGTGAGCCAGGAGCGCTGCCACACTGCCTGCAAAGGCCAGGAGGAGGGCGTGGGAGTCGCGAGCCACGGATCGTGAACCCTGGATGCTGGCTCTCCAGTCTCTCTGTTTCTGATGCACCGTTCGCCAGAACGTGATCTGCACCGCTACCCCGGCCACTATACCAAAAAGTCCCAACCGTGACCAGTGATCGAGGTATATATTGTGTGGGTGTTCCAGATCGAACTGCTGCCACGCCGATGGCAGGACGTATCGGGTGCGATAAGCCTGCGAAAAGTTGCCTGGTCCCACGCCGAACCACGGGGATTCGCGGATCAAGGCCACCGTGCTGCGCCATAGTTCCAGTCGGAAGAAGGTGCTGCCCTGGCGTAAGTCGAGCAACGACGCAAAGCGGGGGACGCTCATCAGTGGAACGAGCGCCAGCCCTGCGATGACGACCAGTGCCAGCGCGAGCCAGCGGTAGCGCCCCCCATACAACCACGCCATCACCAGCAGCCCGGCCGGCAGTGCCAGCAGCAGCGACCCTCGCGACAAACTCAATCCTATCGCCAATGTCACCGGCAAGAGCGCCAGCCCGTACAGGGTTCGACGGCGACTTTTCGTCGCCCACAGCGGGACGGCGACCAGCAGCGGCCACACTCGCTCCAGGTATAGTCCCACGTTGTTGGGTGAGTAGTATACGCTTTGCAGCCGGCGTGCTCCGCCCTCGGCCAGGACAAGGTTACGCCCCAGCACGTATTCTCCCAGCCCGATTAGCGCCACGGCTGTAGCGCCCAGGACCCAAGCGTCCAGAATCCGCCATTTGGCCGGCTCGTCGAAGCGGGCGTGTCGTAACAGGGCATAGGCCAATGCGGGGAGCAGAAAGATTGTCCGCAGTTCAAAGAGCGCCGCCTGCCGGTCGGCAGTTGCCAAGCTGGCAATCAATGCGGCGGTGAGAAGCGCAACGACGGCCCAATCGATTGGCGACATTCGGAATCTAGCACGCCCACCGGTGTGTTGGCTGGCCGATGTGCAGATTCGGCGACCTACGGCGCCGACTGCACACAACACCACCAGCAGCTCTGGCAGGCTCAACGCGCGGTAGAACATACGGCCCGGGTGGAGGTAGAACGGAGCGGTGAGGGCAACGAGCGCCAGTCCCAAGTCGAGGCGCACTGTGAACAGGGCGGCCAGCGCTGGCAGTGTCAGGAGGCTCAGCGCAAGGCAGAGCATGGTGAGTGGGGAGATGAGAATAGGTCGAGAGAGTTGACCCCAGGTGACGCCTGCCGCAAGCCACAGCAGCCCGGTCAGGCCCGCTGCTGATACTTCCTGTGCCCACTCTGGCCAGCCGAGGAACCGTTGTCCCAGCACTCGCCACGCCACCTGACGTGTTTCGTGGACCACCAGGGCGGCCAACGCTAACCCTAGCGCAGCCAAAACGACCAACTGCCAGCCAGTACCGTCGCCGGCCCGTTCGGCCCCCACGCGCCAGTCGACCAGCGCCCACCGGCCCTGACCGTCGCTGGCCACAATATCGACCGTGTGTGGGCCGTAAGGGAGACCCGTCGCCAGGGGAACGGTGACGATGGCCGAGTCGTTGTCGTATAGCACCACGTAGGCACGGCCCACTTCGTCACGGGGCAGCCGATTGGCGGGTGAGCCATCTACCGTGGCGTACAGAAAACCACGGTACGGTCCCCGGCGCACCGTCAACGCTGCTGACGTGCCCACAAACCGGAAAGAGGCGCGGTTCCCATCAGACCCGATGTCCGCGCCCAGCACCCCTACCTGCCAGTCCCCTTTGTAGGTCGTCCAGCGATTTGACGCCGGGTAGCCGCCGACCGGGGCTCCATCAGGCAGTGCGGCTACCCACGCGGTCACTGCGTCATAGATAGGCCGGGGCCGGTCGTTCTGATCGATCAGCGCGAATCCCCAGTGTGCGTCGTCGGAGGGAACAGCGGGTTGAAAGTGTTCCAGGACCAGCGCACCAACCCACGGCCATTCGTCGCGCGCCCGTTCCAGAGCGGCTATGGTCAGACGCGCCTGTGTCGCCTCGTCGGTCTGACCCCACAATGAAGGCTGTCCTACCCATCCTGGCGGCAGTGCATTCCACCCCCAGTGGCTGGCCCAGACGGCTTTGTGTGCGTCACCGTGCGCCACCAT
>CAYUIS010000019.1:0-9659 GCA_964444825.1 uncultured Anaerolineales bacterium | reverse complement strand
CTTCCGGGGAGGGCCGTCGAACGGTCAGCGGACCGAATGGCCCGCGCCGTACGGGCCAATAGATCCGCATAGGCGGGTGGGTTCGTGGCCTGACCGCCCCAACGATCGGCCAGATTAGGCTCATCCCAGACCTGGTAGATGTCAACCTGATCGCCGTACCGGGCGGCAAAGGCCCCGGCAAAAGCAGCGAACTGCTCGGGATCGGTTGGGGGGACCGGGGACGTGTCGTCGAGGACCGCGATCAGGCGTAGCTGGGGATAGTGAGTCAACGCCGTCATAAGACGGTCGGTCGTGGTCCAGTCGAAACGATCCCGGAATGCGCCTTCGGCGTCCACTGTCGCACCTTCGATGTGGCTGCGGTAAAAGGTCTGTCGCACCCAGGTAAAGCCTGCCTCACTGATGCAGGCCAGGGCGGCGTCTAGCCCTTCTTCCTGATATTGCTCCAGCGCGACGTTAACGCCGAGTATAGGCACGTCGGCGTTGGCAACCGGCGCAGGAAAGTCAGTGGGGCGGCCGCGGATGCGGGCTTGGTGAGCCACGATGACAGACTGGCCGATCAGCCCGACTAATACTAGCGAGATCAGTGCGGTGATGATGAGGAACAGTCTAGCAGGATGTCTCAATGTGGAACCTCATTCCTAAACTTGCATTCCGGTGGGTATGCAGCAGTTTGAGGAGGATGATAGCAGTGCTATTATCGAGATCGCTCGCCGCCAGGGTCACAAAGTGTTCCCCGCTATCTGACGCGGCTCACGAACCCACCAGCGCAGAAGAGCGTATCCCATCAACCCCACGACAAAGGCCACCACAAACACGGTCTGGTATCCTGCTGCGCTGGCCAGCCATCCCCCGAGCAGAGGAGCCACTCCGGCAGCGACGCCGGTCACCGTGTTGCTCAGACCGATGTAGGTTGGCCGCTCGTCGGGAGCACAGAACTCGAAGACGATCATAATGCCTGAGAGGATAAAACCGGCCGTGCTTGCTCCCGTCAGGACAAAGACGACGTGGAACCAGGCTGGGGTAGGAGCCACGCTCGCCAGCCCCACAGCTAGCGCGGCTGCTAGAATGCTCAACTCTAGCACCAGCTTGTGGCCCTTTCGGTCGGCCAGTGCCCCGAACAAAAGATTGGCCGCGGCTTGGCCGATGAGCATAGTGGTCGTGAATCCTGCTGCCTGGCTATCGGCCAACTGCCAGCGCTCGACGGCGTACACCGTCACAAAGCCGAAACCCATTCCGCCGATAGCGGCAACGATCTGGCTCAGCAGATAGCGCCGAAAGTTTTGCTTTGAGCGCAGTATTGCCGGCAAACGCCGCCAGTACTCCAACTGGGAGACCGCGGGCTCCGGGCTGATTTGGGCAGGCTCCCGTGTGAACGCCAGGAAAACCCACGAGATCGATATAAAGAACGCCGCTGCTCCAAAGCACAACATATAGCTATAGGGAAAATCGTAACGATCCAGTACCCAGGCGGCTGCGATTGCCCCCAGGACGCCGGTCGCTGTGCCGCCAAAGTTGGTGATGCCAAAGAACCTCCCCCGGCTCTTCAGGGGAATGATCTTGGCCAGCATATCCTGCCAGGCCACGGCCACCACGCCCGCCCCAACTACGTGCCAGGCAAACAGCAGCAAGAGAGCAGCCACTGCCAGCGAGGAGGAGCGGGTAGCGAGCCAGGCTGCAGGCACCAGTAGGATCACCGGCAAGCGTTCGGTGACAAACCCTACGCCCACCACCACCACTTTTTTGCGTGGCAATTGTTGCACCCAGTTGGCGGTGAAAAGCTGTGGCAGGAGCCATCCGGTGTTGGCGATCATCGCCAGAAGCCCGATCACCAGTGCGCTGTCTGTAAGGTGGCTGATGTAGACAGGCAAGACGGTTCGCGCGGCGAAAAAGCTGGACCCCAGCCAGAAAAAGGTGCCATCCAGCATATTGACGATGGCGTTGTGACGATAGTTCTGCTCTACCTGGCGTTCAAAGTCAGACTCGGCCATCGATTATCGGTTCTCCAGCAGCCGCAAACGCGCGACGAGCACGGGCGGGATCTCGCAATAGTTCCCGCCCCACGTGAGCGGACTCCTGCCACTGGGGGATTCCGGGGGAAAGGCCCGCTCTTCCAGTCCATCGAGCACGAACCCCTCGTCGAAACATATCCCCAGCAGAACCTGTAATGGGCGGTGAAAAATGAGCTGCGGCTTGGGCTGACCGGCTATGGCCGCTGCACGCGCTACCGTCGAGGTCATATAGTTGGATATGCGTACCGAGTAGGAGGTGGTGAGTTGCCCATCATTGTCCTCCATCTCGGCTACGTGTGTCATATGGGGACTGTTGAAACATGGGTGCATCACCGAGAAGACAAAGCGCCCGCCGGGGCGCAGCAGACGCACCAGCGCCCGCATCAATGGCTGGATATCGGCGATGTCAAACAGCGCCATATTGCAGATGACGGCGTCGAACCGGCCCTTGCCAAGCGTCAGCAGCGCGGCTTCGTCGGTGGCGTCCATTAGCAGGTACTCGATACGATCGGCGTGCTCGGCCGTACGCTGGCGTGCGAGCGCGATCAGATTCTCCGAAAAGTCGAAGGCTACGACCTCGGCGCTTAGGGCGGCCAGTCGCCGGGCGTAGAGCCCATTGCCACAGGCGGCGTCGAGCACGCGCTCGCCGGGCTGTAGATCGAGCAGGCGTTGGACCGCCGGCCATATCAACACCTCGACAAAGTCGTTGCCCTCTCCGATGCGCTCATCCCAATATGGCGCGTTCTGTTCCCAGGCTTGCCGGGTCTCCTCGTTGGCCTGTCGTGAGTCCTCAGTCTTCATCACTGCTGCGACAACCGCTCCCAACAGAATACCCAGTCCCTTGATCACTCTAGACCAGGTCGCTTTGCTCATTCCCTTCCTCACTTCCGTCTCCAATCAGCCCGTTGGATCTGATCCCGCTACAGGCTGACAAAGTGGCTATTCTCGAATATCCTGTTCCCTCCACGTCCTCTTACGTCCAGTATCCGGGCGTTGGCAAAATAGGGAAAGTCGAAATCCGTGACGTCGCCCGCCTTTTTGCCCGGAATTGGCATCAGTCGGGCCGTCAGCGGTTTGTCGGCCACGAGCGCCAGCGTGGCCACGTCGAGCATGATCGCCGCCAGCTCTCCGACGGTCACGTCGCCCGGCAGCGGAATCGTGTCCAGGCCGGTGCCACACACAGCCGAGTAGAGTAGCAGGCTGTCCAAAGTGTAAAGATCCTCGCCGCTGCGCTGGGCGAGGGTGCTGTCCTCCAGAACCGGAAGGAACAACCCTGAGAACCCACAGCGGGGGAACTGGGCTTCCCGGATCACCCGAGTGGTAAAGGCGACCGCAAACAGGGTGCTGCTGGCCCCAAAGGCCTCCACGCCTAGCTTTTCCAGCGCGTGGCCGATGCTCCGGGCGACCTCGGGATACGGGGCCAGCGAAAAGTCTATGCCCCCAAAACAGAGCCCAGACTCCGCTGCGAGCGTGTGACAGACGGTCTGGATGACCCTGGACCTTTCCTCAATGGCCGTGCGCAGATTATCGTGGGCTTCGTCCAGGGTCGCCGCCTGGGTGAAGGCATCCACCGCCAGGTCCGCCGCCTCGGTGGCGATGGAGAACGATGGATTGGCTCTCTGGTGATAGGCAACCGGAAAGAAAGGGGAACCAGGCCCGCAGTTGGCCAGGACGGCAAAACGCAGGTTGCCAAAACCGTTGGGCGTGGTGTGGGCCACGTCGGCGATGATCTCGGCGGCTTTGGTGATCGCGTCCAGGTTGATGCCTGACGCCGGTAGGGCCACCAGCATCGAGGCAAAGGCTATCTCGGTCTGCCGGATCACCTCCGGGATGACGTCTGCGTAGGCCAGTTCGGCGTCCGGGCTTGCGGCCGGGACGGTGCCAATGGAGCAGTAGTCGATGCCCTGGGCCTGGCACAGCGCCTCCAGCTCCCGGGCGAACGTCACCGCGCTGGCTGGCGCTTCATCCTGCAGAATCTTTGGAAAGGGCTGTGTGGCAAGTCGTACGGTCTGCACTTCCAGCCCGGCTTCCTCGAACAGGTTGCGTGCCAGCTTTTGGAATGGCCCAAAGGCCGCCACGCTTTCGGCTCTGACTGGATACTCCATATTAGCGCCGATTGTCACTGAACGGATGCGCATTCTACCTCCTCGTGAGATTGCTGTCGTGTCGTCATCTAGGCACTTGTCCAAAAACAACCTGGCATCTCTGGCGCCATTCTAGGCCTAACCGGCGCCAAAAGTGCGGAGTTATTGATGGACAAGTACTAAGGTTGCAGCCGGCGCACGGCGTCCGCCACGGTCCCAACCGCCCGATCTATCTGTTCGGCGGTGGTACCCCGGCCCGTCGAAAAGCGAACCGTGCCCATCGCCCAGTCGACCGGTACTCGCATAGCCTCCAGCACCGCCGAGAGTTCCACCTTGTCGGCGTGGCAGGCCGCTCCCGCCGAGGCCGCCACCTGCTCGCCGATCTGTGAGAGCCATGTGTTGGCCTCGACCCCGCGAAAGCTCAGGCTCAGCGTGTTGGGCAGCCGCTTTTCTGGATGGCCGTTTAGCTTGATGGATTCTTCACCCAGCTCCTGCAGCAGACCCTGGTGAAGCCGGTCTCGTTTCTCTTGGAAGTGGGACATGTTCGTCTCCAGGTCTCGGCTGGCTATCTCGCACGCCCGGCCTAATCCAACGATCCCGAGCACGTTTTCCGTGCCAGGTCGCCGGCTCGACTCGTGGCCTGCGCCGTGCATCAGCTTGACGAGCCGCACCCCACTACGGATGTACAGCGCACCGACCCCCTTGGGGGCGTACACCTTGTGTCCCGCGACAGAGAGCAGGTCCACGCCCAGCGCATCGACGTTCACCCCTATCTTGCCCACCGATTGGGCGGCGTCAGTGTGCATCAATGCACCGTTCCGATGTGCGATCTTGGCCAGCTCGGCGATGGGCTGGATCGTGCCGACCTCGTTATTGGCGTGCATCACCGTCACCAGTGCCGTGTCGGGCGTGATCGTGCGTTCCAGATCGGCGGGATCGACGAGACCATACTCATCCACCGGCAGGACCGTGATGCGCAAGCCCTGCGTCTCCAGCCAGTTGCACACTTCGGTGACGGCCGGATGTTCCACCGCGGACGTGATGATGTGATTTCCTCTCCTGCGGTCTCCCAGGGCGACGCCCTTGATTCCATAGTTGTTGCTCTCGGTGCCCCCGCTGGTAAAGATCACCTCGGCGGGTTGGCAACCCAGCAAGGCAGCCACCTGCGTGCGAGCGGTCTCGACGGCCCGCTTGGCGGCGATCCCGTAGGGGTGGCTGCTGGAGGGATTGCCAAAGTGTTCGTACAGGTAGGGCATCATCGCCTCGGCCACCTCCCGGGCGATGGGTGTCGTGGCGTTATAATCGAGATAGATGGGGTTTGTCATTCCGGACCTCCGTGTTCACAGCAGGCAGTGGACAGGGAATAGCCGTCACAGGGCGATCTTTTGTTTCTGCCGTTTTCTAGACCACCAGATACACTCCGATCAGCACCAGGAAGGCGTACACAAATCGCTCGAATCGCGCCCGAGGGATATGTGTGTGGAGCTTGCCCCCTAAAAAGACCGCCAGCAAGATAAAGGGCAGAGAATACACAAAAGACCGCAGGACATCCGGGGTCCACAGTCCAGCCAGCGCGTGACTGGTCAGGACGAGTACGCCCGAGGAGAAAAAGAAACCCTGTAGTGTGGCCCGGAACCGTCCCGGCGGCCAGCGACGGAGTGTGGTGTATATTACGATGGGGGGACCATTCATATTGTAAGCGCCACCCATGACACCGGCCACAAACCCAAAGATGTAGGCGAATCCCTGCCACTGCAGTTTCGGAAGCTGCGGTGAGATCAGGTTGTACAGCCCAAACAGAACAAGCACGCCTCCCAGGATTCCTTTCACGAGCTGCTCGGGCGCGCCCTTCAAGAACAGAATTCCGATCGGTATGCCCACCAGCGATGACACGATCAAGCGCCAGGCTGCCTTGATATCCACGTCGCGCCAATCCCTGGCTAGAATCGTGATGGCGATAGTAAAACCCATAAAGGCGACCAACGGCGTGGCCTGTTGAGTGCCCAAAATGACCACGAGCAACGGCATGGCGATCACGGCGTCGCCAAAACCCAGAGCCGAGCGTGTCAGGGTGGAGAGGAAGAGTATGGCTACGACCAGGAGTTGGGAGGTGATGGACTCCAAAAGGGTCCTCTTTGTCTAGGCGTCCGGTTTCTCGGTTTCTATGGGCTCGGCTGCAGATGGTCCTACGATGCCAGCATCGCCGGTCGATCCCGGGGCGGCGGTGGCCGCGGCATCCTCTGTCAGGAAGCGATCCATCGCTCTCAACGCAGCCCTCAAGATCATCTCTCCCAGGGGGACTATTTTGATGTCGATAAACAACCGTTCTTCGGGCAGGTCGTCGTCTAACCGCTGCATCTCCTCGCGAAAGACCTGCAAGAGTTGCTCCTCGTGGTCAACGAGGAACATTGCCAGATCCTGCCGGGCCAGGCGGAACGCCTGCTCGCGCACCATCCGCCGTATCCCATTTCGAATAGACATAGTCCTTCTCCTTTGATCCCCCCAGGATGTGAGGAGTCTCGGTAGATCCAGTTTTGCTCGGCCTGGATTGCCAAATCCAGGCCAGGAGCGGGTATGGCAACCATAGGTTGCACGCAATCCCCTTGGAGCGATTTTTGACCTACTGAGTCTATCACGTCGGGCGCAAAAGCGCAACCGGAGCAGCTTCCCGGGTGCGTTTCAATCCTGGGGCAACTTGTTCTTCAATGCTCCCAGTCCCCGTCCTCGGGGACGTCGAGGCCAGGTCAAGATATGCCGCAGACGCCCCCGAGGACGGGAGCTTTGAGCGGTGTTCAAAGTTGCCCCCAAATTGAAGTCCACCCAGCTTCCCGGTTGTGGAACCTAGCCCGGTCGTAGAGCGTCTTTAGGGTAAGCGCGATCTCTGTATCGTGCGCGGGAGAGCAGAATGGGGAAACCGCGTCCCCGCTCTGATTGACCTGCAACGCGGAAGAGGATACAATGGTTGTTGCAGCGTTTTCGCCCGAGTCTTTTTCTCTCCACGTGCTTGGTACCTTTGGAAAATCACGGGAGTATACCTTGAGAGATTCTGACATCAGAAGGAGGAAGGAATGAGCACCCAACCCTCACACACAAGCCTGCCTGCGCCATCAAACAAGCGTTGGCTCGCCACCGCGCTCCATTTGTTGATCGTTCTGAGTGTCATCGCCGGTTTCGTGGCCTTTCAGCGGGTCGCTACCCTGCCCCAGCGTTTGGACGACCAACAGACGGTCGTCATCGGGCAGACCCGCTTTGCGCCCGGCAGTGACGCCTCCGTCCGCGTGGTGGTGCAGGACTTTGGTGCTGGCAAGCCCATCGCAAATGCCCACGTCAAGGTCAGCCTAAAGCCTGCCGATGGCCGGGCTGTCCCCCTCTTTGAAGGACAGACCGACGATACCGGCAGTCTGCCCGTCCGTTTTCATGTACCGGACGACGCTCTGGGCGAGGCCCAACTCGTGGTCGAGACCCGGTCTGACGTGGGGCGCGACCAGGTGGAACAGGCGATCACCATTCAACGCGAGTACCGGTTGCTCTTGACCAGCGACAAGCCCCTCTACCAGCCGGGCCAGACCATCCATATGCGCGCCCTGGCCCTCAGTACGTTCGACCTGACCCCCGCCCGCAGCGCGACGGTCAACTTTCTCGTGGAGGATCCCAAGGGCAACAAGGTGTTCCGCCACAGCGTTAGCGCTTCCGACTTTGGCGTCGCCGCTGCCGACTTTGTTCTGGCCGACCTGGTCAACCAGGGAAACTATAAGCTCAGCGTCGCCATAGGGGACACACGGTCTGAGAAGACGGTCGAGGTGCGGCCCTACGTCCTGCCCAAGTTTGGCGTCGACGTCTCTACCGATCGCAGTTTTTACCTGCCCGGTCAACGGGTGGAGGGCGTGGTGCAGGCCGACTACTTTTTTGGCAAGCCTGTGGCCGAGGGGCAGGTGCAGGTCGTCGGCACCGTGTGGGATATTGAGCGTACCGTGGCCGTCGACCTGCGCGGCCAGACCGACGAGAACGGGACCTACGAGTTCAGCTTTGACCTGCCCGAGTACTTTGCCGGGTCAGGGCTAGAGTCGGGACAGGCCCAGTTTGCGCTGGAGGTGACCGTCATAGACCAGACCGACCATCCCGAGCAGGTTAGCCAGGTGCTGCCGGTTGCCGCTCAACCACTCGTCATCGAGGCCGTTGCCGAGAGCGGGATGCTCAAGCCGGGTGTCGAGAATATCGTCTACGTGCTCACCTCCTACCCCGATGGCCGTCCTGCGCCGACGAGGATAGAGGTTCGCGTGGACGGTGGAGAGCCGGTCGAGCTCACCAGCGGAGAGTTCGGCCTGGCCGAGCTCACCTTTACACCCCAGGCTGGCGGCTATCACGTGCTCGACATCACGGCTGAGGACGAGACCGGCCTGACCGTCTATCGTCAGATGGACTTTGAGGCTGAGTACGGTAGCGACAGCGTGCTCCTGCGCGCCGATCGGGCTGTCTACGTCGTCGGCGAGACCATGCAGTTGCTCGCCTTTACGCCGGTCGAGTTTGGCGATGTCTATCTGGACATCGTCAAGGCCGGACAGACGCTCTCCACCCGCTCTGTAAAGGTTGAGGGCGGCAGGGCCGAGTTTGCCGTCGACGTGAGCGCCGACCTGTACGGCACCCTGGAACTCCACGCCTACAAGGTGCTACTCGATGGCACCATCGTGCGCGATACGCGCCTGGTGGTGGTGGACGAGCCCCGCGATATCGACATCGCCATCTCATCCGATCGGGACACCTACCTGCCCGGCGAGACGGCGACCATCGACTTTCAGACCGACGACGCCAGCCAGGGTGGTGGGGTGCAGACAGCCCTGGGTTTGGCCATCGTGGACGAGTCGGTCTTTGCCCTGCAGCGCCAGGACCCCGGCTTCGCCAAGCTCTATTTCCTGCTGGAGCAGGAGCTGATGGAGCCCTTCTACCAGGTCAAGGGCTTTGAGATACCCACGGCCATCGCGCCCGACGAGGACGTCGAGCAGGTCCGGCTGGCCCAGGATGGCGCCGCCAAGGCCACGTGGGCTGGCGCGCCAGTGTTGGCCGCTCCCAGCCCCGTCAACTCGCGCCAGGAAAAGATAGACAGGGTTTATGAGGCGCAGCGACGTGGCTTTGAACGTATCGGCCAGGCATCGGCTGCGGGCCTGATCCTGATCCCCCTGTTGTTGTGGGTGGTCGTCGTGGTCGTCCTGTACCGTTCGGGCATCGTCAAGCGCTCCCTGGTGCGAGTGGCCGTCGCCTCCGGCATCGTGGTGGTGATCGGCCTGTGCCTGGGCGGTTGGTTTATCGCGCTCACAGAGGCCTACTACTACCTCGACCCAGAGCAGGTGCTTGTTCCCCTGGCCATTCTCGTGGGACTGGTGGTGCTCGGCTTCGTCGTGTATGCCTGGGTCCGGCGCGACCGTCCGGCCCGGTTCCTGGCACTGCTGACCCTGGCATGGCCCGCCCTCTTCTTTCTGCTGATCCAGGCCTCGGACGAGGGTGGGGATCCATCCGATGTGTTGGTCATTGGCGTGCTTCTCGCTTTCCTGCTTCTCCCCGGCGCCTATCT
>CAYUIS010000018.1:0-51117 GCA_964444825.1 uncultured Anaerolineales bacterium | reverse complement strand
CCAAAACCTGCCTTCCTGGGCCTCGCAACTCACAATTTGGGAGATGCACCCATGTCACATATACTCCCGTTGCCTCACAGACTGCACCGTGAGTGATGTGCGCGTACACCTACACCTGGCCGACGCGGGGGCAGATGCTGGCCGAGCAGATCTCTGCCCATCACTGCCCCCCACAGGCCGCTCTTGGGAAAGCCCTGGTCAAGGCGCTCACTTCTGATATAATCGCTACCTATGAACAATAGACGCTTACCGAGTCTGGGCCTGGCCTTTGCCCTGGCCTGTTTGTTCGTCTTGGGTTTGACGCTGTCGGTCCGTTCTGCTCCTCAGGAGGTGTTCCCGGCGGCGCCTGCCAACGTCGCCGCCCAGGTATGGGAGGCCACCGCCGGAAGTGGCGAGGCCAGCTTTCTGGTGATCCTGGCCGAGCAGGCGGACGTCGGCGCGGCGGCGGGTTTGAGGGATCGGGAGGCGCGTCTGCGCTACGTGTACGACGTGCTGCGCAAGACCGCCCGAGGTTCTCAGGTCCCGCTGCGGGCCGAGTTGGCGCGGGCCGGCGTTACCTATCGCTCCTTCTATGTCGTCAACATGCTGGCTGTGGACGGGGGCGATCGGGCGCTCGTCGCGCGACTGGCTGCCCGTCCCGATGTGGCCCGTATCGACGCCAATCCCCCCATCCGCCAGGTGCTGCCCGAGCCTGAGCTCGAGGGTGGCAGCCTGTTGGCTCCCCAGGCGATCGAGTGGGGGGTGGCGCGCGTCAATGCCGACGACGTGTGGGCCTTGGGCGCCACCGGCCAGGGGATCGTCGTCGCCGGTCAGGATACCGGCTACGAATGGACCCATCCGGCGCTGATCGACCGTTATCGGGGCTGGAACGGTCTCACCGCCACCCACGACTATAACTGGCACGACGCGGTCCACAGCGGCGGCGGGGTCTGCGGGGCCGATTCGCCCGAACCCTGTGATGACTATTCCAGCAGCCACGGCACGCACACCATGGGCACCATCGTCGGCGACGATGGTGGGGCCAACCAGATCGGCGTGGCGCCTGGCGCGCAGTGGATCGGGTGCCGCAACATGGACCAGGGGGTTGGCACTCCGGCGACCTACGCCGAGTGTTTCGAGTTCTTCCTGGCCCCCTATCCGGTCGGGGGGGATCCGATGACCGATGGCGTGCCCAGCCTGGCCCCCCACGTGATCAACAACTCCTGGACCTGTCCGCCGCGCGAGGGCTGTGCCTGGGACACGCTGCAGGCCGTCGTCGAGAACGTGCGCGCCGCCGGCATCCTGGTCGTCGCCTCTGCCGGCAACAGCGGCTCCGCCTGCAGTACCGTCCGCGAGCCTATCGCCCTTTACGACGCCGTCTTTTCCGTCGGGGCGACCGGCAGCAGCGACGCCATCGCCAGCTTCAGCGGCCGGGGGCCGGTGACGATCGATGGCTCCAACCGCCTCAAACCGGACGTGAGCGCACCGGGGGTGTCCGTCCGCTCCAGCGTCCGGGGCGGAGGGTACGGGTTGCTCAGCGGCACCTCGATGGCCGGGCCGCACGTCGCCGGGGCGGTCGCGCTCCTGTGGTCGGCGGCGCCCGGTCTGATCGGCGATCTCGATATCACAGAATGGATCGTCGAGCGAACGGCCCGCCCTCGAACGACCTCTCAGGGCTGCGGCGGCGATGGCCCGGACGACGTGCCGAATAACGTCTACGGCTGGGGCATCGTGGACGCGCTGGCGGCAGTGGCGGCGTTGGCAAGAATAGAGGTCGCGAACACCGCGTCCCCTGCCATTGTATCCCCTGGCGGCGAGCTGACCTATACCCTGCTGGTCACCAACACCGGCAGCGTGACCTTGACTGCCACGATTACCGACGAGTTGCCATCTCACATCTTGCCTGGCGTGACGGAGGAGGGGACGGCGCTTGCGCCCGGTGGGACGCTGATCTGGACCCCGATCGTGCTTCCGCCCGGCGACGGATGGACGGAGACGATCGTCGTCACCGTTGAACTCGGCTACGCAGGATGGCTGACTAACGTCGTGCGGGTCACGACAGACCTGGGTGTGACGGCTGCCCACACTTTGCTCTCTGCCACGCCGATGCCAACGCTGGCGATCAGCAAACGGGCCAGTTCCGCAGCGGCTTTGTCCGGTCATCCACTGAACTACACCCTGCGGCTGACCAACACCGGCAACGTGCCGCTCACCGCCATCGTCACCGACGTCTTGCCGTCTCGCATCCTACCTGGTATGACGGAGGAGGGGACGGCCTTCGTGCCTGGCGGGACGCTGACCTGGACCCTGTCTCCCCTGGCCCCGGAGGGGGTTTGGACGGAGACGGTGGTCGTCACCGTTGAAGCGGGCTATGTCGGGTGGGTCACGAACGTCGTGCGAGCCGCCACCGCCGAGGGAGCCATCGGCGTTTACACCCACGCCCTTCCGACAGGCCCTGCGATAGCCAAGCGGGCCGGCGCCAGCCTGGTTTCGCCTGGATCATTGCTGGTGTATACCATCGATGTCACCAATACGTCCAGCTTTACGCTCACGCAGGTTGTCGTGACCGACGTGGTGCCGCCAGACACGACCTTCGCCTGGGCCGATGGGGATCACGTCCACGCCGGTGGTTTGGTCACCTGGACGGCGGCGAGCCTGGCCAGTCGGGACTCGCTCACCGCCACTCTCGCGGTCACGGTCGAGCGCGTGCCGCCGGATGGGCGCATCGTCAATGCGGTCTATGGGGTTTGGGCTGCCGAGCTGCCCGCCTCCGTGATGGGTCCCCCGGTGGAGACGGTTGTCGCCTGGCGTTTTGTCCTTCCGCTCGTCTTGAGAGATTCGCCCGCGTTGAATCGAGTGGGGCGCACCTTTTCGCTCGTGGTGGGGGACGTGCAGTGAACACTCTGGAGAGCCAACGCCTCAGGGTGCGTTCCTTGCTGCACTTCTCAACGCCGTCGGATGCGCTGTTTGTCTACTATGCCTTCTACCACGATCCCCGTCGATCCCAACTCCACATCCACGAGGATGCCGATGGTCGCGCCGATGGTTTTGTGGCCGTCTGTCAGACCGGGCAGCGGCTGTTTCAGCCCACGGTCGTGGTGCGCACGCCGAGCGCCGGGGTTGCGTCTGAGCTGCTGCGGGCGGCGCTCGTCCCCGGTCGCCCATATTACGTGATCACGACGCCAGATCTGAGGGAATCCGTATTGGACGTCTTGGACATTGAGCAGCCGGAGACGAATCACGTCTATCGCTTTGACCTGTTCCGTATGCAGACGTCCATCAACGTGCTGGTTGTGGCGGAGCAGGGCATCGGTGGCCTCCCCCGTTTCGTCATTCGATCTCAGGATGAGCTTGCTGCCGAGTCGGGGCCCATTTGGCAGTCGCCCCATTTCTCCGAGCTCTACGTGCGCACCGTGCCCGCTGCCCAGGGCCGGGGATGGGGCAGGGCGGTGTTGGAGGCCTGCACGGCGTGGGCGGTCCGTTCTGGCCGGCAACCCCTCTACGTGGCCAACGAGACGAATGAGGCCAGCCTGGCGTTGGCCAAGGCGGTTGGATACGTCGATACCGGGGCGCGCGAGTTCGCTGGTGAGGGTGTGTGCCGGTCAGCCTAGGGGCGGGGTCGCCGCTTCGTCTACGCAGAGACGTGGCTTGTTTTGGAGGGGATTGGATGAACGTTGAGTTGATCGGCCTCACCCGCTACCTACGTGGGGATGGCACGCCCGAGGAGCTGTTGGAGCACGCCGGGCGCTCCTGCTATCGCAGCCAACCCCGAGGCAATCCGGGCAGATTCCTACAGGCGCGCATTCGCGAGGGCCATGTCTCCATCATCGAGCACGCCAGCGCTACCTTTGAGATCAGCGGTATTTCGCGGGCCTGTTCGCATCAGTTGGTCAGGCATCGTATCGCCAGCTACAGCCAGGAGAGCCAGCGCTACGTGGATATGTCCGACCCGGAGTGGGTGCTTCCTCCTGCCATCTCCGAGAATCCCCAGGCTCGAACGATCTGGGATGGGTTCGCCCGGGAGGTCGAGGCCGCCTACCGGGCGCTGCGGGAGCTTGGCGTGCGCAAGGAGGACAGCCGCTTCGTCCTGCCCAACGCCGCGGCCACCCGCATCATCGTGACGATGAACTTTCGAATGCTTCTCCACCTGTTCAGGCTGCGCATAAACCCGGCCGCCCAGTGGGAGATCCGCGATGTGTGCGTGCGAATGCTGGAACTCGTCTATCCTCACGCCCCGAGCGTTTTCGGTGACTTGAGGGACGAGCTCAGGACACGCCATCCCGCTTTTTTTGAAGGCGAAAGACCCTAAAGGTTTTCATAAGGCGATTGTTTTGGAAGAAATCTCGTGGTCGTCAGTTGTTCTATTGTAAAGACCATGCGTTAAACCTTTAGGGTCTCACTGAAGATGCCGAGCAGTAGAGGTCATTATGCGAGTCAAGCTAGCGTACGGGCGTGAGGGTCTGTGGGTCGATCTGCCGGATCGGAACGTGACGGTCGTGGAGCCGCGCTTTGTCGACGGCCTGGCCGACGAGGAAGCCGGGATCGTCCAGGCCCTGCGACATCCGTTGGGCAGCCCTCCCCTGCAGGACCTGTTCGGGCCGGATGATACGATCGCGCTCGTGTTCAGCGACATGACCCGTCCCACGCCCAACAATCGCCTCCTGCCGCCGCTGTTGGCAGAGTTGGCAGACGTGCCTCGCCATCGGATCACGCTCATCAATGGAACCGGCTTGCACCGCGCCAGCACGGAGGAGGAGTTGCGTGGCATGCTCGGAGACGACATCGTCGACGGCTATTCGATCCTCCAGCACGATGGTCGGGATCGAGAGGGCCTGGTCCAACTGGGCGCCACCCGCTTTGGACACGAGATTTCCGTCAATCGCGCCTATGCACAGGCCACGGTCAAGATCCTGACCGGGTTTATCGAGCCCCACCTGTTCGCTGGCTTCAGCGGCGGTCCCAAGGCCGTCCTGCCCGGCGTGGCGGGGGCTTACACCGTGTTGCAGAATCACGGCGCAGATATGCTCGACCATTCGAATGCGACGTGGGGCGTCACGCTGGGCAACCCGGTGTGGGAGGAGATGTTGGAGGCGGCGCTCAAGACGGCGCCCACCTTCCTGCTCAACGTGACCCTCAATCGGGATCGGGCCATCACCGCCGTCTATGCTGGCGATCTGCAGGTGGCGCACCGGGCAGGCATCGACGCCGTCCGCCGGACCGCGATGGTGGAGGTCGACACCTTCTTTGACGTCGTCATCACCTCCAACTCGGGCTATCCGCTCGATCTAAACCTCTATCAGGCGGTAAAGGGGATGTCGGCCGCCGCGCAGATCGTGCGTCAGGGGGGCAGCATCATCGTCGCCGCCGAGTGCTGGGATGGGATACCCGAGCACGGGGAGTACAAGAATATCGTCCATTCGGCGGGTAGCCTTGAGAATCTGCGGCAGGTCCTGCGCCAGCCTGGATTCCTCAAAATCGATCAGTGGGAAGCCCAGTTGCAGGCGCAGATACAGGCCAGGGCGGACGTCTACGTCAAGAGCGGCTATCTCTCGGATGAGGACGTGCGCGGGATGCTGTTTTATCCTTGCCGCGAGATTGAGGAGACGTTGGCCGAGCTGTTGGCCCGGTACGGCCCCGATGCCCGGATTTGCGTCCTGCCCGACGGTCCGCAGACGATCCCCTACGTCAAGAACTCTTGAGGTAGCGGTCGAACCAGCGCAGGATGTGATTCAGCCGCTCGATGCGGCGATCTGTGCGCCCGCCGCGCGAGAGGCCGTGTGGCTCGTCCGGGAAGCGCACCATCTCTGTTTCGACGCCCAATCTTTTGAGAGCCACATAGACCTGCTCATCCTGTTCCATGTCGCACCTCATGTCCTGTTCGCTGTGGATGACCAGGGTGGGGGTTCTGGCATTCCCGATGTACTTTACCGGGGATTGCCGCCAGTAATTCTCGTGGTCCTCCCATGGAGGCTGGTTTCCGAATTCGTATTGCCACATCCAGTTATAGTCGGTGGAACCGTACATACTGATCAGGTTGCTGACGCTCCGTTGTGTGACGGCTGCCTTGAACCGGTCGGTGTGTCCGATGATCCAGTTGGTCATATAGCCGCCGTAGCTGCCGCCGGTGACCCCCATCCTGTTGGGGTCGATGTAGGGCTGCTCCTGGACGAGATCGACCCAGGCCATCAGGTCGTCGTAATCGGCGCTGCCCCAGTCGTTCACGATCGATTTGGCGTGTTCCTCGCCGTATCCTAGCCCGCCCCGGGGATTGCAAAAGGTCACGACGTAGCCATTCGCGGCCAGAAAATAGAACTCGTGCGTAAAAAAGTTGCCATATTGCACCCGGGGACCGCCGTGGATCTGCAGAATGGACGGGTATCTCTTTGATGCGTCAAAGCCGGGCGGCTTGAGAATCCAACCCTGCAGATCGTTGCCGGCGGGGCCCTTGAACCAGACCTCCTCGATCTCTCCGAGATCCCGGGCGCGCAATAGGTTCTCGTTGATACGCGTCAGCTTGCGCGAGCGCCCGGTAGCCCGCTCTCTTATCCAGATCTGTCCCAGGTCGGCCATATCGGCGTGAAAGTAGCTCAGCTTTGATTGCTCTCCGTCAAAGCCGTAGGATCCTACGACCCCGGTCGCCCCGATCAGTGTCCGCAGGCTGGGTTCGTTGCCGTCCACCGCGATCGAATAAAGCACGGTGTTGCCGTGGTGCGCCACCTGAAAATAGATCTCGGTGCTATCTTTCGACCAAGTGGGCGGTGTCATAGCTGGTTGGCCCGGCAGGTCATTCGCGGTCCAGCTCGACACGCTAAAGTCGAACGCCTCCGTCAGGTTTTTCGCCTCTCCGCTGCCATCCACCGGCACGACCCATAGGGCTATGTTCTGCCACCACTGGCCGCGTCCCTCGTACCCGAGATAGGCTATCCATTTGCCATCCGGCGAGAAAGCAGGGTTTTCTTTTGGCCCCAGGGGCGTCTCGATCCTGCGTGGCTTCCCCCCCTCGGCCGGGATGACAAACAGGTCGATCACATCCGGATCCAGGTCGGGGTCTGCCGTGCGGTTGGAACAGTACGCGATGCTGTTCCCGTCTGGTGACCACCTTGGCTCCAGCTCGTCATAGATGTCGCTGTCGGTCAGTTGTTTACCCCTGCCCGTTCGCGCGTCGATCGTCCAGATGTGCCAACGCTCTTTCGGCAGGAACCCTGCGCCGTCCAGTTTGTAAAAGGCGCGCGTGATATGACGCGAGACGATGCCCAGTTTCTTTTTGTGCTCGTCCTCCTCCCGTGCGATGGCTTCCTCGTCCTTTTTCCGGAACTGGCAGACGAGTTGTTTGGAATCGGGCGACCACTCAAACGAGCCGAACTCTCCCTTGAGGTTTGTGAGCGGGCGTGCTTCGCCGCCGTGGAAGGGGATGATGTATATCTGGGGCTGCTTCTCCTCGCCTCGGTTGGAGACAAGGGCTATCTGGCTGCCATCCGGTGACCAGCGAGGACTCGTATCTACCTGATTGCCATAGGTGAACTGCCGGGCCGGGCCTCTATCAGTCGGGACCACCCACAGGTTGGCGTACTTTTTCTCGCTCTCTTTGTCCACGCGTTGGACGCCAAATACGACGTGTCTGCCGTCCGGCGAAATCTGGCAGTCGGCAATCAGTTGCAGGCGGTACAGATCGTCTGCGGAGATGCCCGGTTTTGTTCTCGCTGGCATAATGTCCTCCTGACTGATAGGCTTGTCACTCCCCTTCTTCCTTGGGTACGACCCGAATGGACACGGTATCGCTCCT
Source organism: uncultured Anaerolineales bacterium (assembly GCA_964444825.1). Classification (GTDB taxonomy): domain Bacteria; phylum Chloroflexota; class Anaerolineae; order B4-G1; family B4-G1; genus CAYUIS01. Next base: position 43,355 of record CAYUIS010000018.1, on the reverse strand, counting down.
GTTTGTATTGCCTGCTTCGTCGACGGCGATGACGTAAAAGCTGTGCGTGCCCACTGAACCAAGAGGCCAGTTGATGTTAAAGGGCGCAACGGTGCGCACGGAGAAGGGTTCTGGCCCCTCGTCTACGTAGAACTCGACGCGTGCGATCGAATAGTCGGACACCTCGGCGTTAACGTTGACCCACTCGTCGTACCCGTACTCGTACACAGAGCCTGGCGCGGGGTAGCTGAGATCGAGGGTGGGGGAGATGTTATCGACCGTCACCTGGATGGTCGCCTCCCGCAATGCCATCGAGTGGTCCACGACGCTGAGCCGCAGGCTATACAGACCGTCCAGGCCACTCACATTCCAGAACTCGAGTATATTGCGGTCGACCTGATTGCCGTGATCGCCCCCAATCTGAATCCATTCCGTCGGGTTCAATCCCTGGCCAAAGACGACACGGTAAAAGTTAAAATCCCCCCCTCTGGCGTTGCCGGAGATAGGGACGGTGCTCCGGATGTAAGAGTAAGGGGCGGGATTGATAATGGCGACCTCGGCATCGCTGCGTGAGGGACCATAGACGGTGTCATAGTCGGCAGGTGGCGTGGCAGGTCTGCGATCCTCGTCCAAGCTGGCGAGCCAGTCGGATGCCTCGGGGGGATATACCTCAAAGACCCGCTCCTCACACAGCTCTGGCGGCGTATGAACGGTGCATAGCCTTCCGGTCTCGCGGTTGACGCGAAAGACCTGATGAACATCACATTGCTCGGTGGGCTCGGTGCCGGGGATGAACAGCTCGTTCACCGTGGGGCAATGTCCAGTCGGCAGTTTGCCAGAGACCGCGCATACCGCCTTTTCGACCAGTCCGTCGGGCCGCTCGAAGTCGACAGGCTCATAGTCTAGTAATGCGTGCTCCATTATCGCGTGCCAGATCGGGCCTGCCCCTCGCAGTCCTGGCAGGTTTTTCATCTCGCTGTTGTCAGAGTTGCCCACCCACACACCCACGGCAATCTGAGGTGTGTAGCCAACCGTCCAGGCGTCCCGATAGTCGTTGGTGGTGCCGGTCTTGGCAGCGGCCGGTCTTTCGTTGGCCAGCTCTAGCGCGTTGTTCAGACCCATCCCTGCCCAGCGCGACTGCCGGTCAGAGAGGATACTGTTCATCAGATACGCCAGTTGCGGCGAGAGAATGTCACGGCTGTCCGGCTGGCTGTACTCGTACAGCGTTTTGCCGTTGCGATCCTCGACACGTAGAATCGCGACCGGGTTAAGTTCGCGGAACCCGGCGCGGCGTTCTCCTTCGGGTACCGGTTCGCCGTACATTTTGCCCGTGTTGGCAAAGACGCTGAACGCATAGGTCATGTCGAGAGGGTGTACCTCGCCGCCTCCCAGGGTCAGGCTGAGGCCGTAGTAATCAAGCCCTCTGTTGAGCGTGTTGATGCCCATACGATGCGCGGTACGGATCACATTGTCCACGCCCGCCAGTTGCAGTGCTGCAACCGCAGGGATGTTGTAGGATCGGGCCAGGGCCAGCCTCATTCTTTGGGGCCCGTGGTACTTGCGATCATAGTTTTCCGGCACGTAGGGAATACCCGTGGCCTGTTGAAAGGCGGTGCGCACGTCGAGGAACATGTGGGCTGCGTTGTCGCCCTGCGCCAAGAGCGTCAGGTAGGTGAAAGGCTTGAAACTCGAACCGGGCTGGCGCCCCGGGCCGTCCGCCGCGACGTTAAACTGGCCGTCTATGGATTCGTCCCAGTAGTCGAGGCTGCCGACCATAGCGAGGATCTCGCCGGTGCCGGGGCGAATGGCGATGATCGAGGCGTTGCTCACGTCGTGATCGATTCCCACATCATAGTCCCGCAGCGGCGGCAGGAACTGGGCTGCCGTACACCCACTGTCGATGGCTTCCTCGAGGACGGCGGTCTCGTCCTCGCCGCTGAGACGGCGGATTTGCGCCCAAGCCACGCATTGGGCCTGCTCCTGGAGGTCTAGATCAATCGTGGTATAGACCCGCAGCCCGCCCCGGTATACCATCTCCGGGCTGAACATATCCTCCAGTTGTTTGCGCACATAGATCGAAAAGTGGGGGGCCAGGATGTCGAACCGCTCAGTGAACTTGGCCAGATCCCACGGTTCGTACTTGGCCACGACCGCTTCCTCAGAGCTGATGCAGCCCTGATGAACCATAGCGTCGAGGACGAGTTGCTGGCGCTTGCGCGCGCTCTCCGGGTCATCGAAGGGGTTCATACGTGGGAACTGGGGTATCGCGGCCAGCGTAGCAGCCTCGGACAGCGTCAGTTGGCTGGCGCTCTTGGCAAAGTAGACGCGAGCGGCAGCCTCGATCCCGTGTGCCAGGTTGCCGTAAAAGTTTGTGTTCAGATACCACTCTAGAATCTGCTCTTTGCTGTATTTCTCAGAGATGCGATAGGCCAGGAGGATCTCTGTGATCTTGCGCTCATAGTCTTTCCATTCCGGACCCTCGGCACTGATGTAGCGCAGTTCTTTGTCAATGACGATGTTCTTGATCAACTGCTGGGTGATCGACGATCCACCCTGGATCTGCTGCCCCCGGATATCGGCCCAAAGGGCCCGGGCCATACCGCGCAGGTTGACGCCGGGGTTCTCCCAATAGTCCCGATCCTCGACGGCGACGGTGGCGCAGATGACATACTCGGATACTTGATCCAGCGTGATCCCCGTGCGATCGCCTCCGGTGGGATCGATCACCTCGTAAAGAAGCGTCTCTCCGGTGCGGTTGTATATCTTGGTCGTTTCAAAGTTTTCCTCAACAGCCTCAATCTCTTGGGGCTCGGGCAAATCCCGGGTAAAGTAGCCGTACGCACCGACCACCGTGCCAATACCGCTCGCGCCAACACCCAGGGTCACAAGCAGTATCACGAGTAGCACGACGCCGGCAATACGTATCAACTGGGCCGCTCCGCTCCGCTCATTAGCCCGGTGGCGGTGACGGCGCTGCAAAGCGATGAGACGAACAATATGGATTGGTGTCAACGCTCGGTATTCCCCCCTCTTTTAGCTTGGGGAAATCGTACCAGAAAGGGAACAGATTGGCAAGTTGAGCGGTGGCACAGATGAGCGGGGTTTGGCCCACATGCGAGGAAAAAAGTGAGTTGACGGCGCTTATCAGACGTGTTATACTCTGGCGCAGACTCTATCATCATAAATGGACAGGGTGCGCTTTCCCTGAGGATCGCTGGCGACCCCGCAACTGCGGCGGTCGCGTGTCTTGTCAGAATAGGGTGCCGATGAAGGCCGATGTGATTCACATAGGCAATAAGGACGCCAAACGTCATGCCGTTGAGGTTTTGGAAGGTGGAGGAATAGTCGCCTTTCCCACAGACACCGTCTATGGGGTGGCCGCAATGCCCTGGGACGATGATGCCGTCGTTCGACTGTATGAGATCAAGCAGCGTTCGCTAGACAAGCCGATTCCGCTTCTGTTGTCCGACGTCGACCACCTGCGTCGCGTGGCAGAGCTTCCGCATCGGCACGAGCGCTTGTGCACGAAACTAGTTGCTCGCTTCTGGCCTGGCGGGTTGACGTTGGTGTTGCCCAAGACTGAATTGGTGTCTGACATCATCAGCCATAGCCCCACCGTTGCCGTACGCGTGCCCGGCCTTGCGCTGGCGCGGGATGTCATTCGGGAGGCAGGTGGCGTGCTGGCGGTCACCAGCGCGAATCGTTCTGGGTTTCCCAGTCCCATCACCGCTTTCGAGGTCGAGGAGCAGCTCGGCGACCGAATAGACCTGATCCTCAATGGTGGGGTAACCAGAGGGGGAGTTCCATCCAGCATCCTCGATTGCACCGTGTCCCCACCCAGGCTATTGCGCCACGGGATCATCACTGAGGCGGCGCTCTGCGCCGTCATAGAGACAATTGATACTTTGTAGTATAAGGAGGAACAGAACATTGTGTAATCAGAAAGGTTTTACTCTGTGGTTCACCGGGCTCTCCGGGTCGGGCAAAACTGCTATAGCTAAACCGCTTGAGCAGGAACTGCGCAACCGCGGTCTTAAGGCCGAGCGGCTGGATGGCGACATCGTACGTCAAAGCCTGACCCGTGACCTGGGGTTCAGCAAGGAGGATCGGGACAAGAACATCGAGCGAGTGACGTTCGTGGCCAAGTTGCTCACCCGCAATGGCGTGGCGGTTTTGTGCTCGTTCATCTCTCCCTATCGGGAGCGGCGGGCCAAGTCCCGGGCTGAGATTGGCGAGTTCATCGAGGTCCATGTCGAGTGCCCGGTGGAGGAGTGCGCTCGGCGAGACGTCAAGGGAATGTATGCCAAGGCCTTTGCTGGCGAGATAGAGAACTTTACCGGTGTCTCGGACCCGTATGAGGAACCAGAGAACCCGGAGATCGTATGTCATACGGCGCAGGAGACGATAGAGGAGAGCGTCGCAAAAGTGATCGGTTACTTGGAGAAGCAGGGATACATTCCGGCGGCTTGAGCTTGGGCACAAGCTTGGACAAACGATCCCAGTCGGAACCGGGTACGGTCCCCAAGAGGCCCGAGGTCTCTTGGAGCTTGTACTCGGTTCCGACACTCCTTTTTCTGGCTGTCTTTGTGCTCTACGCCTCGACCGCCGCGCCAGGCACTCTCTTTGGCGATCCCTCCGAGTACCAGTTCATCCCGGCCATTCTCGGCATTGCTCACCCGCCAGGATACGCCTTCTATACCCTGCTGGCCAAAGCCTGGCAAACCCTCGTGCCAGTCGGTACCGTGGCCTTTCGTACAAACCTATTGGCAGCAGCGGTCGGTGCCTGGGTGGTGACGGCGGTATACCTCGTCGTCCGCGATCTGGGCGAGGGGGTGCAGCAGGCGCGCCCGGACAAAGTGAACAGGACGATGGCCGAGCTGGACGGGCACGGGACCGCCAGACTGACGGGCCCCTCGATTATGCTCTCTGCTGTCTTTGCAGCCTGTTGTCTCGCGGTTGCGCCTGATTTTTGGCAGCATGCCATCCATTCCAATGCTCACATCGTCAGTGCCGCCCTGGCACTGACTCACACGTGGCTGTTGGTCCGCTGGTGGAGGACAGGACGCGTCTTCTGGTTGGGTCTGTTCGCACTCACCCTGGGATGGGCCGCCGCACATCATCCGATCACTCTGATGGGGGTGCCAGCTTATGGTCTGTTCGTTTTGGTCGTGCGCCCGCAAATCCTGCGCCGCTGGCGGACGGTGCTGTTGCTGATTGGCTGCCTGCTGCTGGGGCTGACCCCGTTGTTGTATTACCCACTCCGGAGTCCCAGTGCTCCGTTTGGCCCCACCAACATGCGAACGTGGGAGGGCTTTTCGGGCCACATCACCGCTCGAGATTTGAGGGTCAATCTTTTTCACTTTGGCGTATCTGATCAAGCCGATCGCGCGCTGGTCTTTTGGTCGCTGCTGCGGCTCCAGTTTCCGCTCCTCGTGCTCGGTCTGATCGTCGTGGGGCTCCTTTGGCTTGTCTTGCGTGGACCCAAGCCAGCCCTTCTTCTTGTCGCCTTTATTCTCAGCCACCTTCTCTTTACCCTCAACACCGTGCAGGATGTGATGGCTTATTTGCTCATTCCGTTCGCTGGATTGTCCATCGTTGCCGGTGTTGGTGCGTTGGCTCTGGCCAGGCTCCTTATCCACCGCCTGGCGGCCTATCGTGTGGCGATTGTCAACGGGCTGTTGGCTGCTTGTTTGATGGTTTGGCCCCTCTTGCAGGTTACGGTCAACCTGGCTCGTGGCATTTCCTTGCGCGACTTTTTCGCTGCCGAGGAGTTTGTCGCTGCGACCTATGGCCGCTTTGCTGGGCGCGGTGAGGGAGGGGTCCTGGTGTCCGATTGGGAACACCTGACGCCTCTGTGGGTCCACACGTATACGCAGGCTGAACCGTTGGAGGAGCGGGATTTAAAGTTGGTCTATGTCTCCACTGCGACTCCCTGGGTCGAGTCGGTCTGGGCGAACATAGAGGGTGGCCCCATCTATTTGCCCGATTACCGGCCAGCGGTGAGGGATGCGGGCTTCCGGCTGGTCCCTGATTCCGCCTTCTACGAGGTCGTCCCGCCGCCGGTGGCGGCGGCGGTTCCCACGGTTCCACTGGATGTATGGGCTGATGGTCGTGTTCATATCCTGGGATATGATCTGTCCACCGATGTCGTGCGGGCCGGCGAGTATCTGGAGTTGACACTCTACCAGAGCGTGCCTGAGGCGATGGAAGGTATCTGGATGCCGTATGCCCAACTGGGCTCGGTAGAGGCAAGGTGGACAACGGATAGCCGTTTGCTCACTCCCCAGTGGTTGCCCGACGAGGTGGTGGTGGAACGATACGAGGTGAGGGCGCCCTTCGGGATGCAGCCGGGAAGCTATCCACTCCGCCTGGGCTACGCTGACCTGAGTGGTGGCAGGGCAACGCTCGAGCTCTCCGGCGGCGAATCGCTGCTGGATCTGGCGAGCATCACCGTTCTGCCTAATCCCAAGGCTCCACCGTCCAGGGTGCTGGAACGGACGCTGGCGAACTTGGACAACCAGATAGCCCTCGTGCGGGCCCGCGGGCGAGCCGGCTGGCAGGTGCGATCGGCACAATGGGAGGACCCACTGGTTGTTCGCCCTGGGCGTGTTTTGCACCTCACCCTGACCTGGCGAGCCTTGGCTTCCCCGCGGGAGAGCTATACGATCTTTATCCATTTGATAGATGGCACTGGCCGTCCTGTGACAGGTCACGATTACACACCTCTGGGTGGGGCCTGTCCGACGTTTTTATGGTTCCCCAAGTGGCTGCCAGGTCAAACCTTTGCCGATCCCTATCGCCTGGTTATCCCGGACAGCCTGTCTCCTGGGGATTACTGGCTGGAGGTAGGAATGTACGGGATGATTTCCCTTCGTCGCCTTCCTGTGGTAGACTTGTCTGGGAGCCTGGCGGGCGATCGAGTGATCCTGGGACCGGTTCGAGTGGAGTAGTACGTCGAGTTGTAGGCCGATGGTCTCGGTTTGGTCTGACTCAACGGGGGAGCGCGTATGGATATCACGGCATTGATCTGGGTAGTTGCGTTGACCGTCCTGGTCATCGTCGGCATCGTATGGGTGCTGGACTTGCAGAGCCGGCTACGCCGGCTCCAAAGCCGGTACGATGAACTGTTTGCCACCGATATGGAAGAGGATGCCAATCTGACCGTAGCGATGGCTAACCTGGCCTCCAGGCTTTCTGAGACAACGGCACGCACCGAGCGTTTGGTGGCGCGTGCCGGGCAGATCGATGCCGCTTTGGCTCACACGGTTCAGGGTATGGGGCTTGTACGTTATCGTGCCTTCCAGGACACCGGAGGAGACCAGAGTTTCTCACTCGCCCTGGCAGATGGTGAGGGAAACGGGGTTATCATCTCGGCCCTGTTTGGCCGTGGAGCGACGCGCGTCTATGCCAAGCCTATCCAAGCTTGGCTCTCACCCAAGCCATTGAGCGAGGACGAGGAAGCAGCGCTTGCGGAGGCTCGGCAGGCCGTTGTTGGCCATACTGGTGTCGGCCACAATTGACAAAAGACTCTCGCTGATGTATCATCTGACAGGCACCTGATCAATGCTGGGGAGTAATCCCATAATCACTGTGTTTTGATAGGAGGTATTCCGATGTTTGGAAGAGAGAAACCATCTGCGGCTCCGTCTGCAGCTCCCGTATCCAAGATTGAGACGGTCATTGGTCCCAATGCCCACTTCCGTGGCGAGATCCAATCCGACGGCGGTATCCGCATTGATGGCATCTGTGAGGGCACCCTTGATATCGCTGGCAATCTAGTTATTGGCGAGGCGGCAAAGATCATTGCCGATATCAAGGCCAACAATATCTCTATCTCTGGCGCAGTCAAGGGCAACATCAATGGCAACCGGGTGGAGATATTAAAGACGGGACGTGTGTGGGGTGATCTGGTAATCAGCTCCCTGCTGCTCGAAGAGGGGGCCTATCTGCGTGGACAGACCACGATGCACGGGGACATCGAGCCTCCCTTGATCGAGGCTCCCAAGACGAAAGCGACTGCTGCACCTCCTAGCTCCGCTATTGTGGATATGGAGCCAAGGCCTCAAGAGACTTCCTAAGACGATCAAAAGACGGGCCTCAAACGCAAAAGCCCTGCCACCAGTGTGCTGTGGCAGGGCTTTATGCTGTGTGGCGCAAGTCCAGTGTGGGCAGTGTGGACCATCAGTGTCCGCGGGGACCTCTGCTCTAGTGGCCTATCTGAACCAGGACAGATGCCTCTTGGCCTCGTACAGATGCTGCTATACGATCGGCCAGGGAACCTGGCGACGGGTTGGATCGGGCTGGGGAAACTTGGCACACCCGATCAACTCTGCTAAACGCGTTTGGAGGGCGATGACTTCATCCTTGCTCAGCAGATTTCGGAGGGCCTGGCGCAGCCCGCTCCTGCCAGCCAGATGCTGCTGCAACTGCTGCAGGTCGGCCAAGTATCGATCGGGGATTGGCTCTCCGGCAAAGTCCCAGATTACGGTGCGCAGCTTGGGCTCCGAGTGGAAGGTCAGGGCATTGTCGATAGCCCAGATACGATCCCAGTGATCCAGCAACAGATGCCCCCCTTTGCGGTCGGCATTGTTGACCAGGACATCAAAGAGGGCTATCGGAAGTAAGTGGGGCAGTCGTCGGTCTTGGAGGGAAAAGTAGTTGGCTTCATAGTCGGCATCGATAAAAAGCTGAAGAGCCCCGAGGCCATATGGACCGTCGCGTAGCACGGCGGGGGGAACGAGGGGCCATCCGAGCGTCTGGCTGAGCACGTAGGTAGCCACTTCTCTCTGACAAAGCGTCCCGTATGGAAAGTCCCAAAGTGGCCTCTCTCCCTGGCGAGGTTTGTAGATTGCCAGGGTCTGCTCCTCTCCGTCTTTGACCCTGGTCAGGAATATGATGTTGGAGCTGGACGTCACCTGCCCAACAAGCTCCACCTGGCCCTGCGAGAGTATTTCGACTGCGCGCTCAACTCCTATGGCTTGGCCGGGGGTTTCCTCAGTTCCCGTCGACGCTGAATATCTGTTTGCGTCCATTGCCTCTCACGCAGACGTGGGGCTCTTCGGCCTCGATGGGCTCAGCACACAGCGGGCAGAGGGGCCGACCCGAAGCGACAACAGCCGCAGCCTTTTGAGCCAGTGCAGCCATGAGGATACGACTGCCCCAGATCTGCACTTTGGTGCCTTCTGGCTCTTCTTCGGCCACCAGTTCTTCGGCTATGATGACGATCATGTCCCGTGTTTCGTCATAGCCCAATCCCAGTTGCCCCGCACGAAACAAGGGCTCTACCGGTTGTACAAGTTCCATGTCGAACTGCTCGCCCTCTTCGATGTCCTCCAGCTCCCCCTCCCCCAGTTGCTCCAGCAGGCCCCCGATGGCGATAGATAGTGCAGCGGCGTGTTCCTTCTCAACGACCATCGTGATCAGCGTGTCACCCTGTGCTGCTTGAAGATAGAATGTACGCTCACCTGGTGGGCCAATCGTGTCAATAGTGATAAACTCTGCGTTGCTCAGTTCGATTTGTCTAGGCAGGTTCATTCTTCTTTCCCTCGAATAATAGTGGCAAGTGGCCCGTGTCATTCAGGCAAACCAGGCGGTGTATAGACTTGTCCAGTGCCAACACTGTCAGCGAAGCCGGGCTTACCACTAGCCGCTGAAACAGGTCTAGGTGTATGCCGACGTAATGGGCCACAGCCGCCTTGATCACGTCGGCGTGAGATACGACAGCTATGGTTTGCTCCACATATTCAGTGCGCAGAAACTCCAGCTCCGACACGACCCGCGCTTGCATATCGTGAAAACTCTCACCGCCGGGGAAACGCATGGCGCTGGGCACGAACTGGACGGCCCGCCACAGCCGACGCCGCCTCAGTTTGTCCAGTCGTTCCCCGGTCCACTTCCCAAAACGAACCTCTCCCAGACCCTCACGCACCATCACCGGCAGCTTGTGCGAAGCAGCGATGATCTCCGCCGTCTCCATGGTGCGCTCCAAAGGACTGCTGTAAACGGCCTCGATCTTGACCGGCGTCAGCCGTTGTGCGAGAGCCTCCGCCTGGGCTCGTCCCTCCTGGTTCAGATGGACGCCGGGCGTCCATCCGGCCAAGATCCCTTCTTCTGTGAAATCGTTAGCGCCGTGACGGATAAGCAGTACAAGGGTCATTCTATCTCTCCAGCATCCTTGTCACCATCTCCGTCCGTTTTTTCAGGGGATGACGCGGGTCTCGCTGTCTCTCGGCCAGGTCGATCGGTCATGCATTTACCCGTTGGTTGATGTTCCCCTCGGGAGGATCGCCTTCTGCGTCTCGTTCGCCGGATTGGGTGTCGATCAGGAGTCCCAAGGATCTGTCAACCGTCGCCACCGGGTTAAAGTGGAACTCCTTGTCGTCGATGGTTGGCACGTGATGGGATCTGGTCACCAAGCTCCACAAACTCGATGTCACCCGTGCTCAGGTCGAGGAGACAAAAGGAGCGCGACTGGCGCCGCTTACCTCCCAATGCACCGGGATTGACGACGCGGGTGCGACCGATCTTTCGATCGGCCCGCCGGTGGGTGTGACCGTGGAAAACATACGCGTATTGGCCGGAGGTGACAAGGTTGCTCAACACCTCTTCGTTGTCGCCGTGGACCACAGCCACCGGGTAGCCGTTCAGCGTGGGTTTATGCAACCACGCCAGTGACATATGCTCAAATGTCTCCTCGGCTGCCTGCGCCAAGCCAACATGCCTATCCATGTTGCCTTCTGCGATCCACACCTGGAAGCCTGCCAATGCCCTGACCATTTCAGGCCCACATACATCGCCACAGTGAAGTATCTGTGTCACCTGCTCGGCTCGCAGTACCTCAAGGGCTGCCTCCAGGTTGTGCAGATCGTCATGGGTATCCGAGATGATACCAATCTTCATCTCCCCGCCCTCCACCTGTAAATGATAACAGAAAATGCCCCAATTGCAATCTCAGCGGATCCAGAATCGCTCCAAGGGGATTGCCAAATCCCCCGCTCCTGGCCCGGATTTGGCAATCCAGGCCGAGCAAAATTGGATCCACTGAATCTCTCGATTTGCCCTCTCTCGGAACCGCGGTATAGTTGGCTCACTATGTCCAGCCTGCCCGATCCTTTGGTCCGTTCTGCGCTTGCCGATCGCCTACTTGCCTGGTTTGTTGATAACGCCCGTGAACTCCCGTGGCGGCGGGATCGCACGCCCTATCGTGTTTGGGTAGCCGAGGTGATGTTACAACAGACACAGGTTGAGACGGTCGTCTCTTACTACCAGCGTTTCCTAACCCAGTTCCCCACTGTTCAGGCGTTGGCGGACGCGACGCTCGAGGATGTGCTAAGGGTGTGGGAAGGTTTGGGCTATTATGCGCGAGCTCGCAATCTGCATGCTGCGGCGCAGCAGATCGTGGCCGCCAATGATGGCAGACTGCCCAACACGTTCGAGGGGTTGATCGCGCTGCCTGGGGTGGGGCGCTATACTGCCGGGGCGGTCGCCTCCATCGTTTTTGGACAGCAGGTGGCGGCTGTGGATGGGAACGCTCGGCGGGTGCTCTGTCGTGTTTTTGGGATCTGGGAGGACGTCACCCGTTCGGCTGTGCAGCGTCGGCTGGAGACATTGGCGACGACCCTGCTGCCGCCAGCACAAGCGGGCGTGTTTAATGAGGCCCTGATGGAACTGGGAGCGACGATCTGTGCACCCCGCGCCCCTCGCTGCGGCGACTGTCCGCTCGACACGTTTTGCCTGGCTCTTGCGGGCGGCGAGTCGGAGACGCTCCCCGTGCGGCGTGCGCGCAAGCGAGTGCCTCACTATGACGTGGCTGCTGCCGTCACCATTCACTCCGACGGCCGTCTGCTGGTAGCGCAGCGCAACGCCGGCGATATGCTCGGGGGGCTGTGGGAGTTTCCCGGCGGCAGGCGCGAGGAGAACGAGACTTTGCCGCAGTGTCTCGTCCGTGAGATGCAGGAGGAGTTGGGCGTGGAGGTCGCCGTAGGCGAGTCGCTGATCGTCGTCAAACACACCTATACTCACCTTCACATCACGTTGACCGCCTTCCTCTGTCGTTTAGCCGCCGGCGAGCCTCGCTGCTTGGATTGTGCTGCGTTTCGATGGGTATGTCCCACAGAACTGGACGGGTTGCCGATGTCTGTCGTTGACCGAAAGGTGGCCCGCGGTCTCCAAGCTCGCTTAAAGACCGGTTCGATTGGCCCCTCAAGGTGATTTTGGGGCCATTCGCCTGCTGGTCTCTGACCGATTGAGGTGGCCTTGGTCCTAAAAACGATTGCCCTCAGGTTTGTCTTGTCCTATCGTGCTATTTGGTGTATATTCTTGAATATGGCTAGACTAAACGCTGGTCTGAACCTGGGGTGTCTCCCGCACCCGCGTCGCCGTCCTCACGCAGTAGGCGTATGGGGAGATACATGGCTGGTCTAGGCGAGGAAATGCCCGAAGCCCTCGTTGGCCGGCTGCTCCGGCAGGCCGGAATGACGCTGGCGCTCGCCGAGTCGTGTACCGGTGGGCTCGTCGCTCACCGTATCACCAATGTGCCCGGCAGCTCGGACTATTTTACGGGCGGGATCGTATCCTATTCAAACGATATCAAAGAGCGGGTTCTTGGCGTACAGCCCGCCACGCTCCACCGCCATGGGGCAGTGAGCGAAGGGACGGCGCTGGAGATGGCGCGAGGAGGGCGCCGTATCTGCCGTGCAGGCGTTTCCCTGGCTGTAACTGGTGTGGCTGGTCCTGGCGGCGGAACACCTGACAAGCCAGTAGGGCTTGTCTATGTTGCTCTGGCAACCCCAGATGGCGAATGGGTAGAACGGCACGTGTGGGATGGTGATCGACAGGAGAACAAGGCGCGCTCGGCCGAGGCTGCGCTTGATCTGCTGCGCCGCTACCTGGAAGGCCGACTGTGATGGTGGGATACGGAATGATGACGGGTAACGTACTCTTGCCCTAGTAAGGGACTGCCTATGGTGGCTTCAATGATACGCGGAAGGCGCGCTCGAGCCCATCTGCGTCCCTTTAGTCCATACCACGACACAAAGCAGGTCGCTGAGTTGATGGCACTTGCCTTCGGTGGTCGATTGGGAGCCGATGGTGAGATTGCATTGGCAGAGATGCGGCGCGTTGCGCGCTGGGGGCCGCTGTTGTGGTGGCTCTACTGGCCCGGATGGGGCCAGTCGGGAGTCATACCGGGCTTTGTATGGGTAGAGCAGGGGCGCATAGTTGGTAACGTTTCATTACGGCGTGCATCCCAATTGAATGGCTTTTTCATTGGGAATGTGGCAGTCCATCCGGATTGGCAACGACGAGGAGTCGCTACGTCGCTGATGGAGGCGGCGCTGGACGTGATTTCGAGCAAAGGTGGGCATTGGGCAGGACTGGAGGTACGCGCTGATAATCCAAGGGCGCGGCAGCTCTATGAACGGTTGGGATTCCGCAAAGTCGGCACCACGCTCCACATGTTGCGGCCCGCGGGTTTGCCGTGGATGTCAACCTCGATCCATAGCTCTACCTTGCGTGGAGGGCGTACTCACGATGGTGTGGCGTTGGCTGAATTGGTGCGTGGCATGATCCCCGCTCGGCAGCGTGCCTTGCTGGAGCTGCGAAAGGCAGACTATAGGCCAGGCTGGGAGCGTACGTTGAGCCATTGGCTTGACGGGAGACGCGAGGTCTGGTGGATCGATGAGGAGAGTGGCATCTTGCGTGGAGCGGTGCGAGTGCTCTTTGAGCGTGGTCGTCGTCCTAATCGACTAGAGATCCTGGTCGCGCCTGGACAGAGTGGCTATGTCGAGGCTGTGCTGGTACAGCAGGGCCTGGCCAGCCTGCACGGCGCTCCGATGAAAATGGTTGACGTCGTGTTGCCGAGTCCCACGCAGTCGCTCGTTGCAGCATTGGAGGCCTCTGGTTTTCAGAGGTCGCGGAGACTGGTGCAGATGCGACTGGATTTGGTTCTAGCCACCTGACACCTTCTGAGAAACCAGGTTTTTCTGCGTCTATCCAAACGAACTGATGGCTAGGAAGTGGCTTGCCACCCATAACCACTGCGCTTCTTGGTGAAAACACCTGGTTTCTATTTCGGATTGAGGGTTAGGGCAGAACCCTCGCCGTTCATCTGGAAACGACCAAGGCCCCCTGGAGAGCTCCAGGGGGCCTACGGCCAAGGAAAGGAGGATGATGAGTGGCTGTTTCCAGTCACTCATCTGTATGCATGATAGCCCAGGACGTAAACATCGCGTAGTGGCTAATGACACCTCTCCAGGGTGACAAACTTCCTGTGGGGATGAGGGTAGAGTGCTTATCGTGGGTGGTAGATGGGCGGGGAGAGCAAGAATAAAGGTGAACAGGCTCTGGTCCGGCTTGTGGGAAAGGGGGGCCGGGTTTGGCCTGCAAAAGTGAAGATGGCTGTTTGACAAATATGGTCCCTATGGTATAATTTCCGTTTGCCTATTTGTCAGTGGGTCCAAAGGGACCGTGTGACGGCCTGAAGGAGAGAAAAGGAGAGCATATGATCTATTCCGGGAGCAAGTCCTACGCCCGAATCACCAACACAGAGAGACTGCCTCGTTTGATCGAGGTTCAGCTCGAGTCCTTCCGCTGGTTTCAAGAGGACGGGATGGCTCAGCTCTTTGATGAGATATCGCCCATTGAGAGCTACAATGGCAGTCTCAAGCTGTATTTCCCCGGCTCTAGGGCCGCGGAGGCGCAGTTCGACCTTGGCTATCGCTATGGCGAGCCCCAATACACCGAAGACGAATGTCTGGAACGGGACATCACCCATGCTGCCCCGCTCTATGTGCAGGTAGTGCTTGATAACCGCGAGACGGGCGAGATCGTTGAGTCAGAGATCTTTCTGGGCGATTTCCCGGTCATGACTGCCAATGGCACCTTTATCATCAATGGGACTGAGCGGGTTGTTGTCAGTCAGTTGATCCGCTCTCCTGGTGTCTATTTTGACGTCACCGAGGATCGGGTCACTGGTCGGCGGCTCAGTATGGCCAAGATGATCCCGGATCGTGGTGTCTGGATGGAGTTTGAGACTCGCAAATCCGACTATCTCACCATCAAGTTCAACCGCAAGCGCACGCTGCCGGTTACGATACTGCTTCGGGCGCTGGCAGCGGTGGATGATCAGTCCGGGAGTGACGTCCTGATGACGGGAAGTGATGAAGAATTGCTGTCGCTTTTCCAGGACGCCGACAGCAATCCCAGTCACCAGTACATCCTTACGACGATCCGTCAAGAACCGAATTGGGAGCTAAGGGACGGGCGCAATCTGGCGGAGGAAGCGCTGCTAGAGTTCTATCGACGACTGCGTCCTGGTGATCCGTCCACCTTGGAGAATGCGCGCGAATTCTTGGAACAGCAGCTCTTTGATCCTCAGCGCTACGATCTGCAGCGGGTAGGTCGCTACAAATTGAACCAGCGGCTTGGTCTCGATGTGGACCTTGAACACCGTATGGTTACCAAGCATGACTTGGTGGCTTTGGTGGAGCGTATGATTCGGATCAACAATGGCGTTGTGGATGCGGATGACATTGATCATCTGGGCAATCGCCGGGTCAAGACGGTGGGTGAGCTGATCCAGAACAAGTTGCGGATCGGCCTTCGCCGTATGGAGCGGCTCGTGGTTGAGCGTATGTCCATCCGTGAGTCAGAGTCTTTGACGCCGGTGAATCTGATCAACATCCGTCCGGTGGTTGCCATCATCCGCCAGTTCTTTGGTTCGAGCCAGCTTTCACAGTTTATGGAGCAGACCAACCCGCTGGCAGAGCTAACGCATAAGCGTACGCTGTCTGCGCTGGGACCGGGAGGGCTAAGACGCGAGCGAGCTGGTTTCGATGTGCGGGATGTTCATTACAGTCACTACGGCCGCATCTGCCCCATCGAGACGCCGGAGGGACCAAACATCGGGCTGATAGGTCGTTTGGCGACCCACGCCCGTGTGAATTCCTTGGGCTTTATCGAAACGCCATATCGCAAGATCGTCCATGCTGTGGAGCCTACCGTTGAGGCTCTTGCTGATCAGACGTTGAGTGAGGACCTGATTGACCCGGAGAGTGGGGATGTGGTAGCCGAAGCCGGGACAGAGGTGACGGTGGAATTGGCCGAGCAAATCGCCCAGTTGGAGCTTTCGGGAGAAATACCTATTGTGCCGGCGGTGAGTGAGGAGTTGGTCTACCTCTCGGCCGACAAAGAAGACCGCTATACCGTCGCCCAGGCCAATGCTATGCTGGATGAAAAAGGGCACTTTGTCCGTCCTCGTATCTCAGCCCGCCGTTCTGAGAGGTTCTTGGTGACTACTCCGGACAAGATCGACTATATTGACGTAGCGCCTTGTCAGATCGTCGGTGTGTCGGCTTCGTTGATCCCGTTTCTAGAGCACGATGATGCCAACCGTGCGTTGATGGGATCGAACATGCAGCGTCAAACGGTACCCCTTATCAGGCCACAGTCTCCAGTTGTGTCTACTGGGATGGAGTGGCGAGCGGCGCTCGATTCGGGACAGGTTGTGCTGGCCAAGGATGAGGGGGAGGTGGTCAGCGTCGGGGGTGACCACGTCGTGGTCCGCCATTCCGATGGTTTGCACACGTACCACTTGTTCAAGTACAAGCGTTCAAATCAGAGCACTTGTATTGATCAGCGACCGGTTGTCTACAAAGGGCAGCAAGTGCACAAAGATCAGGTGCTCGCTGATAGCTCATCGACGGACGGAGGCGAACTGGCTCTGGGGCAGAACGTGTTGGTCGCCTTTATCTCCTGGGAGGGTGGCAATTTTGAGGATGCGATTCTCATCAGTGAACGTCTGGTGCAGGAAGACAGATACACCTCCGTTCACATTGAGAAGCACGAGGTTGAGGCCCGCGACACAAAGCTTGGTCCGGAGGAGATTACTCGTGACATTCCCAACGTAGGTGATGATGCTCTCAAGGATCTGGACGAGGAGGGGATTATCCGCGTCGGAGCAGAGGTGGGGCCTCTGGATATTCTGGTGGGCAAGATCACGCCCAAGGGTGAGAAGGAGCTGAGTCCTGAGGAAAAGCTGCTGCGCGCCATCTTTGGTGAGAAGGCGCGGGAGGTAAAAGACTCGGGTCTGCGGCTGCCCCACGGAGAGCGTGGTAAAGTCGTCGATGTCAAGGTCTTTGACCGGGAGGAGCATCGGGACCTGAAAGTGGGTGTAGAAAAGATGGTGCGCGTCAGTGTGGCTCAGACGCGAAAAATCACTGAGGGTGACAAGATGGCGGGCCGGCATGGCAACAAGGGGGTTATCTCCAAGGTGGTGCCGGTAGAGGATATGCCATTTCTTGCGGATGGAACTCCGATTGACCTGATACTGAACCCACTCGGTGTGCCTGGGCGGATGAACATCGGCCAGATTCTCGAGACTCACTTGGGATGGGCCGTTCATCGCCTTGGCTTTCGAGCTGTTACTCCCGTGTTCGACGGTGCAGATGAGGGGCAGGTAGAGGCCGAACTGGCGCGAGCCTGGCTTATCGACCGTGCCTGGGACGAGATCACCGAGCGGGCGTGGGCCTGGCTGAAAGGCCAGGGTTACCCGCTGGAAACGCTGAGGGATGATGAGGAAGCTCGGCGGTTGTACGTGGTAGCCTGGCTGGCGGATCGTGACTATGATGTAGACCGGCTGATTATGGAGTATACCTATGCTCGGCGAGCGGTCCTTCGAGAGTGGTTGACTGAGAGAGGGTATGCGCCAGATGAACTACTCTCCTTTGAGGATGATACCCGCACGCTGGTTGAACGATCCGGGATCGACTGGCGAGCAAGGATAGCTTGTCTGCGCGTCTGGTTGGAGGACCGGGGTCGCCAAGTGACCGATATGGATGATCAAGCCATCGAGGAGTTGGCTGTACAGGTGAGTATGGAGGCTTCCGATCCGCTGCCGATTTTGGGCAAGATGGTTCTGTATAATGGCAAGACCGGTGAGCAATTCGACCAACCGGCGACGGTGGGCATGATCTATATGATGAAGTTGGCCCACTTGGTTGAGGATAAGGTCCACGCACGCTCTACTGGTCCCTATAGTCTCGTGACACAGCAACCGCTGGGTGGTAAGGCCCAGTTTGGTGGTCAGCGCTTTGGTGAGATGGAGGTCTGGGCTCTGGAGGCTTACGGTGCTGCCCATGCATTGCAAGAGATGCTCACCATAAAGTCGGATGACGTACAGGGACGCGTCAAGACCTACGAGGCGATTGTCAAAGGGGAGCCTGTTCAGGAGCCTGGCGTCCCGGCCTCGTTCAAGGTGTTGGTGAAGGAACTCCAAAGTTTGGGGTTGGCGGTCGAGGCCATTACGCAAGACGGCGAAGTGCTGGACTTTGGCCGGGATGAGGAGAAGGCCAAGGTGCCCTCGTTGGGCGTAGGGCTTTTGGGCCTGGGACGTCGTGGGCGCTAGTGCCTGGTTGATTCGATCAGAGCAACGAGATTGCGCGGGCGGGCGTGAATGTTCAAAAGCGATTTGACTTTTGAAAAAAGCGTGGTAAAATATACGCTCGCTTAGAGTGTAGCAGCCAGAACCCCTGCTACCAGCTTGACAGACGGAAAAATTGTATTGAGGATGAAGGCCATCGGTACGGGTGGATGGCCTTCTTCAGTGAGTTTGGGGAGGGAACGTGCCCACCATCAACCAGTTGGTTCGGAGAGGGAGAAAACCCAAGTCAGGCATATCCAAGGCGCCTGGGTTGCAGTATACGTTCAATTCATACAAGCAACGACGCGCACGACGCAAGAAGGGGGCTCCGCAGAAGCGAGGCGTGTGCACGTATGTGCGCACGATGACGCCCAAGAAGCCCAATTCGGCGTTGAGGAAAATCGCCCGGGTGCGCTTGAGCAACGGGATCGAAGTGACTGCCTACATACCCGGTGAGGGACACATGTTACAGGAGCACTCTGTGGTGCTCGTGCGGGGTGGGCGTGTCAAGGACCTGCCTGGTGTACGTTACCATATCGTGCGTGGAGCGCTGGATTCGATGGGCGTGGATGGTCGTTTGCAGCAACGTTCCAAATACGGGGCCAAACGTCCCAAGTAATATGTGCTGAGGTTTTTGATTATGCCACGAAGGTATCGTCCTCCAAAGCGAGTAGTTGAGCCTGATGCACGCTACAATAGCGTGGCTGTATCCCAGCTCATTTCCAGAGTGATGAAGGGGGGCAAGAAAAGCGTCGCGGCCCGAATTGTGTACAATGCCCTGGACATCATCGAGTCGCGAGAAAAGCGACCTCCTCTGGAAGTGATGGAAGATGCGCTCAGAAACATCTCTCCGGTACTGGAGGTAAAACCGCGCCGGGTGGGAGGCTCTACGTACCAGATTCCCGTAGAGGTATCGGCAGGGCGTCGAGTTAGTTTGGCGATGCGCTGGCTGTTGGCGGCTGCTCACAGCCGTCCGGGTAGATCGATGGCCGATAAGCTGGCCAACGAGTTGATTGATGCGGCCCGTGGAAGCGGGTCCGCAGTTAAAAAGAGAGAAGACACGCACAGGATGGCCGAGGCCAATCGCGCATTTGCTCACTATCGGTGGTAGGTTGGCTGTTCTGGATCGCTCGCTTTTGCCGATAGCCCTGCCACATAGTGGCGTGCGGTGTGGATGAGGGTAGGCCGGGCGGCCGGGGGCGGGCACAGATGGTCGAGCGGAATCCGATAGAGCGCCTTCGGAACATTGGTATCATTGCCCACATTGACGCGGGCAAGACGACGACGACTGAGCGTATCCTGTTTTACACCGGTCGTACCCACCGCCTGGGTAACGTGGATGCGGGGACGACGGTCACGGACTGGATGGCACAGGAGCGGGAGCGGGGTATCACGATCACTGCGGCGGCGGTGACCTGCTTTTGGCAGGATTTTCAGATTAACATTGTGGATACGCCCGGGCACATCGATTTCACCGCGGAGGTTCAGAGGAGCCTTCGGGTTCTCGATGGTGGGGTTGCTGTCTTTGATGCAGTGGCTGGCGTGGAGCCACAATCGGAGACGGTTTGGCGGCAGGCACAGAGTTTCGGAGTGCCGTTGATCGCCTTTATTAACAAAATGGACAGGTTGGGCGCTGATTTCGCCTATGCGGTCGGGACGATTCGGGAGAGACTGAATGCCAACCCCGTCGTCGTTCAGTGGCCTATCGGCAGCGAGGCAAGCTTCCAGGGGGTTGTGGACTTGCTAGAGATGCAGGCCATTGTCTGGAGCGATGAGTTGGGTGTCTCGCCTGAACACGTGGAGATACCGCAGGAGATAGAGGGCGCAGTGCTGGAGGCGCGCGAGCGGACGATAGAGCAGATCGTCGAGACGGATGACGAATTGATGATGCTCTATCTGGAGGGAGAAGAGATCTCTGCCGCTCAATTGCGCCAGGCGTTGCGGCGGTCCACTCTATCTGGGCAGTTGAACCCGGTCCTGTGCGGATCGGCGCTGCGCAACAAAGGCGTCCAGCCTCTGCTTGATGCAGTGGTTCACTATCTGCCATCGCCGCTGGATGTTCCGCCAGTGGAGGGGATCAACCCCTACACGCAGAAGGTGGAGACGCGTATTGCCGATCCAACTGAACCATTGGCAGCATTGGTCTTTAAAATAGCAACAGATCCCTACGTAGGCAGGCTCGCCTATTTCCGGGTATATTCCGGAAAGATAAAAGTGGGTTCAAAGGTCATCAACAGCAACAGCACCACCCGCCGGCGAGGCGAGCGGATTAGCAGGCTTCTCCGCATGTATGCCGATCGTCGTGAGGAAATCCAAGAGTTAGGTGCTGGAGACATTGGCGCGACGCTGGGTCTGAAGGACACCTCCACAGGCGATTCGCTGTGTGCACCTCACGGGCCGATCTTGCTGGAGTCGATCTCTTTTCCTGAACCGGTCATCTCCGTGGCTATCGAACCGAAGACGGCGGCCGATCAGGATCGATTGTCTGACGGGTTGCAGCGGCTGGCCGAGGAAGATCCCACTTTTGTGATTCGGATCGACGAAAACACTGGCCAGACACTGATCTCCGGGATGGGAGAGCTGCACCTGGAAATCCTGACAGATCGCCTGCTCCGGGAGTTTGGTGTCAGTGGACGGGTAAGTCGCCCACGGGTCACTTACCGGGAGACGGTCACGCAGCGGGCTGAGGCTGAGGGAGCGTTCGACCGGCAAGCGGGAGGTCGGATGCACTTTGCGCGTGTGTGGCTGGAAGTGGAACCCCGGCCGACAGGGGAGGGATTTCTCTTTTGGAATCGCACACGGTCCGGTGATCTGCCTGAGAGGTTTGTCGAGGCGGTCGAGAGAGGCTGCCGTGAGGCGATGGAAAGCGGGGTGCTGGCGGGCTACCAGATGGTGGATGTAGGTGTTCGTCTGGTCAGCGCAGAGCTAGATGAGGAGACATCCTCAGAACTGGCTTTTAAGGTTGCTGGTGCACAGGCTTTTGATCAGGCAGTAGAGAAAGCCGCCCCGATTTTGTTGGAACCGGTTATGGATCTAGAGGCGGTTGTGCCAGAGGCCTATACCGGTGAAGTAATGGGGGATCTGAACGCTCGGGGAGCCGAAATCAGGGAAGTGGGTTCTCGGGCGGGAGGAATACAGGTGGTACGCGCCTATGTTCCTCTGGCAAAGATGTTTGGATATGCAACGGACCTGCGCAGTGCGACACAGGGACGAGGCACGTTCACGATGGAGTTCCGTCACTATGCAGAAGTTAATCAGGAACGGATGGACACCATTGTGCATGGTGGGGGCTGGTAGGGCAGGTCTCCATATTTATCGATACACTGTTCGAAAGGAGTGAGATATGGCGAAAGAGCAATTTGAACGTACAAAGCCACACCTCAATGTGGGCACCATTGGTCACATTGACCACGGTAAGACGACGCTCACTGCAGCTATAACAAAAACGCTTGCTCTGAGGGGACTGGCGGAGGCTAAGGCGTATGACGAAGTGGCCAAGGCTGACGCCAAGATGTTCCGTCGTGATGCGACCAAGATCCTCACCGTGGCCATTGCTCACGTCGAGTACGAGACGGAAAATCGACACTATGCCCACATTGACTGTCCAGGGCACCGGGACTATATCAAGAATATGATCACTGGTGCAGCGCAGATGGACGGGGCGATTCTTGTCGTTTCGGCGGCGGATGGTCCGATGCCGCAGACACGTGAGCACATCCTGCTGGCCAGGCAGGTGAATGTGCCAGCCGTCGTAGTTTTCTTGAACAAGGTGGACCTGATGGACGATCCGGAGCTGCTGGAGTTGGTCGAGCTAGAGTTGCGGGAACTGCTCGACAGCCACGAGTTCCCCGGCGACGAGACCCCCATTGTGCAGGGAAGCGCGCTTCAGGCCCTGCAGAGCGAAAGCACCGACCCGGACGCACCCGAGTATGAGTGCATCTGGGAGCTGATGCGCGTCATCGACGACTATATCCCCATGCCGATGCGGGATGAGGACAAGCCGTTCATGATGCCTGTTGAGGATGTCTTCTCGATCAAGGGGCGGGGTACAGTGGTAACCGGTCGTGTGACCCGTGGTAGGATGGTGCCGATGACCGACGTGGAGATTGTCGGCCTACAGGAAAGACCCACCAAGACCGTCGTGACCGATATGGAGATGTTCCGCAAGAAACTGACCCACGTGATGGCTGGTGACAATGCTGGGTTGCTGCTCCGTGGCGTGGACCGGGACGGTGTGCAGCGAGGTCAGGTCATTGCGATTCCTGGAACCATCCAATCCCACAGGCAGTTCATGAGCGAGGTATACGTGCTCACCAGGGAAGAGGGTGGCCGCCACAAGGCTTTCTTTGAGGGCTACCGTCCCCAGTTCTACATCCGCACGATGGACGTGACAGGGGCGATCAAACTGCCAGAAGGTGTTGAGATGGTGATGCCAGGCGACCGCACCAACCTGGAGGTGAACCTGATCGATCCAGTGGCTATCGAAGAGGGTTCCCGCTTCGCCATTCGCGAGGGTGGGTTGACCGTCGGTGCTGGCGTTGTCACCAAGCTTCTGGACTAGGCGATAGGGCATGGCAAAGCAGAGAATCCGTATCAGGCTGAAGGCTTACGATCATCGCGTGCTTGATGAGTCGGCCAAGCGTATCGTGGAGACGGCGGAGCGTACCGGCGCGACAGTAGTCGGGCCTGTACCTTTGCCAACTCAACTCGAGCGTTTTACGGTCCGTCGTTCGACCTTCATTGACAAAGACTCGCACGAGCATTTCGAGATCCGCACTCACAAGCGGCTGATCGACGTCATTGAACCGGACAACAAGACCATTGATTCACTGATGCGATTGAATCTGCCTGCCGGTGTGGACATCGAGATCAAACTATAGGCGCGGAAAAACGGTACATAGATGACGGAGGAGGGAGATTTGGCTCTCTCCTCCGAAACTGTGCTTGACCGCAGGGATGATGCGGCTTTGGCCCGAGGCTGGCAGTCCCTTGGGAGGTGTGATTGTGAAGGCAATTTTGGGCAGAAAAGTCGGGATGACACAGGTGTTTGATGAGGATGGCAAAGCCGTCCCCGTAACCGTCATTGAGGCGGGGCCCTGCTATGTGGCTCAGATAAAGACAGAGGAGCGCGACGGATATCGCGCTGTGCAGTTGGCTTTTGTGGAGTCGAAACCACAGCGCCTGAGCGGTGGTGAAAAGGGGCATTTGGCTCGTAACAAACTGCCCGCCCTGCGATATGTGCGCGAGTTTCGTCTGAGCGAGGATGCTGAGGTCGAGGAAGGGCAGCGTCTCCTGGTGGATGTGTTCGACGTAGGCGACCGGGTGGATGTGGTTGGTCTCTCAAAGGGGCGGGGTTTCGCTGGTGTGGTCAAGAGATACGGTTTTCGAGGTGGACCCAAGACGCACGGTCAGTCGGATCGACAGCGTGCCCCGGGCTCTATTGGTGCCACTACGGGTCAAGGCCGGGTGCATAAAGGACAGCAAATGCCTGGCCGTATGGGAAACGCTCGAGTGACGGCCCAGAATCTGCGCGTGGAGGTGGTGGACCCAGAGCGGAACCTGCTGGCGGTGCGTGGCGGTGTGCCGGGCGCCAAGGGTGGGTTGTTGGTGATCAAGCAGGCTCGCAAGTCAGGTGAGTTGGCAAAGAGACGGGGCCAGTAGGGAGATCTATGTTCATTCCGATGTACAATACCAAGGGGGAAGAGGTTGGTGAGGCCGAATTGCTTCCCAATATATTCGAGGTTCCCGTCAATGTGCCGCTGATGCATCAGGCATTGGTGCGTCAACTGGCGAATGCTCGCCAGGGGACCCACAAGGCCAAGTCGCGCGGTGAGATAAACCGTACCAAGGCTAAATGGTATCGACAGAAGGGCACAGGACGGGCTCGCCACGGGAGCCGCAACGCCAACCTGTTTGTGGGTGGCGGGGTGGCTCACGGGCCAGTGCCGCGCCGGTACACCAAAAGGATGCCCCGCACCATGCGGCGTGCTGCGTTGCGGTCGGCGCTCTCGGTGAAAGCGATGGACAACCAGATCGTCGTCGTGGACGAGTTGGATATAGAGATCCCCAAGACCAAGGAGATGGTGACGATTCTGCGAAACCTTGGTCTGGATGAGCGTGTGCTGATCCTGTTGCCAGAGCGGAATGAGCCCGTGGAAAAGTCGGCGCGCAACTTGCCGCAGGTGAGGACGCTGCGAGCTAGCTATCTGAATATTCGCGATCTGTTTGGATATGACCACCTGTTGATGTCAGTGGATGCATTGCAGGTGGTCGAGAGTATCCTGGGATGAGTGGATGATGAATCCCTACAAAGTCATTGTGCGACCAATTGATACAGAGAAAACGCGCTATCAGGCCTCTGAATTGGGCCAGTACACGTTCGAGGTAGTTCAGGGCGCGAACAAGATTGAGGTCAAGAGGGCGATTGAGACCATCTACGATGTAAA
Source organism: uncultured Anaerolineales bacterium (assembly GCA_964444825.1). GTDB lineage: Bacteria > Chloroflexota > Anaerolineae > B4-G1 > B4-G1 > CAYUIS01. The sequence goes on along the minus strand of CAYUIS010000018.1, from coordinate 18,512 downwards.
AGTCGTTACGGTCAATGTAATGAATGTGCCAGCCAAAGCCAGCAGTCGACGTGGACGCCAGCGTATCGTGCGTCACAGGGCGTGGAAGAAAGCCGTGGTTACTGTGGCAGAGGGCCAACGGCTGGACGTGTTTGAGGGAGTGTAGTATGCCCGTAAAGACATACAAGCCGACTTCTCCTGGTCGGCGAGGGATGACGGGGTCGACTTTCGACGAGATTACGCGCACAAAGCCGGAGCGCAGCCTGGTGCATCCTCTGCGCAAACGCGCTGGTCGTAACGTTTATGGCCGGATCACGGTGCGTCACCGAGGTGGTGGGCACAAGCGCCAATACCGTGTGATCGATTTCAAGCGGGACAAGACCGGCGTCGCTGCGCGTGTAGAAAGCATCGAATACGATCCCAACCGTTCGGCTCGCATCGCGTTGCTCGTCTATACTGATGGTGAGAAGCGGTACATCATTGCGCCGCTTGGGTTACAGGTGGGTGATACGGTGATGAGCGGTAAAGGTGCAGAGATCCGCGTGGGTCACACCCTGCCGCTAGAACGTATCCCGCTTGGAACCTTGGTGCATAACATCGAGTTGCGCGCGGGACGCGGTGGACAGATGGTGCGTTCAGCCGGTACGTCAGCGCAGGTGTTGGCCAAGGAAGGCGACTATGTGACGCTGCGTCTTCCCAGTGGTGAGATGAGGCTGGTGCGTAAGGAGTGCTTGGCCACCATTGGGCAGGTCGGCAATGTTGATCATGGCAACGTCAAGTTGGGCAAGGCTGGCCGGAAGCGTTGGTTGGGATATCGTCCTACCGTGCGGGGATCGGCCATGTCACCTCGGGACCATCCTCATGGAGGCGGCGAAGGCCGGTCACCGATTGGAATGCCGAGTCCCAAGTCGCCGTGGGGCAAAAAGACGCTTGGCAAGAGGACGCGACACAATAAGAGCACGGACAGGTACATCGTACGCCGGCGTGGCAAGCGGCGACGGTAGGTGTGGGAAAGAAACGAGGGGATTAGGATATGTCACGATCACCACTCAAGAGACCGATACCATATGTGGACCCAAAGCTGTTGCGGAAGGTCGAGCGGATGAACCAGATGGGGGAAAAGCGCATGATTCGCACCTGGTCCAGGGCCTCGACGATATTCCCGCACATGATCGGCCATACGATTGCTGTGCACGATGGTCGGCGGCACGTGCCGATCTATATCACAGAAGATATGATCGGTCACAAGCTGGGCGAGTTTGCTCCCACTCGCACATTTCGTGGGCACATAGTCAAAGAGAGAAAGAGCCGAGTACGGTGAGCGGGCAAGGGGGTGGATTATGCCTACAGAGGTCGTAGCTCGGGCGAAGCATATACCTATTCCGGCCCGCAAGGTGCGCCGGGTGGTTGATCAGGTGCGTGGGTTGCACGCGGACAAGGCATTGGAGCTGCTGCATTTCCTGCCTCACGCGGCGGCACGGCCAGTTGCCAAGTTGATTCGTTCGGCGGTTGCGAATGCCGAAGAGAACTATGGGATACCGAGCGATGAGCTTTATGTAGCGCGCATCGCGGCGGACGATGGGCCGGGTGTGATGCCTGGAAAGGGCTGGCGGCGACGTTTCGGTGGCCGTGGTCGTTGGCGACCGATCCGTAAGCGTTCCTCGCACATCACGGTGGTGCTCGAGGAGATGACGTTCGATAGCGAGTAAGAGCGTTAGGTTGGTTTGTCTTAAGGAGGAGCGACTTGGGACGTAAGGTTCACCCGTATGGCTTTAGGATTGGCGTCATCCGAGACTGGAAGGCACGATGGTATGCAGAAGGGGATGAATATGCCGATCTGCTGCACGAAGATCTAAAGATTCGTGATTACATCGATTTCACTGTCGGACGGGCCGGTATCTCTAAGCTTGAGATTGAGCGCTTTCCGAATCAGGTGTCGGTGACGATCTGGACAGCCAAACCCGGCATCGTGATTGGACGCAAGGGGGCTGCCGTCAAAGAGTTGCGCAAGGATCTGGAGGAACGGACCGGGAAACGCGTTTCTGTGGACGTACAGGAGATCGACCAGCCTGAATTGGACGCCAAACTGGTGGCGGAGAATGTCGTTTCTCAGTTGGAGCGGCGGATTTCCCACAGTCGGGCTATGAAGCGGGTAGTGCAGGGGGCAGTACGTGCCGGCGCGCAGGGGGTCAAGGTGCTGTGCCAGGGACGCCTACATGGGGCCGAAATGGCGCGCCAGGCGTGGCTGCGTGAGGGCCGTGTGCCTCTGCAGACGATGCGGGCTGACATTGACTATGCTCAGGACGAGGCGCACACCACCTATGGTCGCATTGGAGTGAAAGTGTGGATCTATAAAGGGGATATCTTGCCTGAGACCAAGGTACAGGAGGAACCCTTTATCGTCTAGAGGGTGATGCCCTGGACGTACTGGAGAGGGAGTGGGACAATGTTGATGCCAAAGCGGGTGAAATATCGCAAGCAGTTCCGTGGTCGGATGAGAGGCCAGGCTACGCGTGGAGCCACGGTCGAGTTCGGTGACTATGGGTTGCAGGCTCTGGAACCGGCTTGGGTCACGGCGCGCCAGATTGAGGCAGCGCGACGAGCGCTCGTGCGTCACGTGCGGCGCCGTGGCAAGTACTGGATACGTATTTTCCCCGACAAACCGGTGACAGCCAAACCGGCTGAGACTCGAATGGGCAAAGGCAAAGGTGCCGTGGATCACTGGGTGGCCGTGGTCAAACCGGGGCGCGTTATGTTTGAGCTCGGCGGTGTATCGGAAGAGATGGCACGTGAGGCGATGCGTCTGGCATCTCACAAGCTGCCGATCAAGTGCCAGTTTGTTATGCGTGAGGGAGTTTCCGGGGAGTAGGATAGAAATGCAGGCACGTGAAATCCGCACTTTGACTATAGAAGAGATAGGTGAGCGGCTTGAACAGTCCTATCGAGAGCTCTTTGCTCTGCGTCGTGAAATGGCTATGGGCCGCCTGGAGGATTACAATCGGTTGCGGGCTGTGAAGCGTGACGTCGCCCGAATGCAGACCATTCTTCGCGAGCGCGAGTTGGTCGCTGAAATGGTCGAGGAGGCAGCGTAGTGATGGAACAGCGCGGTTCTGGAAGGAAGCGACTTGTCGGTAATGTCGTAAGCGACAAAATGGACAAGACCGTGGTGGTTAGCGTTGAGCGCCGAGTGCGCCATCCTCGGTATGGGAAAGTTGTGCGCCGTGTGAAAAAGTACAAGGCCCACGACGAGGGTAACACCTGTCGCGTTGGAGATTTGGTGCGCATTGTCGAATCCCGTCCACTGAGTCGTGAGAAGCGGTGGGTTGTGGAGGAGATAGTGAAGCGTATTGAGGCTGGGCCGCTAGCGGAGGGTCGTCAATGATCCAGCAGGAGAGTCGTCTGCGTGTAGCCGACAACACCGGGGCGCGAGAGCTCCTCGTTATCCGTGTGCTGGGTGGTTCCAGGCGGCGGTATGGTGGAGTGGGTGACATGGTTGTTGCAACCGTGAAGCAGGCTACTCCGAGGGCGCAGGTTGCTAAGAGCGACGTCGTACGTGCGGTGATCGTGAGGACTGCAAAAGAGTACCGCCGTGAAGATGGGTCCACCATTCGCTTCGATGATAATGCGGCGGTGATTCTGGATGGAACAAGCTCCAACCCCAAAGGTACGCGCATTTTTGGACCGGTGGCTCGGGAACTGCGGGAAAAGGGCTTTATGAGAATCGTTTCGCTAGCGCCTGAGGTGTTGTAGACGGGTGGTCGAAGGAGTAAAAGGGTGGCCAAGATCAAAAAAGGTGATACTGTAGAGGTCATCTCTGGCAACGATCGATATTTGCGGGGAACCGTGCAGTGGGTGTACCCGAAGGATGACCGTTTGGTGGTCTCTGGAGTTAATATTGTCAAGAAACATCAGCGCCCTATGCGTGCTGGACGGGCCCAGATACAGCCCGGTGTCATCGAGTTCGAGGCGCCACTTCATATCTCGAACGTCATGCTCGTGTGCCCCCAGTGTGATGAACGGACGCGGGTGGGATACACACGGCTGGATGATGGAACCAAGGTGCGTGTGTGTAAACGGTGTGGCGAGGTAGTTGACTAGAGGAACAGAGCGTTTTTCTAGCACTTGTTTTTGAGGAAGGCAGACTGATGCAGCGGTTGCAGAAGCTTTATACTGAAGAGGTTCGCCCCGCACTTGTTGAAGAGTTCGGGTACGGGAACTTGATGCAGGTGCCACGACTGCGCAAGATTATCGTGAACATTGGCGTGGGCGAGGCGCTAGATAATGCCAAGGCATTGGATCATGCAGTGCAGGACGTCACGACGATCACGGGACAGCGTCCGGTGACTACCCGAGCGCGCAAGTCTATCGCTAACTTCAAGCTCCGGGAAGGACGAGCCATCGGGGTCAAGGTCACGCTGCGTGGTGCACGTATGTGGGCATTCTTTGACCGGTTGTGCAATGTGGCCTTGGCGCGTCAACGTGACTTTCGTGGTGTTCCGGACACCTTGGATGGGCATGGGAACTATACACTGGGGTTGCGTGAGCAACTGGTGTTCCCTGAGGTAAACTACGACTCGATTGACAAGATACGCGGTATGGAAATCAGCATTGTGACCACGGCTCAGACGGATGAGGAAGGACGGCGGCTGTTGGCTCTGCTGGGAATGCCCTTCCAGCGACATGGTCGCTGACCTGGATTGGAGAGTTTAGTATGGCAAAAACATGCATGCCGATTCGAGAGGCGAGGCGCGAGCACAAAACCCAGGTACGCAACCGGTGCCGGATATGTGGTCGCCCACGTGGCTATATGCGGCGGTTCCAGATGTGCCGCATCTGTTTCCGAGAACGAGCTCTGAGGGGGGAGATTCCCGGTGTCGTCAAATCGAGTTGGTAAGCACCACGGAACGAGAGGTCTTGTCTAATGACGATGTCTGATCCAATAGCCGATATGTTGGCGCGTATACGTAACGCCCTTATGGTGGGGCACGTAAGCGTGCGTCTTCCCTCTTCCACGCTCAAAGTGGCCATTGCCAAAATCTTGGTGGATGAGGGATTCATTGAGGATTTTCACGTGACGCGTGACCGTCCGCAACCTCACCTGGTGATCAAACTAAAGTATGTGGGTGAGAAGAAGGAGCGCCATCCAGTCATTACGGGGCTCAAGCGGGTCAGCAAGCCGGGTCGTCGCGTCTACACTCGCACGTCTGAGATACCATGGGTGCGAAGCGGTATGGGAGTTGCGATCCTCACCACGCCCAAGGGAGTCATCACTGGGCAGCAGGCGCGTCGCTTGGGCGTCGGCGGTGAGGTACTGTGTTACGTGTGGTAGGTCAAAGCTAGGACCTGAGGGAGGCTGAAATTGTCGCGGATTGGTCGTATGCCGATTTCCTTACCCGGTGGGGTGAAGGTCAATATTCAAGGCAATCAGGTGGCGGTGAGCGGAGCCAAGGGTGAGCTTTCCCGAACGTTCCATCCGGACATGGAGATTTCGCTGGAAGATGAGCAATTAACGGTTCATCGTCCAACTGACCAGCGACATCACAGGGCGCTGCATGGTCTAACGCGGGCGTTGTTGAACAATATGGTAATCGGCGTGAGTGAGGGCTTCCAGAAGCAGTTGGAGGTCCAGGGCGTTGGATACCGGGTAGACTTGCAGGAAGATGGCAGTCTGCTCCTCCAGTTGGGGTTTTCCCATCCGGTGCACATTGACCCACCTGAGGGTATCGAGTTCGAGGTAGAGTCCCGTACAAAAGTGATTACGGTGAGGGGGGCTGACAAGGAGCTCGTGGGACAGACAGCGGCGGAGATTCGGGCCTGGCGACCACCGGAGCCTTACAAAGGTAAGGGCGTTCGATACCTCGGTGAGTATGTTCGCCGCAAGGCCGGTAAGGCCGGTAAGATAGCCTAAGCTAAGCGATCTGAGATTGCTGACGTCGTGGTTCTAGAGTTGATCAGACCGGCAGATCGTCAGATCCGAAACCAAGGGGTTGAGTATGGCAAAGACTAACCGTCGAGCAGCTCGTCTGCGGCGGCACAGACGCGTCCGCAAGCACGTGGTCGGGACGCCGGAGCGGCCGCGATTGAATGTGTTTCGCAGCTTGCGTCACATATACGCCCAGGTAATTGATGATAGCCAGAAGCATACGTTGGTTTCTGCTTCAACCATTGACGAGGAGATAGAGTCCCAGATTCAAGGGTTGAACAAGACACAGCAGGCGCGTGTGGTGGGCAAGGTCCTGGCGGAGCGTGCGATAGAGCAGGGGATTGGGAGAGTGGTCTTTGACCGGGGTGGATATCAGTATCACGGCCGGGTAAAGGCTGTGGCAGACGGGGCTCGCGAGGGCGGGCTCGAGTTCTAGACGTTACGGAGGCAGTATGGCTCGAGGTGGCTTGAGGAATCGCGAGGTCTTTACGGATAGAGAGGAACTGGACGAACGCGTCGTAGATATCACGCGGGTAGCCAAAGTCGTCAAGGGTGGGCGTCGCTTCGGTTTCCGTGTCGTGGCTGTGGTGGGGGATAACCGCGGGCAAGTTGGCATGGGGATTGGCAAGGCGCGCGCGGTCCCCGATGCTATTCGCAAGGCCACGGAACGGGCGAGACGCGACATGGAGACCGTTCCACTGGTGGGAACCACAGTACCGCACGAGGTATCGGGGCGGTGCAGTGGAGCAAAAGTGCTCATAAAGCCCGCTACCCTGGGAACAGGTGTGATCGCGGCCGGTGGTGTCCGTGCTGTGCTGGAGGCTGTCGGAGTGAGCGACGTGCTTACCAAATCGCAGGGGAGCGCAAATGTGCTCAATGTCGTGCGCGCGACGATGGATGGCCTGCGGCAGTTGCGTCGTGTTGAGGACGTGGCCCGCGATCGCGGCGTGTCGGAAGTTGGCGTGATGCCGTTTTGGAGACGAGGTCGATGAGCGCAGCCAAAAAGGGAAGTAGCGCGAAACGCAAAAAGGCCAGACTGCTGCACATCACGCTCTCCAAAAGCCCGATCGGGTACTCTGAACGGCAGAAACGAACGGTCCGGGCATTGGGGCTGCGACGGATGCATCAGACCGTTGAGCAGGAGGATACGCCTGTCATACGGGGGATGATCGACAAGGTAAAACACTTGTTGACGGTGGAGGAGTTGGGCTAGCGGGTTGGCTGGCTGTAGGGGGTGACAAGGTGAAGTTGCACGATCTGAAACCTTCTGAGAGATCGGTGAAAAAGCGCAGGCGTGTTGGGCGCGGTATTGCTGCCGGGCAAGGCAAGACGGCTGGACGTGGGACAAAGGGGCAGAGGTCTCGCAGTGGTGGAAGTCTACCGCTGTACTTTGAGGGCGGTCAATTGCCGCTGGTGCGCAAGCTCCCGTTTTTGCGGGGTGTGGGTTTCCGTGATCCGTGGCGTGTTCGCTTTACACCCGTAAACCTGAAGCGGCTTGCGGTTTTCCCCAAGGGAGCGGAAGTCACACCGGAGACATTGGCCGAAGCTGGCATCATCAAACGAGCGGATGAGTTGGTGGCGATCCTGGGACGCGGAGAGTTGCCCCATCCCCTGACTGTAAAAGCGCATCGTTTCTCGAACAGCGCCCGGGAAAAGATCGAGGCCGCCGGGGGAGCGATGGAGGAATTGCCCTGGCGAAGGGGTGGCTATCGTACTCGCTAAGTATCCTGAGGGTCAGCAGTTGTACACTTTGGAGATTTGAGAGCAAATGATTCAGGCCCTGCGAAACGCAATGGTTCTGCCCGATCTGCGGCGTAAGCTGTTGTATACGCTGTTGATCCTTGTCATCTATCGGCTGGCGGCTCACGTGCCGGTGCCTGGCGTGAACCAGGCGGCTCTGCAGCAGTTGCTGGCGGGCGAAGGTGGTGCCAGCCAGTTGTTCAACCTGATGAATATCCTGTCTGGTGGTGCGGTGGCCAACTTCTCGGTTATCGCAAACGGTGTGTACCCATACATTACTGCCCAGATTATCCTGCAACTCTTGACCCCGATCATCCCCGCGCTGGAACGCATAGCGCAGGAGGGAGAGGCTGGCCAACGCAGGATCAACCAGTGGACATACTACTTGGCCATACCCCTGGGATTGTTGCAGGCCTTTGGGCAAGCGCGGGTTTTCGGCTCGGGTACCGGTGGTGAAGCGGTCCTTCCTAACTTTGGCTTCAGCGAGGCTCAAAACATCCTACCCACCATTTCAGTGTTGGTGGCGATGTCAGCAGGCACAATGTTTGCCATCTGGCTGGGAGATCTGATCACTGAGCAGGGGATCGGCAATGGGTTATCGCTGATCATCTTTAGTGGTATCGTGGCTAGCGTGCCGCAGAATCTGGTGCGCATCTGGACGCAGGCCCAGGCGAGGGAGGGGGGCGTTGCGACGGGGCTGTTGATGGTCGGCATCTTTTTGGCGATCATGGCCCTCATGATGTTTGTGATTGTGGTGGTTCAGGAGGGCGAGCGGCGCATCCCGGTGCAGTATGGCAAGCGGGTACGTGGCATCAAGATGTATGCTGGTGGCAGCACTCACATTCCATTGCGCGTCAACACCGCTGGCATGATCCCACTGATTTTTGCCCAGTCGTTTCTCACGTTCCCGGCGGTGATCGCCCAGTTCTTTGTTATCAATGAGAATGCACGCATTGCTCAGTTTGCGACGGGAGTGATGAACTTTTTCAGTGGGCAGAGCCCGTGGTATGGTCTGCTCTACTTTGCGACGGTCGTGGGCTTTACCTATTTCTATACGGACGTCATGGTGCAACAGCAGGACCTGCCGGGCGCATTGCAGCGCCAGGGGGGATTTATTCCTGGGATCCGGCCTGGGAAAAAGACGGCCGATTTCATAAACTCTGTCTATCGGCGCATTACGTTGGTGGGAGCGCTCTTCCTGGGCGGCGTGGCAGTTCTGCCCTATATCGTAGATCTCTTCCTGGAGACCAAGGTATTGCTGGTCACCGCCTCTGGTATGTTGATCGTTGTTGGTGTGGTGATCGATACGATGCGCCAGTTGGAAGCCCAGCTCCTTATGCGTCACTATGAAGGATTCATCAAGTAAGACTGGGCCTAGTGGGGAGGTTGAGTGGGATGAAGGTATCACCATCAGTGAAGCGTCGCTGCCCAAAGTGCAAGATCATTCGGCGGCGTGGCGTGGTACGCGTGATTTGCGAGAATCCGAAGCACAAGCAGCGTCAGGGATAGTGGGGCGCGGGAGGAAAAGATATGGCACGTATTGCAGGCATAGACCTGCCACGGAACAAGCGGGTGGAGATTGGCCTGACGTATATCTATGGCATCGGACGCGCGCTCAGTAATGAGATTCTGGCCCAAGCTGGCGTGGTTCCCGATAAAAAGGTCAGAGATCTGACAGAGTCGGAGATCACGTCTCTGCGTGAGACGATTGACAGAGAATACCGTGTTGAGGGTGATCTGCGGCGCGAGGTGCAGATGAACATCCGTCGGCTGATGGATATCGGATGCTACCGTGGGCTGCGGCACCGTCGTAATCTGCCCGTGCATGGCCAGCGTACCAAGACCAACGCGCGCACCAAGCGTGGTCCCAAGAAGACGGTGGCTGGCCGCGGACGGCGTCGTGGTATGAAGAAAAAGTAGTTGTTGGTGCTGCAAGGTTTTATGCAGGAGGACTAATGGCGCAAGCTAAGCAATCACGGCAGCGGAGTGGACGCCGCGTTAAGAAAAGCGTTCCGCGAGGACAGGCTCACGTCCACGCCACCTTCAATAACACGATCGTGACGATGACCGATACACAGGGAAACGTGGTCAACTGGTCCAGTGGTGGAACGATGGGATTCAAGGGGTCGCGCAAGAGCACGCCCTTTGCAGCCCGACAGGCTGCTCAGAAGGCGGCTAGAGACGCCATGGACAACGGAATGGTTGAGGTGGACATCTTTGTGAAGGGGCCTGGCCCTGGGCGAGAAGCTGCGATTCGTTCGATCCAGGCAGCGGGCCTGCGGGTGCGCTCGATTACCGACGTGACCCCGATCCCGCACAATGGGTGTCGTCCGCCAAAGAAGCGCCGCGTATAGTCGGCGCGAATCAGTTTTTGGAACTAGGAGTATAGTATGGCTAGGTATACCGGCCCGGTTTGTAAGCTGTGCCGTCGTGAAGGGGACAAGCTGTTTCTGAAGGGGGCGCGTTGTGTCTCGCCCAAATGCCCGTTCGAGAAGGACCGAGGGTATCCGCCTGGAGCTCATGGCCGTCTGGCCCAGTTCCGTCGTCGTCGCACATCCGACTATTCTCGCCAGTTGCGTGAGAAACAGAAGGTGCGACGTATATACGGGGTGCTGGAGCGTCAGTTCCGGCGATACTACCGTGTGGCGGAGCGACGGTCAGGGCTAACTGGTGCGAACCTGTTGATTGTGCTGGAAAGCAGACTGGACAACGTCGTCTATCGGCTTGGATTTGCTGACTCGCGGCCGCAGGCCCGACAACTTGTGCAGCATGGTCACTTTGTGGTCAATGGTTACCGGACCAACATCCCGTCCTACCTCGTCCGCCCACAGGATACGATCGTGGTGCGGGAGGGAAGTCGTAAGCGGACGTACTTTAGGGAGCGTGCCGAGCTCTTGGATGCGGCGTCAGTGCCACATTGGTTGAACCTGGATCCAGGCTCGATGGCTGCTCGAGTACTCCAGTTGCCTACTCGTGAAGACATCTCGGCGGATCTGAAAGAACAACTGGTCGTTGAGTATTATTCGCGCTAGTAGGGCATCGGACGTGTCGCTTCAGAGCTGGCAGGAAGAGTGTTGACTGGATGGACACAGAGACTGCCCATGCAGGAGCCTCATCCCGCTGGCTGAAGGATAGCTGAAGCTGAACACAGGAGGTGACGGTTGTCAGTTCAAGTGCTGCCGAAAATCGAGACAGATGCAGTTTCCCAGATGTACGGCCGGTTCATCATCGGACCGCTGGAGAATGGCTTTGGAGTTACGCTAGGTAACGCGCTTCGCCGGGTGTTGCTCGCCGCGCTGCCAGGTGCAGCAGTGACCTCAATCCGTATTGCGGATATCGCGCACGAGTTCACCGCCATTCCGGGGGTACGGGAGGACGTGATGCGCTTTATCCTCCAGGCTAAGCAACTGCGCCTGCAGATGGATAGTCAGGAACCGATGCGTATGTCTCTTCAGGTGCGGGGCGAAGGCACGGTGACTGCGGGGGACATTCACGCTCCGCCAGAGATCGAGGTTCTGAATCCGGATCTCTATCTGCTGACGGTGGATTCGGCGGAAACAAACCTCGACATCGAGTTTGTCGTTGAGCAGGGACGGGGTTACCTGTCGTTTGATGGGCGCGGTCGGATGCCGGTCGGTGAGTTGCCGATCGACGCCATTTTCAGCCCCATTCGCCGGGTCGCCTTTGACATAGATCGGGCGCGCGTAGGCCAGATGACTGACTATGACCGCCTTACGCTAGAGATATGGACTGACGGGCGGATGGCGCCGTTGGAGGCACTCAAGGAGGCGGCACGTATCCTGGTGACTCACCTCCGGTTGATCGCTGGCCTCACTATTGAGGAAGAGGAGGAACCGGTTGAGGAAAAGATCGGTGTTCCTGGCGAGGTCTATGAAATTCCAATTGAGCAACTCGACTTGAGTGTCCGAGTGTTTAACTCCCTCCGGCGCACGGGCATAACCAGTGTGGGCGAGGTGCTGGAGATGCTGGCGTTAGGTGAAGAGACCTTGCTGACCATCCGGAACTTTGGCCAGATATCGCTGGATGAGTTGACGGAGCGTCTTGAGGAGCGAGGCTTTCTTGAAGAGGGTTGGGTTGAGAGTGGAGGTGAGTAAATGCGACATCGCGTCGCTGGCAAGAAACTAGGCCGTTCTAGTGGTGAACGCAAGGCTTTACGGCGTAATCTGGTATCTGCGCTGTTTCATCACGAGCGTATAGAGACCACCGAGGCGAAGGCCAAGGCGATACGCGGCCAGGCTGAAAAGCTGATCACGTTGGCGAAGCAAGGCCTGGCGGCACAGGAACAAGATCCTGCTCGGACCATCCATGCCCGCAGGCTGGCGGCAGGCCGGCTAAATCGATGGGCGAAAGAGCCTGACGGCACGGTGGTGGACATCTTGGACAAGCTGTTCGAGGACATCGCCCCGCGTTATGAGAGCAGGCCGGGTGGCTACACCCGCATGTACAAGTTGGGCCCTCGCAAGGGGGATGCCGCTTCGATGGTTCTATTGGAGTTGGTTGAGTAGGATGGACGAGCTGTTGTGCTAGGGGGTAGATAGGCGCTAGAATGCGGGTGCGTGCGATCGTCGCCTACGATGGGACGGGCTATGGCGGGTTCCAACGACAGACGAATGCGCCGACGATCCAGCAAGCTCTAGAGACAGCGCTGGCGCAGATTACCCAGGGGACGATCGTTATTCAGGCGGCAGGTCGTACGGACGCCGGGGTCCATGCAGCAGGCCAGGTGATTGCCTTTGACACGGCCTGGCGGCACACGGTGGGCGATCTGCAGCGGGCGCTGAATGCGGTTCTACCCACGGACATTGTCCTTTTAGAAGTTGATGAGGCTGCAGCGGGTTTTCACCCGCGCTACGAGGCCCGGAGCCGACACTATCGATACACAGTGTACAACGCGCCGGTGCGGTGGCCTTTGGGCCGACAGTATAGCTTGCACGTGAAACAACCTTTGGACGTGGAGGCGATGCGGCAGGCGGCCCGGGCTTTGGTGGGTGAACACGACTTTGCAGCCTTTGGCCAGCCACCGGATGGCCGTGAGAGAGGCGGCGTGACGGTCCGGCAGGTGCTGCTGGCTGAGTGGGGGGGAGATCCTCCCTGGCTGACCTTTGACATCGAGGCGAACGCCTTTCTCTACCGTATGGTGCGGAGTATCGTCGGTACCCTGCTCCTGGTTGGGAAGGGCAAGATGACGGCAGAGGAGTTTGCGGAGGTACTGGCAAGCTGTGATCGCAGCGAGGCCGGGCCGACATCCCCTCCGCACGGGCTCTGCCTGATCGAAGTAAAGTATTAGGATGGGAGTGTCAAGATCGTGGCAAAGACTTTTGTAACTCAGCAAGAAGACGTCCAGCGCGAGTGGTTTGTGGTGGACGCTACGGGCAAGACCTTGGGTCGCCTGGCGACCCGGGTGGCGCATTTGTTGCGTGGCAAGCACAAGCCTGTCTACTCGCCTTCGGTCGATACAGGCGATTTTGTGATCGTCGTTAACGCCGAAAAGATCCACGTGACAGGACGCAAGATGGATCAAAAGATGTACTATCAACACTCGGGCTATCCCGGAGGGCTCAGAGAGACCTCTCTGCGGAAGATGCTGCAGAGACATCCCACACATGCGGTGGAGCACGCGGTTCGCGGTATGCTGCCAAAGAACCGCTTGGGACGGCGGATGCTCAAAAAGCTAAAGGTGTACGCTGGGCCCGATCATCCGCATGAGGCGCAGCAGCCCAAAGAGCTGGAGTTGAACTGACAGGAGGACGGAGCGTGGAGTATTACGAAGCAGTAGGACGGCGCAAGAGAGCTACGGCACGGGTGCGGTTGTTCCCTGGAGGCGAGGGGAGCATTGTGATCAACGAGCGCCCACTCGCAGAGTACTGTGTGCGGGAGGGTGATGCTGCGATTCTCAGGGAGCCGCTCAGGGCGACGGCCACGGAGAATCGCTTTAACATCAGTGTGAAGGTAAAGGGTGGGGGGATAACCGGGCAGACTGGGGCGGTTCAACTGGGCATCGCGCGAGCGCTGTTGAAGGTGGACCCCGAGCTACGTTCGATTCTGCGTAGGGGCGGCTACCTGACCCGCGATCCACGGGTGAAGGAGCGCAAAAAGCCTGGTCTCAAGCGGGCGCGTAAGGCACCCCAGTACACCAAGCGTTAGGCGAGGGACAGTTTATCTTATGTGGGGCAGGGCAGATTTGCTCTGCCCCTTTTGCATTTCTGCGACCTTTTGTCAGTGAGGTGCGTATGGGTGCTATCACCATTGTTGGCCTGGGCCCGGGCGACCCGCGTTTTCTGACTCGAGAGGCCTGGGAGGTGCTGGAGGCGGCCGACGAGGTTTGGCTGCGCACGGAGCATCACCCGACCGTCGGCGGACTGCCGTCCCACTTGACCCTGTTCAGCTTCGACCACATCTACAAGGAGGCCGAGGACTTTGAACAGGTCTACCACGCGATTGCCAGTGAGGTGCTGCACCGGGCTCAGCAGTCGGAGGGGATCGTCTACGCCGTACCCGGTCATCCCCTGGTGGGGGAGGCCACGGTTCGGCAGATTCTGGCGCGAGCCGAAACCAGCGGCGTAGCGGTGCGCGTCGTGGAAGGCGTGAGTTTTGTCGGGCCCACGCTCACCGCGCTGGCCATCGATGCGTTGGCCGGTCTGCAGATATGGGATGCGGTTGAGATTGGGGCTCGCTACCATCCGCCGCTCAACCCCGATTCTCCGGTGTTGGTTGGGCAGTTGCACAGCCGTGTGCTGGCTGCTGACGTTAAGCTCACGCTGATGAACCAGTATCCGGACGACCACGAGGTGGCGCTGGTGCAGGCGGCGGGGATGTCTGAACAGCGTGTCCTGCACCTGCCCCTCTATGAACTGGACCATCAGGGTGACGACGACCTCTGGGGGCGACTGGCTCACCTGACCGCGCTATACGTGCCGCCGGTCGCGGGCGTGACCAGTCTTGAGGGCCTTCAGGATACGGTGGCCCACCTCAGAGCGCCCGATGGTTGCCCCTGGGATCAGCAGCAGACGCACGAGAGCCTGCGGTCAGGGTTGCTGGAGGAGGCGTACGAGGCGGTGATGGCGATCGACGCGGGTGATATACCGGGGTTGCAGGAGGAGCTGGGCGACTTTTTACTCCAGGTTCTGCTCCAGGTGCAGATCGCCACGGAGGAGGGCGAGTTCAAGATGGTGGACGTGATCGCCGGCATCGATAAAAAGCTCAAGCATCGCCACCCGCACGTGTGGGGGGACCGGCCGGTGACGGGGACCCAGGAGGTGCTCAAGCGCTGGGAGGAGTTGAAGCGCGAGGAAAAGGGTGAGGAGGATGGCTTCCGCTCTGTGCTGGACGGGGTCCCGGCGGCGCTCCCGGCGGTGCAGCAGGCCGACACCTACAGCCGGCGGGCAGCCCGCGTGGGATTCGATTGGACCGAGCCGAGCGGCGTGGCTGACAAGGTGCGGGAGGAGATCGCCGAGGTGGAGGCCGCGACTAGCCCGGAGGAGCGGGAAATGGAACTGGGCGATCTGCTGTTCGCGGCGGTCAATTGGGCCCGCTGGTTACAGGTCGATCCGGAGACGGCGTTGCGCAAGGCCACTACCCGCTTTGGGCGCCGCTTTCGCGCTGTTGAGCAGATCACCCTTGAGCGCGAACTGGATATGACGGCGCTGACGATCGAAGAGCTGGAGGCGCTGTGGCAGGAAGTAAAATCGCGCGATCTGTGATCAGGCGATACGGTTCGAATGGTAGCGAGAGGGCGTAGAATCAGAGCCTGATCACGATCTTTTTCGAACGACTTTTCGGCCGGGAGCTAGAGAACGTCCCTACTCTAGAGCCGGGATGACGCACAGAAAGCCCAGGGGCTCGTCGCCAATGTTTCTGAACTGGTGCACCTCGTCAGGCAAGATATAGACCACGTCGCCGAAAGTGACCTCGAACGCCTCCTTGCCGAGAAGCACCTGTCCCTGTCCCCTGAGGATCGTCACGCCGTGGTCGTGGGCGTGTTGATGCAGCGCAGTCCAGCCTCCGGGTTCGACCTCAAAGTACCTCAGAGCAAAGTTGGGCGCTTTTTCAGCGGGGCCGATGAGCCAGCGAACGGTCACGCCCTGCATCTCTCTCTCGGACGGATAGCGACTCGGGTCTACGCCTTCCCAATCAAACGCCGAGTCAAACTGACCTGTGTAGCGGTGAATGACACCCATGATTTTATTTCCTCCCAGTTTGTTGGACGTTTCGTTCCAATCGAGGTTCCAATTCCATTGTATCATAGCCGGGTAGGGGGGCAAACCTATCGCCTGATCTGTTGTGAGGACGGACGCTCGACAGGGCTTGTCACAGCCCTGCGGTGTGCTACAATAACTTGGAGGGGAGTCTGGAAGTAGACTGAGATGGAAACGGTCGATTTCGGGAGAACAGGGCTGCGGGTCTCGCGCCTGGGTTTTGGCACCGGCACGAATGGGTGGGGAAACCGGTCGGACCAGACCGCGCTGGGGATCGATGGCCTGGCGGACCTGCTGTGCCTGGCGCACGAGCACGGCGTCACCTTTTGGGACGCGGCTGACCAGTATGGATCCCATCCCCACGTCGCCAGGGCACTGCAGTCGGTCCGGCGGGATTCGGTGGTGATCGCTACCAAGGTCTGGTCACGCACGGCCAAAAGTGTGACGCGGGACGTTGAACGGTTCCTGAGAGAACTGGACACCGACGTGCTCGACATCGTGTTGCTCCACTGTATGACGCGGCCGGATTGGCCGAGGCGTCACGCGGGGATGATGGAGGCGCTATCCCGAGCCAAGGAACAGGGCAAGGTGCGCGCGGTGGGCGTCTCCTGCCACGGACTCGGCGCGCTCCGGGCGGCGGCGGAGACCGACTGGGTGGAGGTGGTGCTGGCGCGCATCAATCACGCCGGGGTCAATATGGATGGGGAGCCTGCCGCGGTCGCAGCGATGATAGAGGATATGTACAACGCGGGAAAAGCGGTCTATGGGATGAAGGTCCTGGGTTGCGGGCAGTTGGCGAATGACGTCCGGGCCGCGATGGCGTACGTGTTCCAACTGGGCACGGTGTACAGCGTCTCGATCGGCACGAGCAGCCGGGAGCAAGTGATCGAGAACGTGAAGGTGGTCGAGGACCTAGCGCCCCGGTATCCGCTGCGGGCCATACCGGCGTGAAACGGGGAGGGCGCGCCGTCAGAACCTGTAGGGGCGGTTCGTGAACCGCCCGTAACAGCAACGAAAAGAGGAGAGGGACTATGTTGACAAAAGTAGCAGTGGAGAAGCGATCGATCGATGACTATATCCCCATCGTGGGCGAGGAGGTAATTGAAACCATCCGCCAGGCGGCCGAGCCATTGCGGGACGCCCGCGTGGTACACATCAACGCCACCGCCTTTGGTGGGGGCGTGGCCGAGATGATGATCTCGCTGGTGCCGCTGATGCGCGACGTAGGGCTGGATGCCGAGTGGCAGGTCATCGAGGGGGAGGACGAGTTCTTTAACGTCACCAAGGCCTGCCACAATGGCCTGCAAGGGATGGATATTCCCCTCACCGGCGAGATGCAAGCGATATGGCAACGGTACAACCGGATGAATGCCGAGCGCTTTGAGGGAGCGTACGACTTTGTCGTGGTCCACGATCCCCAGCCCGCTGGGCTGTTGTACTTTGTCGGCCAGGCGGCCCCGGCCCTGGGGGAGCACTGGATCTGGCGTTGCCACATTGACACCTCACATCCCAACCCGGCCTACTGGGACTTTTTCGCGTCCTACATCGGCGCGTACGAGGCCAGCATCTTTACGATGGAGCAGTACGTGGGACCGGGTTTGGGCCTGCAGGAGCTGGCCATCATCACGCCGACGATCGATCCGCTGTCGCCCAAGAACGCGCCCATAGCGGAGAAAAAGGCACGGAAGGTGGTGGCGGGATTTGGCATCGACGTGAACCGTCCCCTGATCACCCAGGTGAGCCGCTATGACCCGTGGAAGGATCCGTTGGGCGTGATCGACGGCTACCGGATCGTAAAGGAGCAGGTGCCGGAGGCGCAACTGGCGCTGGTGGGCTCGATGGCGTCCGACGACCCCGAGGGCTGGTACTATTTGGACAAGACGATCCGGCACGCCGGAGAGGATTTTGACATCCACATCCTGCACAACTACCACGGCGTGGGCGCGTTCGAGGTAGGGGCCTTCCAGACGGCAAGCGACGTCGTGATTCAGAAATCGACCCGCGAGGGGTTTGGGCTGGTCGTGACCGAGGGGCTCTGGAAGGGTAAACCGGTCGTCGGCGGCAACGCCGGGGGCATCCCGCTGCAGGTGCTGGATGGCGAGACCGGCTTCCTGGTCGATACGGCGGAAGAGTGCGGGGAAAAGACCCTGTACCTCCTGCAGCACCCGGAAGAGTCGGCAAAGATGGGAGAGGCGGCGCGGGAGCACGTGCGGCGCAATTTCCTCACGACCGGGCACCTGACCGACTATTTGCAGTTGTTCAACCGGCTGAGCCGGTAGCTCCAGGTTGGCCTAAATGGTATTCCGCCGCGTAATATGAGTGGGTGGCCGTGTTTGCGGGCCACGATCGGGAGCACGCCGCAGAGGTGCGGGAGAGCACCGCCGGAGACCCTAAGGGTTTACCAAACCCTTAGGGTCCTGCGTACAATAGGGATACATGATGGAGACTTTTTGTATGGTGCCGGAAATTGTCACCAGGACCAACCTGACCTGTCCTGAATGCGGCTTTGTAGCTGAATTGGACATACCTCTGGATTATTGACTGGCTTTTCATACGTGTGCCAGTTGTGGCACACGACTGCGGCCGTTGCCTGGCGATTGCTGTGTCTTTTGTTCCTATGGCGACCATCACTGTGTCGGCAAGCAGCGACAGGC
>CAYUIS010000017.1:16022-51243 GCA_964444825.1 uncultured Anaerolineales bacterium | reverse complement strand
TGGTGAGAGATAGGGCGATGCTGACGAGCACCTTGCTCAAGGCAGCACACCACGGAAGCTGCACGTCGACGACAGAGGTCTTTCTAGAGGCAGTGGACCCAGAGGTGGTGATCATCAGCGTAGGGGCCGACAATGACTTCGGCCACCCCTGCGCTGAGGTGTTGGAGCGGCTGGATCGATTGCCGGTCTATCGCACCGACGCCTACGGCACAGTGGAGGTGATCAGCGACGGAGCACAGGTGTGGATAGAGACAGAAAACTAGGCGGGGTGGCGGTGCAACGACTGGAAACCGCACTATGGATTGCGCTGTTGATCGCCCCGTTGGCAATTGGGCTTACGTGGGGCAATCACTTGGACAATAGCGCGTATGTCACGTTCCACTACGCTCGGAACCTGGCGATGGGGCGCCGCCTGACCCATAACTTACCCACAGCGCCTGCCCCGAGTGAAGCGGAAGCGGGACAAACATTGCTTAGAGAGCCTCTCTACACGCTGGCATTAACGGTGCCAGCCGCAGCAGGGATTCCATTGCCTCAGGCCGGCCTGATTCTGAGTGCACTGGGATGGGGGGCAGCGGCAATAGCGATGTACATCGCCAGCCAGACACTGGGCTGGCCGGTGGCAGCAGTGGTGTCGGCAATGCTAGTAGCTTTCAACCCGATTGTAGTGTCAACACTGGGGACCGGAATTCCCTGGACAGTAGCATGGATCTGGGTCGCCATCGCGTCGTCAATCAAAAAGCAGTGGAATACCCAGATGGGCGCGCTCGCGCTCATGTTGTGTACCCGTTTTGATCTGAGCACACTCGGGATGGCAACGCTGTTGTTGATCGTCCAGTGGATCAAGAGACACCGCTTCCCACTATGGCCTAGCCTAGCTCTGGCAGTTACTGCGCTGGGGTGGGAACTGATGGCAGCGTGGCAGATTGTCGCTCCACTCTCCCTGCCGAGTCTAGGCCTGACTGAATCGGGGCACGCCATCCAGCAGCTCTTGGATGAGAGCGAGTTTTACTGGCTGTTTCTGCCTTGGATGGGGGTGGGGCTACTTGGCACGACTCGAGAGACTTTGTGGATCGTGTTACTGCTACTATGGGGGACAATCTTGAGCGCTGGTGCAGCGGCCGGGGCTATGACGACCACGTTGGCATTGTTCCTGGTCGGCTTGGGGATTGCCTGGGTCGTGAGGTGGATTGATAGCCACAACGTCGTCCGTCTTGATCGCCTCACACTGGCGATGAGCCTGGCAATTGTCGCCGGGTTGCCGCTGGGTATAGCCCAGGCAAGTTCACTCCTTCAACGCTATCAGTTCAGGCCGGTCATTCGCCATAGGCTTGAACAGCAGGCAGGGGATTGGCTTCGCGCTCACAGTGAACCAACAGCAACCGTTCTTGGCTCTGCGCGGGTTGGGTATCTAGCTGACCGATCCACTTTGTTGTGGGACGGGGGCAGGAGCGACCAAACGGAGTTGGCAGACCTGCTAAAAGTCCTGAACATGAACCCACCCGAGTACTGTGTCTCCTTCAATAGTATAGCCTGGGATCACCTGATGCGGACAGGCTGGTTTCGAGATAGTTATACGCCCTTGCAGGAATTTGAGTCACCTTACGATTCAGCATCTCCGTTCGGAATCTGGGGCTATCATTGGAAGACATCTGACTTGGAAGAACGCCAGCCACTGAACGTGCACCTGCCAGGCAAAGTAGATTTGGTGGGGTACACGTACTGGCCGGATCGAATCCAGTCTGGGGATGCAGTGTACGTGACCCTCTTCTTACAGGCAACGCAACCTCTCACCCAGTCGTTTCGGACTGTTGTGCGGGTAGTTTCACCCAATGATGGCATTAGATGGGCGCAGCAAGATATGCTCACTCCTCGCAGTGTGCCGCTGGATTGGTGGCAGGCAGGACAGGTGATTGCCGAACGGTTCGTGTTGACAACGACGGGTGATATTCTCATAGGCGCGCATCACCTAGACATATCCGTGACGGCACCCGACTCGGATATCTCTTTGCCTATCTATCGAAACAGCGACCCATCCCCCCTGGATCGAATCACGCTGGGGTACGTTGCCGTGCCCTGGCAGGGTAACGTGGACTTGGCACAGCCAGTGGGCGCCAACTTTGGAAACCAGATCGATTTATTGGGCTTTGAGGCAGCGGGTAAATTGTCATCTGGAGCTGAATCCCTTGAGGTAACGCTCTATTGGGAGGCGCGGCAGCCACCAGTAGATGACTACGTCGTGTTTGTTCACCTGGTGGATACCAATAGCGAGCTCGTCGCCAGTCACGATGGGCCGCCGATGGACCGGCGCTATCCTACCGGTGCATGGCTCCCTGGAGAGGTTGTGCCAGATGTCCACCGCATTGTGCTTGATCCCGGAATTCCTGTGGGGACGTATCGGCTACAGGTGGGAATGTACCGCTGGCCCAGCCTGGAACGTCTACCAGTCTGGGACACATGGGGAGTGGAGCAGACGGATCGAGTCATAGCCCTGCAGTCCATCGAAATCCAATAGCCAGTCTCAGGCGGCCATCAGTCCGCGGATGTGTTTCGAGAGGAGAAGCGTTGGTCTTTACTCATTGCCGGAAAAGACAAAAACATCCGGGTAGCCGTGACGCGCAGTGGTCAGATGTGTCGTTGAGAGACCCAGAATACGAGTGGCTACTTGAATATCCAACTCCTGGATAAAGTCGAGCTCGCTATCTAGGCGCTGAATATCGGCCAATTGGACGTCAAAGTGAGCGTAGCGAATCACCGCAGAGCGATCTGCGTCAAGCGCGCGTAGGACGACTTTGTCGACGTGATCGGTCAAGAGTTCAGTCGATTCGTCCTGCAGCCACCCACGATCCACCGGCAGAAAGGTCGCTCCGTCAATGTCCAAGCCAATGATCTCCACAGGCAGATTCAAGACATTTCCCACATCCACCCGCAGCGTCCCGCTCATAGCCAATGTAGGCGACCCCACGTAAGCAAAGACAGGGCGTACAGGATCGAGCGAACGACGAATATGTTCCTGCCGGACGCGTAATTCATCCCAGGGGAGCTCGATCCCCTTGTATTCAGGGCTCACCGCCCGCTTCAACCGTTGGAGTTGAGGGTCCAGCTCGGCCTGCAACTGAGCCAGATACTCGGGCTGGCTGATACGTAGAGCTTCCTGAACATAGGCAGCCTGGAGGACAGGGTCGTCGTAGGTGGCAGCCAGTGAGAGACGCGCGTCGGAACCCAACGGGTTAGCGTTATAACCGATCGGCTCCAACCGGGCAGAGGCGGGGTTGTAATAGTAGTGCAGGTTGACCAACGATGTACCCTGAATCGCACCCCACAGGTCAACCAGGGCCAAGAAGCGTGCATACAATTCTACGTCAAACACATTGGATGCTTTCAGCTCGCCCGTCTGGAGCGCACGCAGCAAGCCAATCGCATGGTCCTTATAGATGGACAGCGTGGGATCGCTGGCTATGAGAGCATCACGAAAGGTATCGACCTCAAAGTATTGAAAGTCGGTAGCCGAGAGATTGACGACGGGATCGGCGTAGGCAGCCTGCGCATTTCCCCGAAAATGGGCGATTGACTCCCATAGCAGATCAGCGTCGAATTCGACAATGACTCCTTCTGGGCGCCCCTGTGCCACCAACAGATCGTTGGCAAACCCCTCTTGCAGCGCATAGATCCCCCGGTTATCCCCGTTCAGGACTAGATGGACAAACTCGTAACGAGCTGCCAGAATTCCCTCGCGCTCAAGAGCGCGAGCAAAAGCCCACTGGCTGAGCCAGTTGTTGACCGCAGGGTCCAGGAGGTAGAATCGCTGCATGCTAAATAGCTGACGGTCGTCTCGGGTGCGCACCTCAAAGCCCCATTTCTCATCGTCGCGCAGGTGATCGGTAGGGCCTGCCAACAAGCGCAGCCTGACCGGGATTGCAGAGGCGTCTAGACGGATGGTCGCAGTCACAAAGTCCCGCTTGCGTGGGATGTAGACACCAGCCTGCAAAGCCCTCTCTCGCTGATCCAGAATACCATCGTAGGAGGTGAAATTCATCTCAACGACCAGTTGGGGCAGATCTCCAAAAGGGCTTATGGATTGACCCACCTGAGCAGGGGCTAGGCGCAAATCACGGATCACTTGGGACCATTCCTGATTGCCGGCGATCAGGCCAATGACAAACACGAGCACAATCGCGCCCAACCATCTCAGGTTATGATTGAGGGAGTCTGAGCTCCGCACAGGGCGTTGTTGGCCGATCTTCATTATCCGCCCAGGATGTTATCCTGTTCGACAAAGCTGAATTCGCTCTCTGGGAGCTGGGCGCTTATGTCGTCCATCAAGGAAACCAACACTTTGTCGCTGGGACAGAGAATCAGATATGTAGCCTGAAGGGTTGATGCGCTGCGGTCCAAGCGACGCAAGTCAGCCGATTCAACATGCTTTAGCAACACCTGGTTGATCTGGGCAAAGGAACTGTCTGAGCTTGGGGTCAGCACATTCAAATACATATTGTTTTTTGCAGGTTGGGGCGTCAACAACGTTCGGGCAAATAGATAACCCAAGATCACCAGCATAGCCAACATAGTAGGCAGACGCTGATCGGCACCCATTCCTAGACCCACGGCGATGGCCATAAAAAGGTAGAGTAGTTCCTCCGGTTCCTTGATGGCCGTTCGGAAGCGCACGATCGAGAGCGCGCCAACCAAGCCCAGTGACAGGGCCAGAGAGGACTTGACAATGGTGATGACAAGAACTGTCGTCAGGGCCAACAATGGCAATGTGCGCGCAAACTTGGTGCGATTCGACAAGGATCTGCCATATCGTGTGTAGAACCACGCCAGCACGCTGGAGAGAAGAAGGCTCAACAACAGATTCATTGTCAGTGTGGTGAGTGAGAGAGGAGCAGGGGATGTAAGACCCAGCAAGTTATCCATAATACCTCCTAGTGTAAACGTTTTCTAGTCCGGTGCACACTGAAGCCCAGCACCACCGAGCCAGCCAGGGTGAACAACCAGGTTGATCGCTGATCCCGTGTATGTTGGCCAGACTGTGAGTCGACCGTAATGGATGCAGGCAGCACGCCATCGGTCAGCACGCCAAAGGATGTCTGTGTGACACTGGCGCCTTCAGTAACAAAGGCGATGCCCTGATCATCGCCGAATGCCTCCGTAGGACCGGGAGCCAAGAGCACGAGGTTGTCGTTTGGCCCCAGGTTGAATCCCGGATCAACGTCGGTATCCAGATTGGGATTGCTGGCGTGTAGAACCATTCGCCGATCCCAGGCGCTCAGATCGTCTTGTGCACGCTCCTCAGTGCCTTCCCTAAGAGAGGGAGACAGCATGACCAGGATAGCTGTGTTTCTAGGCACGCGAGCAAAAGCCGGGTTATCCGTGAAAATCAGTGAGCCTTCGTCAGTCGCGGTCTTGGTGTCGTTGTCGGTTATACGCCAACCGCGCAGGTCAACACCGCCAGGGCGCGTCACCAACAGCTCGAACCAATCGCCCTCGATTCGACTATCGTTTTCAAAGTGGTACCTATTGACGATCACGTCGCCTGGCCGAGGCGCGTCGCTCTTGACCATCTCAAAACGCGGCGTGATGGTCTGTGCAGCATCCATCGTCAAAGTGATGTTGGGGGTCTGCGGGAGATCAGGCTGGTCCCAGCCAGCAAAGCGGTAGCCTGGCGCTGGCGCGGCCATAACTTGGACAGGTATTCCCTGAAAATAGACGCCCTGCCAGGGCAGGTTCTGTATGAGTGTACCATTGACGGCGACGTAGCCGGATCCGGTGACCGGCGGACTGAAAGAAAACTGTACTGTGCCGCTCAAGTCGAGCCTGTCGACGATGTGCTGGCGGACAAAGTCTGGGCGGCGGCGGGCGAAACCGCGCAGGGCCTGTATATTGGACTCCCAGTCGACCGAGCTTGACCAACGGATAGTCTCGTAGGCGATGTCTGGCTCAAGCTCGGCCGCCAGGGCGTCAATGTGGGCAATGACTGACCGGGGGGCAAGCGTGGTATTGAGCAAATCAGCGGCACGAGAGAGAAACCAACCGAGAAACTCTGGGTTTTCCAGCATCTTTCGAAGAAGAAGCGCATCGCGCCCAAATGTTGTAGGATAATCGTAGTCGAGCACCCGTCCGATAACATTCGTGCTAACCTGGCTATCCAGGTTAGCTCCAAAGCCATGATCGCTATCCCAGAACATCCAGTGCCAGCGGCCGCCCTGCACGCGTGGGCGGATTTGGTACACGTTGTGGTGTGGCCAGTCGCTGTTGGCTGCATAGATCTGCAGGATGTTGTAGTCAATAAAGTTCGCAATGTCAACCTGACTTTGAACGTAGGCATAGTTGACCGGGTCTGCCAGGTCATGGGCCTCGACGAAATGCAAAAGATGATCCCAATGTTCACCATCCCCCATACGAACCTCTCGAAATCCAAGCAACTCGGGTGTCTCCAGAAAATCGGCCGACTCGATGCCATAGCGGTCCGCCAGGAAACGATCGTCTATGCGCTCGCGAATTTGATAGATTCCCCACGGCTCACCATTGATGAACACCAAGGCCGGTTGGCTGTGGGCAGCGTATCCATCGAGTTGAAACGCCAGGTTGGCGGCTAACTGGTTCCGTATTAGCGTCCAGTTGGCATAGTTCATATGGGGGAAGGCGTGCCAATCTTGCCCACCGCTATGTAATACCAATCGCTTGAATGATCGCACCCCACTGCCGGCAAACAGGGGATACTCGAGCCGGCTGATCCCGTACTCTTGCCGAAAATAGAGCCGAAACGACTGTTTGTCAAAGTTGCGACTCCACCCACCGTGGATGCGTACTCCAGCCGGGATGTGGAATCCTGAGCGGCGGTCCATGTCCACGTAGGTAACGTCTACCGGTCGTTCCCACATTTCCCCTCTTTCAAGAGGATTGGCATAGATGCCGTGTTGCGGGTCCCACACGTCGCGAGGATCCATAATCAACGAAATCATGGGCAGCGACGCCGACACGCCCACAAGATACGACGCGCTGACAACCGGCCCCAACTTGGCGCCAGGCAGAACGGCGCGAGCGCGAATGACAGTGACAGCCGGCGTCGCTGCGCTTATACGAATGGGGTGAGCGTAAACTGTTCCGGCGGTGTGTGTGGGCACACTGCCATCAACCGTAAAGATCACATTGGCATTGGGATTGGGGGCACTGATCTCTAGTTGAATATCCTGGCCATAGTATCCACCGGGAAGAGAAAAGACAGGTTCTAGCGTGGATGCTGGCTCCACAGACTGCCCGTGGGTGGTGAGTATTCCAACGAGATACAACGTGGCCAGAGCCAAAATCGCAAAGAAGACGATCCACAGATGTGGCGTATTCTCCTGGCCGTCGGGGTCTTGCTGCACACCTCACTCCTGCTAGAATATCGAAATCACCCCACTCGAAATCAACTCCCGTCGACAACTACTGATACACCAATACTCTGAAATCCGCCTTCACTGGGTAGGTGTCGCAGGGCACGTGTCCGGGAAATGGTTCCTTGTCATCAACTCGATCATCTTGCGCCTCAACAGGCGCACGCCATCCAGTTGCATGGGCTGAACAGCATGTGCGCAAAACGCACGTGATCAGACGCCCAAGAAACCAGCCCGCGACAGTATAGCCCAACTCGCGCAGAAGTCAAAAATAAACGCCTCGACGATACGAGTCAGCGCAGGCGATTGGGCGAGTACAAAAGTACTATTGACGCAGGGCAGATTATCGACTAATATGGAATTGATGTTGGGACGGGTGTCCGCCCTCAAAGACCCACATCAAAGGCTGTTTGTGGTTACCCTCCTTTCGCAAGCCACGGCCTCCTCATTCGAGGAGGCCGTGGCTTTTCTTCTTTGCCCTGTCCCGGCGCCAGGCGCGAGGCCGAAATCATACTCGGCACATTCGCAAAACCGGCGGCACGGATGCTCGACCGTCGGCAGACCCGGGAGGCCGGTACCATCAGCGTCCTGATCGACACAATTCTGGGAATATGGCTTAAGCGTGACAACCCGCCTGGGGAGGCGGGCAGCGAGGCGAGTGCTGGATGTTGCTGGCGTTTGGCGCCGCAACCGCGCTAGTTCTGGAATCGAGGCACGCGACCGCTCTCGTCACTCTTGAGGCAATAGGTCTGTAGCTGGCGGGTGATGATGACCTCGGCAAGAGGGGGCTGTCCATTACCGCGCGGGGCGAGCGTGAGTTCCCTGATCCCTGCCGCGTGGCTAACAAGATGAATATTGATGGTGAAAAAGAGACGGATCTGTTTCATGGTGTGAACATCCTCGTCCGAGAGTCTATCGGTTTGACACCAGTTAAGTCTCAAGATGAACTTTTCCAAGTCCTTTTGATCTAGAGTGATGGTCCCATTGTGCATTGGTTTACCCTTTTCGCTTAAGGTGATTTCTACGTGCCATTGTAGACCATAGGCGTTTCATGCTGCGTTTCATTTTGCGATGCGGCCAGGCAGGGATCAAAAACTGGCAACTTTTGATTCCCAGCACAACGACCCGTGACGAAAGGTGTTCTAATGAGTGTGGCCTGGTCCACCAAACACGGAAAACTGTAGGGAGACACCAAGCTTGTCCGAACGACGCGAGACCTCAAGCCTGAACACGCTAGCCCTCGGCCTGTGTCTAGGCATTGCCGTGGGAGTTGTCGTGAACAACCTCCTGATCGGTCTATGCCTGGGCCTGGTTTTTGACGCCGCCCTCGGACGGCGGCGGGCCGAGCCGGACGCGTAGGGGCCGGCGTTTTACACCCATCGTTCTGGCAGACAATTGGGAAAGATGGATCAGGCAACAGGCCACCAATCCAGTTGCAGGCACACGTCGAGGGCTGGCCACCATCCCTAACAAAGGGAAGCCGGATCTTGCGATTATCCTTCGGTTCGCCTTAGGGACGTTTCTCCGGTAGCAGGAATATCAGAGGCAACCCCAACAAGGGTATGATGGCGCTGATCGCAAAGGCCCAACGCAACCCCAGCCAGTCTCCAAGCGCGCCGAGTATCAGCACCACCACAGAACGGATCGCGACATCCGCGGCCATGTAGACGCCATTAGCCAGTGCCCGGTTCTCGGGATAGCTCTCCTGGACCATCGCCATAATGACCGGGGTGACCGATAGGGCCGTGAGGCCCAGCATCAGAAGCACAGGGAACTGAAGCCAACCGGTCACCGCCAGGAAGAGGAACATCAGCAGCGGCGTCGTCAACGTCGACACAAACAGAACCCACCGGCGGCCCACCCTATCACTGATAGCGCCACCCAGCAACGCACTCACCACGCCCGCCCCCTCCAACAGCGAAAGGGAAGCACCTGCGACCCACAGATCGGCACCCTCTGCACTCAGAAAAGTGGGCAGGTAAGTGGTCAGCACCGATACCATAAACGCGCGAACGGTGAGGATGCCCGCCAGAGGGGCTAGAAGCGGTCCCATCGCCCGCAGGGCTTGCCGCCAGGGCAGCCCATGTCCGGCAGTCGTGGGACGGAGAGCTACGTCTCTGAGTTGAACGTAAAGCAGCGCGGATGTGGCAATGCCCGCAATCATCAGCCAGGGCGTGCCCCTCAAGGTCAACACCTGGACAGCACTGACGACCACAATTGGTCCCAGGGTCCGGCCCAACTCGCCGCCAACCATCCAGAATCCCATTCCCCGGCCCAGGCTCCGCCCGGATAGGTGACCAGCCACCACTGGCCCGACTGAGTGCAAGCAGGCGGAACTGAGGCCCGCCACCAGCAGGAACACCACCAGGAAGCCATAGGCAGGCGCAATACCAAGCAGGCTCATCATCACCGCGCTCACCGCAGGAGCCAGAGCAAAGATAACCCACACGCCATACCGGTCGGCGAGGTGCCCGATAAAAGGCTGGAGCAGTGATGGCGCTCGCAAAAAGATCGTCAGCAAACCGGCCGCGGTGTTGGAGAGAGCAAGGTTTTCAATAAAGATGGGCAAGAGGGATGGCAAAAAGGCGGTGTAGGTATCGTGCACCGCGTGCCCGGCACTGACGGTTACGACGCTCCCCGTCTGGAAGCGCTGGGACCCGGCGACCGGGGATAGTGATTGGATCTCGACAACAGTACTGGCAGGTGGCATATCAATCCTCAGCAGACAGCTCTAGCCGGGCCAACAGGTCCGTCTCAACATCCTCGGGCCAGCCCACGGTCGAGTGAGCCAAGACAAAGTGCTCACTCTGGAACCAGGGTTGCTGTTTCACCTCGTCAGGGGTCTCGTCGAAAGGGCTCGTACGACCCACCTGGGTGGCGTGACAGCGAATGCCCTGCAGTTTCGCCTCGGCGTAATCGCTTACGTCGATGATGGTGGTGATCTCGTCGGCCCGCCGGGAGGCGAAATAGAAGGGCACGCCATCCATCATCACCGCCGCTGGACCATCCCCCTCAGACATCGCGGCTACCTGCTCCTCGGGTAGAGCGCGGAAGTAGACCTTGCTCACCTGATGGGGCTGGCAGACATCGGTCAGGTGATCGGGGAAGCAATCGGGTGCGGCGGCGAGATCCACGGCGATGGTAGCCCATCGGTGGATGGCGATGTGGTCGTAGTGACCATAGATACCATCAAGTCCGAATGTGATTACGACCTCGGGACAGAGATCCCGTATGATGCGCACCAACTTGCCCACGGCCTGTCCCTGATGGACGTTAGGCAGCTGTCCATCCATATAGTCCAGGAAAAAGGGAGGGTTGATGCCGTATACCTGACAAGCGCAACTCAGTTCCTGTTCCCGGACGTACGGGAGATTGGCAGCGGTCGCCAGGTCGGGTTCGGCAATCTCCCCGGCCTCCCCCCGGGTAGCGGTCACCAGATACACATGGTTGCCCTCAGCCGCGTATTTTGCCAGCGTACCACCGGTGCCAAAGGCTTCGTCGTCAGGATGGGCAAAAATGGCCATCAACGTGCGTGGATTCACAGGCGTTTTTCCTCTTCCTAATGCTCAGGTGTGTCAAATTCTGCATCCGCATATGATAACATATAGTTGGAGGCTGGTCAAAAGTGGGGATCACCTTTGCCCAAGCAGAGTGTGCCACCCGATCTCAGTTTCCGACGCCACTTGTGGCTAGCGGCGATTCCTGTAGAATTGAGCGCGGAATGAATCGGATCATGTGGGATGGTTACGTATGAATCAGGAGGCGTGGAGTCGATCAGAACTGGAACCGCTTGAACGCCTCGGCGTATTCGTATCCGGCTACCTGGCCTGCCTCACGCGTCCGGTTGCGAATCCGCTCGGCCAGCTTTTCCATATTCAGGCCCACCTGGCTGGCGTGTCGTGCCAGCGCGGCAATGCGCGTGTCGATACATTGGGAGATGTCCTCCCAGTAGTCAGCATCGTCGGTCCAGAAGAGATACACCTCTTTGACCTGCCACGGCTCCGCATCGCCCACCAATTGTTCCGGGAAGACGTACCACTCTCGTGCAGCATAGATTGCGTCCAAGGCCACCTGACCCGCTGCCCGATGGTCAGGATGAAGTTGATACCGCCGCCACGGATCGATGGTCAGCACGATGTGTGGCCGGTGCTGGCGTATAATACTGCAGAGGTGACGACGTAGGTCCAGAGTGTTCTCTAGCAGGCCATCGGGATACCGCAAAAAGATCAACTGATCAACGCCGAGATCCTCGGCAGCGGCGCGTTGCTCATCTTCCCGACGAGCGGCCAGCCTACCGGGCCTCAAATCAGGTTCGTGACTGCCCTTGTCGCCGCTGGTCAGCAGCAGGTAGGTGATCCTTTTACCCGCCTGGGCCCATTTGACAACCGTCCCGGCACAGCCAAACTCTGGGTCGTCGGGGTGTGCGGCGATAACCATCACGCGATCAAGTGACTCTGGCGTTTCAGACATAGAAAGAGGCACCATGGAACTCACCATCATTCGTCACGCTCAATCGACCAACAACGCGTTGCCCAGTCCCAAGAATCGGGTCTGCGATCCCCAACTTACTGAGCTGGGACACCGGCAAGCGGAAATCCTGGCCCAGCATCTGGCCACCGGCCAGCGTCTGGCACCATGGCAAGCAGACCCCTTCGAGCAGGGTGGCTATTCCATCACCCGGCTGTATTGTAGCCCAATGTGCCGGTCCCTGCAAACCACTCAGCCCATTGAACGAGCACTGGGACTGACGCCCGAGGTCTGGGTCGATATCCATGAACGCGGAGGCATCTACCTGGATCGCGGTGAAGCCGGGGGCGCCGTCGGATATCCAGGCAAGACGCGCGCAGAGATCTTGTCCGAGTTTCCCAGCTATACACTGCCCGAGGGGATCACCGAGCAAGGGTGGTGGCGACACCAGGGACGGGAGGATCGACAGACCTTTTACGGGCGGGCAATCCAGGTGGCATTGATGCTGCGTAGGTGGGCCGCCAGCGATGAGAGAATCGCGCTGGTGACACACGGCGATTTTGTCGACGCCCTGCTAAAGGCACTCTTCAACCAGTTGCCCGGCGCCGGCATCGCCTATCGGCATCTCAACGCAGCGATTACGTCGATCTGTCTTCAGGGTGATGGTAAGCTGACCGTGGCATACCTGAATCGAGTGGATCACCTGCCGCCAGGGTTGATATCCTAGGCTTGTTCTCGCTCCCTCGTTGAGCAGACTACAGGGCACCCTGTTGGCGTAGCAGGTCTATCGATTCCAGGTCATATCCCAACTCGGTCAGCAGCACCGTGGTGTGCTCACCCAACGCCGGAGCACTGTCTGCCGGGCCTACAGGCAGGGCAGAGAGACGTGCTGGAGGAAGTAGGGTAAAACCAGATAGTATCCCCAACGACTGCACCGGCGCAGACGATAGGGCTTCCTCTGTGTCGTATACCAGCTCGCAGCAGGCATCGATCCCGTCCATAGCCTCCGCCCACTGCCGGCGGGTACGGGTGCGGAAGAGCGCGCACAGCACATCGTAGGCCGATTCGCCAGGGACCGCCGGAGCGTATTGCTGCCCAACAAGATCATCCCTCCCCACCGCCTTGCAGAAGGCAGTCCAGAACTCGGGCTCCAGGGCCGCCAGCGTCGCGTACCCGCCATCCTTAGTCTCGTACACATTGTAACAAACCACCCCACCGGTCAGAGTGCTGCCGCCCCGCTCCAACGGCTGTCCCCCTTGGGCATGTGCCAATGCCAGTGGCATAGAAGCCAGTGCCGCTCCCAAAAGCGACACGTCCACCCGTTGCCCCACCCCCGCTCGCTCCCGCGCCAACAGCGCCAGCAGGATACCGAGAGCCGCCCACATCGCGCCCTCAAGGTCGGCGATGGGCACGCCGGGGATGACGGGGGAACCATCCCGAGGACCGGTCAGGTTGAGCAAGCCCGCCAGACCGATATAGTTCAGGTCGTGGCCAGCCCGCTCACGGTATGGACCGTCTTGTCCGTAACCGTTTAGGGAGCAGTAAATCAGGCGAGGGTTGATCTCGGCCAGGCGTTCATAGTCTACGCCCAGGCGAGTCATCACGCCGGGCCGAAAGCTCTCCAGGAGCACATCGGCGGTCTCCACCAGGTGGAAAAACACTTTTCTCCCTGCGCCGGATTTGAGATTGAGGGTGAGGCTCTTTTTGCCTCGGTTGAGGGCTCGGAACAGAACACTCTCTCCATCTACCAACGGCGGTGTGTTCCGCAACCAATCCCCACCGCCAGGCCGCTCTATCTTTATGACCTCAGCCCCAAAGTCGGCCAGGATACGAGCACAATAGGGCCCAGGGAAAAGTCTGGATAGATCCAGCACCCGCACCCGATCCAGGGGAAACATCGGATTTGCCAATCTCGGAGAAGAGACTAGTCGGAGAATTTCTCGACGGCCGGTAGCACGATGGCAAATGTGGTGCCCTGTCCTAGTTCGCTCTCAACCCAGATGCGCCCGCGGTGTTTCTCCACGATGGTTTTGACAATTGACAGACCTAACCCGCTTCCGATGATATCTTCGGTCTCTGGACTATCCACACGATAGAATTTGTCGAAAACGTGGGGCAAGTCCTCCTGCGAAATGCCGATACCATCATCCGCTATCTTTACCACCACCTGACCATCCTCGGGCTCGACCACGATCGTGATATGTCCGCCCTCCGGCGTATATTTGACGGCGTTGCTGAGCAAGTTCGATACGCTCTGAGATATCCGCAATGGATTGATCAGCACGGGTGGCAGCCCAGGGGAGATATCCACGTTAACGGTCTGCTTCCTGAGTTCGGCGTGTCCTGCCTGGCTCTCTAGCGCCTTTTCGACAATGGCTCCCATATCACAGGGTTCCATATCCATACGGACTTCGGCCTCGATGCGCCCCAAGTCCAGCAAGTCGCCGATCATGGCTGTGACGGTATCCGCACCGCTGCGGATCTTGCGCAGAAAGTAGGTCTGCTGCTCATTGAGCGGTCCGACCATTGGCAGCAGGTCGGCAAATCCCTTGACCGACGTAAGGGGGGAGCGAAGATCGTGAGAGACGGTCGAGACGAACTCGGACTTCATCTGATCCAGTTCTTTGAGGTAGGTGATGTCTTGCATCACGGCCACCCACCCCACGTCCGGAATGGGCGTGACGTTGACGTTGAGGGTACGCTCGTCGGCCAGCGGCACTTCGGCGTGAGCGGTCTCTGCATTCGACTTGGCCCGTTGGAAGACGTCGATCAAGATTTCATCGTGGACCACCTGGCCGAGCGAATTCCCTATTGCATCGTCACCTATGCCGAAAGCACTGCGAGCCGCGTGGTTAGCCAATAGCACCCTCTCCGCGTCCCCTCCCTCGACCAGGAGAATCCCTTCCGCCGTGTTGGTCAGCACAGCCTCCAGTTGACGGCGTTCCGCCTCCAGCGTCTGAGTGAGGGCATCCCTTTCCCGCCGCAGGCGCACCTCCGACAGGGCTCTATCGATGGCTACCAACATCTCGTCTATGTCAAAGGGCTTGATGACATAGTCCTTCACGCCCAGCCGAAAGGCGCGCACGGCTAGGTCTTCGGAACCGTGAAGTGTCATCATGATGACGGGAATCTCACTCCCCGCACTGTGGAGGGCCTCGAGGACCTGGATGCCTGTCATACCCGGCATCTGCATATCCATAATGATCAGGTCGGGGGCCTCCTGTTGGGCAACGCGCAGCCCACTTTCTCCATCTTTCGCGGTCAGCGCCTCGTAGCCACCAGGCGCCAGCACATGATTGACAAGCAGATCGCGATAGACCAAACTGTCGTCAACCACCAACACGCGTTCACCTGCCATTCCACTCTCCCTCAATGCCAATCCATATCGACAAACACGACCCACAGACGGCGAATGTCACCTTATACAGTTTAATCCAAAACTTGCGTCTGCTGGATTTCATTTGTGTTACGGTATGGTTTCTAAACTCCTGTCACCTACAGATCTCGCAAGCGGCGGAAATGCTTCCGATGGCGCTGGTACGCGTCACGAAACAGAGGCATCAAGGTCTGGTAAAGAGCATGGCGTTGACCATCCGGCTCAATGGGTGGGCCATACCTGGCCCACGCTTGAGCGGTGGACTGGGGGTCAAACAGACCAATGCCCCCTCCGGCCAGCAGAACAGCACCCCAGGCAGACTGATCATCTTGCTCCAGCCGCTGCACAGGCAGGTTAAACACGTCAGCCACAATCTGCTGCCAGAGCTGACTGCGCGCTCCGCCCCCGGCCATGATGATCCGATCTGGGTGTGCCCCCAGCTCCGCTAGAACCTGGTAGGCATCATAACAGGCCAGCGTGACCCCTTCCAATACTGCACGCACCAGTTCCGCTCGACCGTGACTGGCTCTGAGTCCTAGAAGGATGCCCCGAGCATAAGGGTCCATGTGCGGTGTGCGCTCGCCCGCCAGGTAAGGCAGGAACAGCAAGCCATCCGCGCCAGGTGGCGCGGACTCTGCCCAGGCAACCATTTGATCGTAGTCCGTCCTTCCTGACGAGCCTGACAGGCCAAAAACCTGATCGCGGAGCCAGCGCAAGCACATGCCAGCGGACAGAATGGCAGCCATGTGGTACCAACCAGCCCGCGTTGGTTCGGGCATCAACGCGCCACAGAAGGTGTGGATGCGGCCTGCCCGATCAGTCAGGGCTTTGGGTGCGGGTAGAATGATCTGTCCGCCCGTACTGATGGTCAAAAGGAGGGTCTGAGCGCTGACGATACCAGCACCCAGGGCGCTACTAGCCGTGTCGGCAGCCCCGGTCACCACAAGAGTTCCGGCCTGCAGACCTAGTACCTCGGCAGCCCGCCGAGTGATCTGGCCAGCTACGGCAGTCGAAGGCTGCACATGGGGAAGGTGAGCCTCGTCTATGCCAAGCGCCGTCAGGATTTGAGGCGACCATACGCGCCGGTGTACGTCAAGCAGCAAGGTACCAGATCCATCACTGGGATCAGTATGGACTTGGCCGGCGAGACGGTAACGGACATAGTCCTTTGGCAGCACGATGGCGCGCGTCCGCCGCCATAGATCGGGCCGGTTTTGCTGTATCCAGCGAACGGTGGCGGCCTGAAATCCGGTGGCAATGGGGCTGCCAGTCAACTCGATCAACCGTTCAGCCCCGATCAAATCGGTGATCTCTTCCACCTGAAGGCTGCTACGGCGGTCAGGCCAGATAATGGCAGGCGACAGGAGTTCGCCTCCCTCTCCCAGGAGCACCGTGCCGTGCATCTGCCCAGCAAGGCCAACAACTGATATGGGGGCAGATGGATACTTGATAGAGTCCAGCGTTTGACGCACCGCCGCAATGGTAGCACGCCACCAATCATCAGGATCCTGTTCTGCCCAGTCAGGCCGTGGATAATGTATCGGGTACTCGGCACTACCCCGACCCAGAATGCAGCCGGTCTCTGTGGTCAAGATCACCTTGACTGACGAGGTGCCGAGGTCGATGCCCAGTAGCGCCGTGGTCATAGTCACAACTATAACCTGATCTCACCGGGAGGTCAATACCCTGCCACGCCAGACGGCTGATCATGTTGGTCCAGTTGTCGTTCAGACGCAACTATCCCAAGTTGTACAAGCACGGCCAAATCGGGTATAATGGCTGCGCGAGAGGGGGGAATGCAGAAAGCACCGTGAACTGGCGTGAACATTAGCTTTCCGCGCCTCCTTTTGTTGCTCCAGGGCAAGGTGCCTGTAGGGAGAACCAGATGAGAGAGATACATATCCTGGTGATAGACGACAGCTCGGCTATCCGGGACTTTATCACAGATGCCCTGGCAAAATGGGAAGGGCTAGTTGTCCTGGAGGCCAAGGATGGGGCCCAAGGGCTGGAGATGGCCATGAGGGAATCACCAGACCTGATCCTGCTTGACGTGGAGATGCCCCGCCTCACGGGCTTTGAGGTAGTAGACGCCCTACAGGCCCGACAGGTCAATATCCCCATCATAATGATCACCTCTCATGGCTCAGAGGCCATCGCCGTAGAGCTGTTCCGCAAGGGCGTCAAGGACTATATGAGCAAACCGTTCACCGCAGACCAGTTGTACAGCGCCGTCGAACGGTCCCTCAGCGAGGCTCGCTTGGTGCGGGAGAAGGAGACCCTCACCCAGCATCTCTCCACAGTCAATCACCAACTGCGCCTCAGGGTGCACGAGATGGATATCCTGTACAAAGCAGGAAATTCGATCACATCCGGTCTCCCCAAGGAAAACGTGCTGGAGGAGATTCTGGATGCAGCCTTCTCCGTTACCGGAGCGGAGGAAGCAGTGCTGATGCTGGTGGACGAAAAAAGTGGTCAACTAGAGCCAGTGCTCTACCGCCAGCGCGAGCCTGGAAAGATGCCCCATTCTGCCCGCCACAACATGGAAGAGATGGCAACCAATGTGGCCCGCACAGGAGAGTTGACAATCACAGGGGCCGCCCTCTCCGCTCCCCTCAGATCAGGCGATCGGCTAATCGGTGTACTATGCGCGAACAACCGGGGCCATGACCAGCCCTTCTCAATGAACGAACGGCGGCTGCTGCTGGCCCTTGCTGACTATGCCGCCATCACCGTCTCAAAATCGCCCCTCCCCAACGGGACACAGAACAGGACACAGGAGGCCACCCAGACCGATCCGGATCTCGTCTCCACCATAGCTCACGAACTAGGTACGCCAATCACGTCCGTCCGAGGCTACGCCGACATGCTGCTAAAGGGTATGGCCGAGCCACTGACCCCCAAGCAGGAGCAATTGGTCCGCGCTATGCGCGGCAACGCAGTGCGTATGCAGCTCCTCGTCTCTGATCTGCAGGACATCTCTCAGATCGAAACGGGGCACATGCCACTGGAGCTGAAGGCAATCAGTCTGGTTGATGTGTTAAAGGAAACATTGCGGGCCACAAGAGGGCAGATCGAGGCCCGGTCGCAGCAACTGATGGTGCAATTGCCAGATAGTCTGCCCTCCGTCCAGGCCGACAAAGCTCGGCTGACCCAGATCCTGTTCAACCTGGTGAGCAACGCATACAAGTATACGCCACAAGGTGGCAAGATCCGAGTACGGGCCTGGCATCAACAGGGGTACGTCTACTGCGCCGTATCTGATACCGGTATCGGCCTCTCTCCAGAGGATCAAGCGAGATTATTCACCAGGTTCTTCCGCTCCGAGAACCCAACCGTACAAAAGATGTTTGGGACCGGGCTAGGACTGTGCATCGTCAAGCACCTGGTGGAGCTTCAGGGAGGGGAGGTCATGGTGCAAAGCAAGCCTGGACAAGGCTCGACCTTTGCGTTCACCGTGCCGGTGGCTGCGGAGACCCAATAGGGCCACTATGACCGTGGTGGTGACTCTCGCCTCCACCGCGGCTCAAGTTCGACCTACGATTTTCTAGTCCTGTTGCTGGGCGGGTCCTCAGAACCCGAGCTGGAACCAGTCTGTGCCAGTGATGACGGAGCAGGACAGCACCAAGAAAATGATCAGCAGGATGACCCCACATCCACAGCCGGTGCAAGACACCCCTCTCCCAAAGCCAAACCGCTCTTGCAGCCAATCAAAGATCCAATTCAGAAACGCCAGTTTGAGCAGGCCGGACAAACAACCAGGTCTATCATTCATCTAGATCTCCTCGTTTCCCCTGTTGGTGGTTATTCCAGCAACGCGCAAGCCATCGTAAGATCATGAGCCCATTCAACATTCCATACGAGATCCCAGGGCGAAAGTTGCACCCAACCAACAGAGGGCAAAGTCTACGAAAGCCAGAACAATGCACAAACCGCCCCCTGACGGAGCGGTTTGTGTTTTCCCACCCGGTCAAACTATGCCAGGATGTTCTGAAGTCGCATCGCGAGCGACATGTCGCCGGTGACCTTGATCTTGCCCTGCATAAATGCAGCCATCGCGTTAAGATCGCCGTTGCACATCGAAACGAAATCCGAGCTACTCATAGAGAGGGCCATAGCCGGCGTAGCCGTTTCCCCCTCTTCAAGCTTTGCTCCCTCGCCGGAGAGGGCCAACGTCCACTTGCCACCTCCGTCCCCGGTCAGATCGAATAGCAGAACGGCTTCGATCCCCGCATACCTTGCCGGATCCGCACTGCTGATGCCCTCCAGCGCCTCTTGTGCAGTTGAATATGCCATCGCCTTGTCCTCCTGGATGTGATTTGCACTCATTATAGTCTGCTTGTTTCCCCCTGTCAATCAACCAATTGGAATTGGACGAACGCTGGGCAGCTATCATTCACCTGTATCCCTACGGAAACGGATGAACGAGCAATCAACTATCAGGGCGCAACTTGGCCGGTGAGAGAACGTATTGTATAATGCTTCTACATCGGATCCTCGTTGATCTCTCAAGGGAGGCAAGATAGATGCGGAGAACATTCAGTTTCCTGATTGGGCTGCTATCTGGCGCAATGTTGGGAGCCGCGGTTGCGATACTGTTGACGCCCACTTCAGGCCAGGAGCTACAGGAGCACGTGCGCATACGCGTGGAAAGTCTGATCGAGGAAGGACAAAGAGCTGCCGCTGCCCGTCGTGTTGAATTGGAAACGCAGCTCGAGGCATTCAAACGCGGTACGCCGGTCACCATAGAGCCAGCATCCAAGCACCCTCAGGCATAGCGGCGCTGCCTATTGGTCAGCGCTATGCAGTCAGCTCACCCCTATAGCGGCAGATAACAACTGCTTGGAAGTTGACTGAGCCTGTTCTGCTCAGATCGCCTGTTCGACCAGGCTTCTAGCTGCGCCTTGGCTGACTCCCTGTCACCGCGGCTATTGGACCCTCCCTATTCCGAAATCGCCAATTGGTAGCGCGCCGGCATGGTGGTAAAGGGCGCCAGTCCAGAGAGCGTGATCACCGCCTCTCGCCAGCCCTCACTGCCCAACGGCACTGTCCACTCCACAGAGTTGCTCTCTAGTGAGCCCTCCGTCGGCAGACGTCTCACCACGACTCCATCCTCTGCTCCATCCTCCGTCGCCAGGCCGAAAAGGAGCGCCAAATAACGCTGGGATACAGCGCCGTCACTGTACACAAAGCCCGCGGGATCCCACCCTCCTCCCCCCTGTTCCAGATCGTCGGCATAACCGATCGTTGGGACGGCAATATCGTCAAGCAGGAAACCTCTGCCGGTGATCGCTCCATCCGTCAGATACGCAAAACGCACCTGTACCTGGCGCCCGGCGTAGGGTGACAGATCCACGGCTTCCTGAATCCAACCGGGTGGCTCACCGCTCTGCCCTGTGTACCCCCATCCTGGGTTGTTATGATGAGGATCACCGGCTGTGCCGGAGGGGGTGATCAGCACCTCCCACGTCTCTCCACCATCGGTGCTGACATCGACGGTGGCATAGTCATAGCCCGATTCGATCTCGTACCAAATCCAGTATGTCAGGGATATCGGGTCCGTATTGGCAACGCCAGTCAAGTCAAAGGCCCGTGCAAGCGTGGTCTGCGACTCGTCAGCAGAGTTCGACCACCACAAGCCACGCCCGCTATGGGGAATCACATCCAACAGAGGCGTAGTAATGGTTCCCGTGAATTGGAGATGGAGGTCGGCATTGCCCCGGAGCAGGATATAGTCCGCGCCGAATTGCTGGACCGCTGCTTCCACCGTGACCGGAAAGCGTTCATAGACTGCTGACGGTGAGGGGCGTTCCACGTCGAGTGTAGTATAGCTATGGTGGGGACCGTGGGCCAGTGGCTCGCTGTCGAGGTAGTTGGCCGCCAGCCAGTCGGCAAACAGATCCTCAAAAGAAAGATCGGTCCCTAGCTCGGTCAGGGCGGCGTCGAATCCGGCGGAGCCGTTCAGCGGCTGGGCCACCAGTGCCCGGGTGCCCTCATCCCCAAACCGGTCAGAGAAATAGACGGCGAAAAGATAGGCCGCTCCCCGTTGACGGGGGTCTTGTTCAGCCTGCCAGCCCGTGAGTGATGTGTCAGGTTGCTCCAGGTAATCCCGCTCCAGAGCCCCGGTGCCAAGGCCGTTCCTCCGAACAGCCAGATCCGCCAGTCCGCCCCTCACCCACGACTCCTCGTTTCGGTCTTGAGACCATTGGATGAGCCGCTGGAACTGGTGAGCCAACAATCCATAGTACTCGGCACTTCCCACCGGAACCAGATCAGCGTGGACAATGATCAACTCGGCCTCGTTGGACATGGGATAGAGGGCACGCGGAAGCTCGTCGGCGCTGGAGGTATAGCCCAGCACACCCTCACCCAGGCCAGTAGCGTGCAGGATGTGAATGTGAGAATCATTATCCACTCCGGGCGTCCATTCGGAACCAAAGGCAGTGCGCGTCGTAGAATAGATTTGGGCCTGAAAGAAAGTCGCCGCTTCCTGCAACATCCTCACGTCGTGCCAGACGCCTTCCTCTATCCACATCGCGACGTGCTCAGTCTGCACCCGCAGACGCGCCGTGATCTCCCGGTGTCCGCCATTTGCCCCTTCAGCGACCCAAAAGGAGCGGACTGCATTGGGCACCCGACGTGGCGGTTCAGGGTTCACGACTATACCGCCAAAGGGACGGGGCGGCGGGTCGATGGACAGAATATCCGGCGTGAGGCTGCCAGTGTCAACGGTAGGGGATATCGCAGGCGTGGCAGTAGGAACGGGCGTATCGGTAGGGGTGGGATCAGGCGTAGGAGAAGACGTGGGAGAGGGCATGGGCGTGGCCGTAGCCGTAGGCACAGAAGATGGAGAGTCGGTATGGGTAGGCGTGGGCGTGTGAGTAGGCAGCGGTGTGAGGGTGGATGTGAGAGTTGGTGTAGGTAGCGCTGTGCACGCTGCTCCGAAAACAAGCGCCAGAAGCACGATGATGAGCAAGCAGCGTGAGCACATTATCCAGTTCTGGCGCTTGCTGCCTCGGCCAACCCCTCAAAGAGACGTCCCATGACGGGATAGCTTTCGAACATAGCCTCGGGATGCCACTGGACGCCGACGCAGAAAGGATGATCCGCCAGTTCCAGTCCTTCAACGATGCCGTCAGGAGCACGAGCCGTGACGACCAACCCCGACCCGACGGCCTTGACGGCCTGATGGTGAGAGCTGTTCACACCCAACTCACCGGCGCCAACCAGCGAAGCTAGCCGGCTGTCCCCAGTGACCGCGACTGTATGAGCGACAAAGCCCGTAGGGCGACCGGCGACCGAACTGTGGGTGAGAGAACCGGGAATCTGTGTAGGGATGTCCTGAACCAGCGTCCCTCCGGCGGCAACGTTGAGCACCTGTAAGCCCCGGCAGATCGCCAGTAGAGGTAGGTCCTCCGCCAATGCCCATCGAGCCAGCATCAACTCTGTCCGATCACGCTGCTCATCCACGAACCACAGCAGCCCGCTATCCTCCTCGTCGAAAAACCTGGGATGGATATCTCCACCACCGGAGAGGAGAAGAGCGTCCAGGCGTTCAAAGATGGCCCGGAGTTGCGTCTCCTCCAGGTGCGGTGGAATGACGATAGGGGCCCCTCCACCCGATTCTACAGCCCGAACGTATGCTTGGCTGATGGAAAAGACATGGATATTGGGTGGGCGAGCAGATTGGTCGGTGCGACCAGTAATACCGACGACGGGACAAGACATCCTAGTCTCCTAACTGGAATACCGACGTACAAGAAGAGATACCGGCTTGCGAATTCGCCAATACGCCAAACTGACAAAAAAGAGGGGGCGTAGGGGTGCCCTACGCCCGCTTTGGGCTGGCTCAAGAATCGATCTAGCGATACTATCGGGTTCGCTTTTCCTTCAAGCGAGCACGCTTCCCTCGCAGGTCACGCAGGTAATATAGCTTGGCCCGACGAACACGTGCCTGGCGTGTTACTTCGACCTTTTCGATACGGGGTGAGTGCAACAGAAACGTCCGCTCAACACCGATACCGTGGGAAGCAATGCGCCGCACAGTAAAGTTAGCATTCACTCCACTTCCACGGAGACGAATAACGGTTCCCCTAAAGACCTGAACGCGCTCTTTGTCTCCCTCAATGATTCGTGCGTGCACCTTCACCGCGTCGCCCGGATTCAACTCGGGAATGTCTGGATTGGGCTCCAGTTGACGATTGAGTGACTCGATCAAGTTCATCCTGAAATTCCTCACAGTCTTCTGTTCCTTGTTCCTCGTGGAACAAGGCGGGCGGATTATACTACGTTTTGCCTTCTAGGGCAACCTGAATGAGGCCACACGCCTGAAGCAATTAAAGCCCGCGTGCCTGCTCCATACCTATCGTAGGGATAACGATGCGGCTTCAGCCAGCGATCTACATTGACAGGAGAGACGCGAAATAGTAGAATCTGCCTCGCATATGGACCGACTTGACATCCCCAGGATTCAGTCTGCTCTGAACACCTGCACGTTTGGTCGCCATCTGGTGATCCTGCCTCGCACCGGCTCGACCAACGACGTCGCAAAGCAACTGGCGAGACAAGGCGCTCCAGAGGGGGCAGTGATACTGGCCGACGAACAGACGGCAGGTCGAGGCCGTCTGGGACGACGATGGGTGGCACCTCCAGGCACGTGTCTCCTGTGCTCTATCGTTTTCCGCACCGACCTGCTCCCCACCCAAGCCCAATGGCTGACGATGTTGTGCGCGTTGGCGGCGTCTGATGCGGTGGCTCAGGTAGCCGGGCTCGATGTGTCCCTCAAATGGCCCAACGACCTGATTATCCCATCCTCGTCCTCTCTCTCCCGGACCGGAACTCTTGGCTGGAGGAAGCTGGCAGGGGTGCTGACGGAGACAGAAGTTGACGGAGACAAACTAGGGTTCGTCGTGGTCGGGATTGGGATCAATGTGAATGTAGAGCAGAACGTGCTACCTACGCTGGCCCCTGATGCAACCAGCATCCTGGCAGAGACTGGCCGGAGGACGGATCGGACAACACTGCTCGTGACGCTGCTGGAGGGCGTCGAAACCAGGCACGCGAAGCTACAGACCGGCCAAAGCCCCTACGCAGAGTGGAGTAGGCGGCTGGCGACCTTGGGTCAGGAGGTTCAGGTGTCAACAGCAAGCGGGTCGCTCACTGGAGTGGCCGAGTCCGTAGACAAAGATGGCGCGCTTTTGCTACGTTCGCCTAATGGCAAGCTGTCTCGTCTGGTAGCAGGGGATGTGACGCTGGTTCGCTCGTAGCGCAGCTCCAATGCCCGACCTGACTGGCACCAGATTGTCCCTATCCATCTTGCACACAAAAAACTCCGGGGAGGGGTCCCCGGAGCGAGCCAATTTGCGTAAGTACCCCCGCCGCGACTCGAACGCGGGCCACCGGCTCCGGAGGCCGGTGCTCTATCCAACTGAGCTACGGGGGCACATGTACTCCTCTTATACCACATAAGGCCCTAGGACGCAAATCCAGCTTCTCGCTGTGACGCCAGTTGCGCCGCGAGCCGGACCGCCTCCACCATGCTTTCCTCGCTGGCCACGCCCTGCCAAGCGATGTCAAAGGCCGTGCCGTGATCCACCGATGTGCGCACGATTGGCAGCCCTAGGGTCACCGTCACGCTACGCTCAAAGCCGTGAGTCTTGATCGGAATGTGC
This sequence comes from uncultured Anaerolineales bacterium, assembly GCA_964444825.1. Lineage (GTDB taxonomy): Bacteria > Chloroflexota > Anaerolineae > B4-G1 > B4-G1 > CAYUIS01. The sequence goes on along the minus strand of CAYUIS010000017.1, from coordinate 26,353 downwards.
CCCTGATCGTGGTACATTGCCACGACCGCATCAAACTCGCCCCGGATAGCTCGAAAGAAAACCGAATCGGCAGGGATCGGGCCACTGACCTGAATCCCTTCTGCCAAAGCCGCCGCGATCGCCGGGCCGATCACTTCAATCTCCTCCCGTCCCACCAACCCGCCGTCGCCGCCGTGAGGGTTAAGCGCAGCCACGGCCAGCCTTGGGCCTGCGACCCCCATCCCGCGTAGCCCCACCGAGGTCAGCCGAATCGTATCCAGCACGCGCTCACGGGTGATGTGCGTGGCTACCTCTCGCAACGGCACGTGACGCGTGACGTGCACCACCCGCAGTCCCGGTGTGGCCAACATGGTCGTCACCCGCTCCGTGTCCATCAGGTCAGCCAGCAGTTCCGTATGCCCGATGTACGGGATGCCGGCAGCCTGTAACGCCGCCTTGTTGATAGGACCCGTCGCGAGACCATCTACCTGTAGGGTCTGGGCCAGCGCTACCGCCCTCTCCACATAGTCCACGGCGGCTCGTCCAGCGGCCGGCCCCACCTCCCCTGGCCGCAGGTCGGCCAGATCCACGTTATCCAGATCCACCACGTCCGGCGTTTTACGATCGAATGTCGCCTCGGCTACATCCATAATGGGGTTGAGCACATATGGCGCTTTTACCAGTGCAGCCGCCCGCGTCAACACGTCTGCATCACCGATGACGAGTGGACGACAGCAGTCCCAGATTTCGCCCCGAGTCAGCGCTTTGGCTGCGATTTCCGGCCCTACACCGGCCGGATCTCCCATCGTAATGGCTATGACTGGGAGACCACTCACAGGCACAACTCCATCCTGATCTCGTCCCGCACGGGAATACCGGCAAAACCCAACTCGATCCCACCGTGGTGCTCCACCAACCTGCCCACAACCACCTCCGTGATGGTAAACCCCAGGCGCTGGTAGAGGCCGAGCGCGGGTAGATCATCGTTGGTCGTTGCGACAGTGAGCCGATTGGCACCTTCGGCGCGCGCTATGTCGGTCGCCGCCCTAATCAAATCACCGGCTGCGCCCCGACCCTGCCAACGGGGCAGCACGCTGAGCATCACCAGGTTGGTTGCATCCTCTTCCCGCGCATAGCTGGCCACGCCCACGATTTCATCTTCATCGCAGGCAACGTAGGCAGGCAGTGCATCAACCTGGTAGCTATGGTCAAAGCACTCCACTTGCAGTTCGCCCCAAAAATAATCGGCCAACTCCGCGATGCGCGGCTGGTCCGCGGGCGTAGCAGGCCGGATAGTGAGCGGTGGTCGGGGGATCTCTCCTCGAGGTCCAACCACCTCCAGCCGACTGTGCACAGAGCATAGGAGAACGTTGCTCTCACGATCACGATAGAGCGCATTGGCATCACAACAGGCACACGAGTTCATTATTGCTCCTTACAGGGGAAGATGTTACAATTATACCCCTCCGCAAGAGAGTGGCAAACCAAACAAGATGTAATGCTGTAATGTGCTTACTCTTACGGGGGTGACACGGCAGGATCACACTCAGAAAGCCAACCGCCGGTGGGGCGTAGGACGTAAACGGAGGACATCCAGTGCAACCAGGTTCCACCAGTGACTATCCAAGAGCCACCTGGCGGCTGCTTGTTTCGACTCCGGCCGACGGAGCAACCAATATGGCAACGGACGAGGCGATCCTGCGTGCGGTAAGGACAGGACGGATCCTCCCCACCCTGCGCTTCTATGCCTGGGAACCTGCGTGCCTCTCGCTAGGCCGAGCACAAAAGGTGACCGACGTGGACCAGAAGGCCCTGCAGACCGTCGGTTTTGACCTGGTGCGACGCCCCACCGGTGGCAAGGCCATCCTCCACACAGATGAACTAACCTATAGCATAGTCGCTCCCCAGGAGGAACCCCGTGTAACCGGAAGTATCATGGAAAGCTACCGCCGTCTCAGCGCAGGGTTGTTGCGCGGCCTCGAACAGTTGGGAATCACGGATCTCGCGGCCGACCAGAAAGTAGAGCAAGGTCAACTCGAAGGCCCGGTCTGCTTTGAGGTCCCCTCCAACTATGAGATCACCGTCGGTGGACGAAAGCTGGTGGGCAGTGCCCAGATGCGTGCGCTAGGCACAGTGCTCCAGCACGGCACGCTGCCACTGCAAGGCGACATCTCCCGTATCTGTGCCCTACTAAGATCACGTCCCGACCCATCCTATGTGCACGCCCGCGCCACTACAGTCGAGGAAACGCTGGGGCGATCGGTCACATGGGAGAGTGCTGCCGAGGCACTGTCTGCGGGTCTTGCCGAGACATTGAACCTACACCTTGAGCCAGGCGAACTAACTGACGAGGAGTTTACGTGGACGGAGGAACTCCGAGCCGAGAAATATGCGACGGACGAATGGACAAGTCGCGTTTGACTATCCACCTGGACATGCTATACTCAATTCATACGCAGGATCAGTTTGCGAGTCCCTTATCCACACATCAAGCTATGGTCATCGGCGCCTGCAGCGTTGAACTGTATCTCCCCGGCAACGGTTCCTTGAAAGGGAAACGTAGCATGCTCAAGCCAATTCTGGCACGCCTGCGACGCGAGTTCAACCTGGCCGCCGCCGAGGTGGGCCACAACGATGTCTGGCAATCAGCCGAAATCGCCTTTGTCACGGTGGCCAACGAACCCGGTCGGGCACACACAGTGGTTGAGCAAGCTGTGCGCTGGATCGAGAATCATCATCCAGAAGTGCAGGTAGTGGACTGGCAGATCGAAATCCTCTAGACGGGCAACCATGACGCTAGATTTGCCCGCCCGCCCACCGTTCTCTCTGCGTGCCGTCGCCAGGTCGCATGGCTGGTTCAGCCTGGCGCCCTATGGTTGGGACGATAGCACTGAAAGTCTCTCCTACGTGGCACGACCTGGGTCAGGTCGCGTCGTGGAGATTGTCATCCAGGAGAGCGCCAGTGGCGTGAGGATTCAGGCGGACGATTCGCTAAGCGAACCCGAATGGGGCGAGATAGCAGATCGAGTGGCGTGGATGCTTGGGCTAGAGCAGGACCTGTCCACCTTTTACGACCTGGCCCGCAAGGAACCCAAGCTGGCCCACCTCGAAGAACAGGCACAAGGGCGTATACTTCGCTCTCCCACCCTGTTTGAGGATGGGGTCAAGACCATCTTGACCACCAATACGAGTTGGGCTGGAACCATCCGCATGGTCACAGCACTCGTATCCCAGTATGGCGCCCCGCTCCCCTCAGACCCAAGTCGCCGTGCCTTCCCCAGCCCCAACGAGCTAGCCGCCACGGACGAACAGACGCTCCGCTCAGAAGCGCGGCTCGGGTATCGAGCACCGTTCGTTCTGGAGTTGGCGCGCTCGGTGGCCACGGGGATCCTGGATCTGGAATCGCTAAGGAGCCCGAGTATCCCGACCGCAGAACTGCGCAAGAGACTCTTGGCGATCAAGGGGATAGGCGAGTACGCCGCAGCTTCACTCCTGATGCTGTTGGGTCGCTACGACTTTGTCCCCGTCGATTCTTGGGCACTCAACATGGTCTCACACGAATGGTACGAGGGTCAACCCGTTGGGCGTGGCGAGGTCGAACAAGCCTTCGAGCAGTGGGGAGAATGGAAAGGCCTCGCCTACTGGTTCTGGGACTGGTCATCCGCAAGCCAGGCATAACGATCTCACTCGCCCGTGCAAAAGATGACGCCAGCCGTCGGCCGGTGATGATTTCCCTCCCGATCCGAGAACTGGACCTGCATCAGGCGTGGTCCGTCGAGGAAAGCGTGAATGGCCCGCTCCAGTCCCGCAAAATCGCGGCGCAGTTCCCAGGTGTAGTCAGGGTTGGTTGCACTATTCAGAACGACAAAGAGCCGGTTGGCGGTGTGAAACCTCCCCTGGGCCGATTGGTGATCATATAGCCAGCGAGCCAGATCTTGCGGGTGGGCACGGGCATAGGCGATATCGTGACCAAAGCCCTGGGGCAGGGATGTCAGCTTGAGGTCGAAGCCCTCTCCGTCCAGATAAAAGTCCACGGTGTGGTGGAAGGGATCGGGCTCAGGTTTGGTGCGAGGGTGGGCCAACACGATGTCAAGGGCAGCCTGGTGCGTGTGAAAGTTGTACCATCGGCGGATGACATAGCGCCCAAAGTCACGCAGTGGCAGCCCTCTCTCAACGGCGACCCGTTTGGTCTCTCGGCGTAGCGCCGTGAGCATGGGGGTCGTATAGATAAAGCGGCTAGCTCGATCCCACTCATCGTCCTGCACGCGCCCCCAGGATGGCATTTGCTTGACCTTGAGCAATTCACGTCGTACGTCAGCTTGAGCGGCAGGTTTGTGGAAAACGATAACATACTCGTGTTTGAATATGTAATAACCCCCGGCCAGCGCCCGGTAGCGCCACAAGTTGCTGCTGCGTCCCTTGGCCTGCTCGTTGCCTGTGATGTTCTTGACCACGATAGCCTTGGCACGGAACCCCACCCTTTGCATTCGCTCCATACAATAGAAACCCAAGGGAATCAGTTCGCCCTTGGTGTACTTGTCGCCAATGATCAGCACCGCAAACCGTCCTGGTTCCAGCAGATCGAAACCACGCCGGGCAACAGTCTCAAAGAGGTCAAGGTAAGCACTCAACGTCGGAGCATTAGACAGATCGGCGGCAGCGTCGGAGAACCGGATGATATCATGATAGGGTGGATGGATCATCAGCAGTTGTGCATGCTCAACGTCCATGGCTTCAAGCGCGTGCTTGACGCGAATGGCCGTCTCCTCGGTGGTTGAGTCGCCCTGCACAATGCAAACACGATTCCCCAGCAGATCAGAAGGAATCTTGGCCCGAACAATCTCCACCAGGGCGGGCTTTAACTCAACGCCGATCAGTCTGCGATTCAGGCGAACTGCCTCAACAGCCGAGGTTCCTGAGCCCAGGAACAGGTCAAGGACGACATCATCCTCCTTAGTGTAGCGCAGATACGTTTGAGTGGCGATCTGCGGAACAAAGTTGCCGTGGTAGTCAAGCTGGTGCCCCCCGGTCCGATCGCGGGCCTCTATCGTCCACAGGGAGTCGGTCCAGATATGGTCGTACTCGCGCCATCGGTCAAGGTCGATGTCGGAATAGGCTGAAGCCTTGGATTGTCTCCTGGTATCCCTCGCCATGTGTGCTACGCTTTCCCTATTCTGGTTTCCCTTTTCTATTGAGCAACCGACACAGCCCTTTGAGTATTATGCCACAGACTGGCTATCTGAAAAGTATAACAGACAGGCCCGGCAAGTTAACGCCGGGCCTGTGCACCGTAATTCGGTATGGGCCCGCTCTCGCGGGCCACCTATCAAGGCGTGGCAAACGGTAGAATCCGGAACGTACTCGGTTCCGTGTTCCCTTGCATCAAAGAGAACGGGATGGAGCATACCGGCAGACCGTCCCACGCCACGTTCGCCTGCCCACTGCCCACACTTGTGACCCAGACGAGCTGTGTGATAGGATCAAGCGCGATCCCTTCCTGGGGATAACTGGTGACGTTCAGGGGTACCGGCGTACCCAGGGACGGCCAGCCGTTCGGGATCAGCAGGAGCTGATCCTGACCGCTGTCCTCGCTGGAGGTGACGACCAGCAGGTGTCCCTCGGATCCCACATCAGGGTTAACGGCGATGACACGCAAGGGCACAATCTCTCCACTGCCGCGTCGAACATCCACGCCACCGATCTGTTCGTCCGTGGCTCCATCGATAATGACGATACGGCCGTGTGAGATGGCTGTCACATAGACCAGGTTGCGTGTGGTATCCACCGCCACGCCATACGCATCGATCAATGCCGTATTGATACGACCCGTGTCGTGGGTTGCGCCGTCAATCACCGTCACCCCGGCATTGGCACCGTGGTTGGCTACGTAGATCTTGTTGGTGACGTGATTGACCCCGATGTGAGCTGGCTGGCTGAAGCCGGTCAAGGTCTGCTCCCACGCCAGACCAGCCGCCGAATAGACCTCTACGGATCTACTGCCATAGTTTGTGACATAGACGCGCCCATTGCTAGGATTGTAGGCCGCACTGTGAGGCAAGTCACCTGCTGGTAGGTCGGCTACAATGGTATAGGTCAAGCCCTCCAGTACCCTGACCCGCCCGGTTCCGTCCCTCGTCGTGACCCAGATGTGATCATGGTCTGGATCGTAGGCGATACCGTGGGCGTAGGCGATTGAAGATATCTCGGCGATGGTGGCAAAGCTGTCAGAATCCAGCACGGTGACACCCTCAGCGTGGGCGACAAACGCCCGGCGGCCTAGCACATCCAGGGCCACCTCCCTCGGCTCAGGGCCAGTATTCGGTATGGCGAACAACTGGAGAGCACAGGCATCGGTCGACCGGAAGACGAGGGTGACGGTATCGGAGGTGCCGTTACTCGCTCTGGCCGTCACTCGTACCGTGCGTGATCCTGCCGTACCCATCAGGGTCGAGTCTATGATCGCCAAGATCTGTCCGTTCGCGTCGGTTGTTGTAGCCAGGGGCGTTAACGTGCCACCACCGAGAGGATCGGGGGTGGAGAAGGTCACCGCCATGCCCTGAATAGGGCTTCCATCCACGTCGAGCGCAGTGGCTTCAAGGATCGAGGAATCGCCAACCACCAGCGCCATCGGGCTGGCGACCAGGGTGAGCGTAGCTCGTGGCGGCTCGTAGCCCCGCATAACGAGCGGCAGGTAGGTGAAGCGACCGAAAAAGCGCACATTTGTCGATCCGGCAACCAGATTAAAGGCCGTGGCGGTGACTCGTTTGACACCAAGCACCGTCGAACTGATGACCGAGGTGGTCTGGCCCTGTCCGTTGGTTGTGGCGAGAAGAGGGACAAGCGAGCCCACACCCAGGGGATCAGACGTGGTAAAGGTCAGAACCTGCCCCGCCAGTGGCGTGTTGAAACCATCATAGACTGTCGCCGTCAGCACAGAGAGCCCATTCAGCGGCACACTACTGGGTACCGCTACGAGCGTGATGTGGTGTGGCACGCCTGGTGTAGCATTCACGGTTACTGCCAAGATGCGGCTGTCGGAGCCGCAATTGTTTTCGACGCTCAGAGTGACAGTGAAACCACCAGCGACAGCATAGAGATGGCTCACATTGATCGCCCCAGCGGCGGTCGCTCCCCCCACCGGCGGTGTTCCATCCCCCCAGTCCCAGGTGTATGTGATCGGCACGTCGCCGGTCACCGTAGCCGTAAAGTACATCATCTCACCCAGGTCCACCGGACTGTCAGAGATCAGACTGGTGACAGCGGGCGCTGTGCAGGTGGTCGCTACGGTGGTGGTCAGCGTGCTCCTGTCACTGACCGTGGGCGAACTCACCGATGTAGCCATCACCGTGGCTACACTCTGCTCTCCACCACTGGCTGTGGGTGGGATGAGCACCGAGACAATCACCGACGTCGTCCCACTCGGTGGCAGTATGTCCGTGATTAGGGGCACAACCGTCGTCGCCCACGGCTCCCCAACAGTCGACTCACCCAGACCAAAGCTGTCTGGTACATCCCCCGTGTTCGTCAGCGTCAGCGTGTAGACCACCGGTGCGCCCGGCACCCCACTCTGAGCAGCGCTGCCCGGGTCTAGCACCACCCCGTACGTAGGCGTGAACGGTGACCCACTGACCGTGACAGTGTGCGTCGCCGTCACCACACCACAGTCGTTGGTCGCCGTCATCACCACCGTGTAGGTACCACTTATCGTGAAGGTGTGGAACGCAGGATTCCCCGTCCCCCCTACCGTGTCGTCTCCCCACTCCCAGATGTAGCTCACCGGCGGACTGCCCCCGCTCACCGTCCCCGTGAACGTCACCGTCTCCGTCGTCGCCGGTGATACCGGATCCCAACTGAAATCGGCCCCACTCACCGGTACGCAGCCTACCGTCACCACCAACCTGTCTACCCCCACCCCACAGCTATTCGTCACCGTCAAGGTCGCGGTGTAGCTGCCCGCACTGACGTACACGTGGCTGCCCGTAACCATCCCGCTGCCACTCACCCCCGATACTGGCGGCAAGCCATCCCCCCAGTCCCAGGTATACGTGATCGGCACGTCGCCGGTCACCGTGGCCGTAAAGTACATCATCTCACCCAGGTCCACCGGACTGTCAGAGATCAGACTGGTGACAGCGGGCGCTGTGCAGGTGGTCGCTACGGTGGTGGTCAGCGTGCTCCTGTCACTGACCGTGGGCGAACTCACCGATGTAGCCATCACCGTGGCTACACTCTGCTCTCCACCACTGGCTGTGGGTGGGATGAGCACCGAGACAATCACCGACGTCGTCCCACTCGGTGGCAGTATGTCCGTGATTAGGGGCACAACCGTCGTCGCCCACGGCTCCCCAACAGTCGACTCACCCAGACCAAAGCTGTCTGGTACATCCCCCGTGTTCGTCAGCGTCAGCGTGTAGACCACCGGTGCGCCCGGCACCCCACTCTGAGCAGCGCTGCCCGGGTCTAGCACCACCCCGTACGTAGGCGTGAACGGTGACCCACTGACCGTGACAGTGTGCGTCGCCGTCACCACACCACAGTCGTTGGTCGCCGTCATCACCACCGTGTAGGTACCACTTATCGTGAAGGTGTGGAACGCAGGATTCCCCGTCCCCCCTACCGTGTCGTCTCCCCACTCCCAGATGTAGCTCACCGGCGGACTGCCCCCGCTCACCGTCCCCGTGAACGTCACCGTCTCCGTCGTCGCCGGTGATACCGGATCCCAACTGAAATCGGCCCCACTCACCGGTACGCAGCCTACCGTCACCACCAACCTGTCTACCCCCACCCCACAGCTATTCGTCACCGTCAAGGTCGCGGTGTAGCTGCCCGCACTGACGTACACGTGGCTGCCCGTAACCATCCCGCTGCCACTCACCCCCGATACTGGCGGCAAGCCATCCCCCCAGTCCCAGGTATACGTGATCGGCACGTCGCCGGTCACCGTGGCCGTAAAGTGCATCACCTCACCCAGAGCCACCGGACTGTCAGAGCTCAGGTTGGCGATGGACGCGCCGACACAGCCGGTCAGTATGGTAATCGTGCCGATAGTGCTGTCGGAGCCACAGGTGCTGGTCACGGTCAAGGTGATTGTAAAGGTACCGCTGATGGCGTAGGCATGGGTCGGATGCTGTACGGTCGAGGTAAAGCCGTCGCCGAAATCCCACAGCCAGACGGTCGGCCCGCCAGTAGAAGTATCTGTGAATTGGACGGTAGTATTGACGGGCACGTCACCGGCAGGGTCCCGGGTAAAACCGGCCGACGGGCCAGAGGCCACTGTAACGGTGGTCGAGACGACATCCAAGGCACAAGCGTTCGTTCCGGTCAGCCAGACGGTATAGATCCCAGGCGCACTGTAGGCATGGTTGGCAACCTGACCAGTCGCCGTCATGCCATCGCCAAAGCTCCAAAAGTAAGCGGCGGAGCCGCCACTGTTGGTGGCAGTGAAGGCCACGTTAGCTCCCGTACAGACGCTCCCTATCGAGGAACGGGTGATGGCAATCACCGGGGCAGAGACGACCGACACAGTATCCGCGGCGGTATCCGAGCCATAGGGGTTGGTGACATCCAGTGTGACGGTAAACAGGCCAGTGGAAGTGTAAGCGTGGGTCGGATGCTGCACATTGGCGCCGACGCTGTCCCCAAAGTCCCACAGCCAGTCGGTCGGCCCGCCAGCCGAGGTATCGGTGAATTGGATCGTCCCATTGATGCACACCTCGCCAGCCGGAACACGGATAAAACTGGCGGCCGGCAGCTCGGTCACGGTCAGCACAGCCGTTGCCGTCGCGTTGGGAACGGTTGCCGTGACAGTCCACGTGCCCGTGTACTGGCTGGTGTAGACGTTAGCTGCCCACGAACCGCCCGCGGCGGGTGTGACGGTGTATGCGCCGCTGGCGGTGGCATCCCAGGCGTTGCCATATGTGTCCGTGGCGATCAATGTGTAGACCACCTGTCCCCCGGCCCCTATGGTGTGCGGATCAGGGCTCAGGGCGGCGCTGATCGCCAACGGTGCGTGTGTGACCGTCAGCTCGGCAGTATCGGTAAGGCCAAGGTATGTGGCCGCAACCGTCCAGGTGCCGGCAAGCTCACTGGTGTAGACACTGCTCACCCACGTGCCACCCGCGCCAGGCGTGATTGTATACGTCGATGCGGCGCTGACGCTCCAGGCATTGTTGTAGGCATCCCGCGCAGTGACGGTGTATGGCTGCGACTCACCGGCGGTGACCGTGGCCGCGGCGGGATCTAGCTGAATGGCCGTCGCGCCGCCGTGGACCACGTCGACTATTGCCGCGCCAGAGACGGTCCCATCGGTCGCCGTGACCAGCCGCCCACTGGCCGGCGTCGTCTGAGCGGTG
>CAYUIS010000017.1:0-15922 GCA_964444825.1 uncultured Anaerolineales bacterium | reverse complement strand
CGTCTGAGCGGTGAACAATCCGCTGCCGCTGATCGATCCCCCGTTCGTCGTCCACGTCGGCGAGAGGGGCACCACATTGTTGTATGCGTCGTAGCCCGCGGCCGTGAACTGTTGCGTCGCCCCCACCTCCACCACCGCCGGGTCGGGTGTGACGACGATGGTGGCCAGCGTGCCCGTCACGATGTCAACCACCGCCGTGCCAGAAATGGTCCCATCGGTCGCCGTGACCAGCCGCCCACTGGCCGGCGTCGTCTGAGCGGTGAACAATCCGCTGCCGCTGATCGATCCCCCGTTCGTCGTCCACAGCGGCGAGATGGGCACCACGTTGTTGTAAACGTCGTAGCCGGTGGCCACGAACTGCTGCGTCGCCCCCACCTCCACCACCGCCGGATTGGGTGTGACGACGATGGTCGCCAGCGTGCCCGTCACGATGTCAACCACCGCCGTGCCAGAAATGGTCCCATCGGTCGCCGTGACCAGCCGCCCACTGGCCGGCGTCGTCTGAGCGGTGAACAATCCGCTGCCGCTGATCGATCCCCCGTTCGTCGTCCACAGCGGCGAGATGGGCACCACGTTGTTGTAAACGTCGTAGCCGGTGGCCGCGAACTGCTGCGTCGCCCCCACCTCGACCACCGCCGGATCGGGTGTGACGACGATAGTCGCCAGCGTGCCCGTCACTATGTCAACCACCGCCGTGCCAGAAATGGTCCCATCGGTCGCCGTGACCAGCCGCCCACTGGCCGGCGTCGTCTGAGCGGTGAACAATCCGCTGCCGCTGATCGATCCCCCGTTCGTCGTCCACGTCGGCGAGAGGGGCACCACATTGTTGTATGCGTCGTAGCCCGCGGCCGTGAACTGTTGCGTCGCCCCCACCTCGACCACTGCCGGGTCGGGTGTGACGACGATGGTCGCCAGCGCACCCAGTCCAAAGGTCACCTCCACCGTGGCGACCAGGCCGTTGCTGGTGGCAGTGATGGTCTTTTGGCCGGTGAGGGTGGAGCTGATGGCCGAGTATGCTTGACCGTCCAATCCAGTGGTGTTCGTCCCTGGTGACAGCGAGCCGCCGCCCAACGGCGCAATGGTAGTAAAGCCAACTAGCTGCCCACCGATCGGATTGCCGTATTGATCGGTCAGCGTGGCAGTCAGATAGGCGGCGGAACCCACGGTTGGGGTCAAGGGATGTGCCATCAGGGACAGGACGGCCGGAGGACCGGGCGTCCAGGTGATGACTGTTGTGCCTGTAACGCCTCTCATGCTCTCCTGAGCCTGGACCACGTGAGGACCCATCACAGTCGAGTTTATGCTGGAGAATGCCTGCCCATTGTCGTCGGTAACATCACCCAGAGGACTGATACCGCCACTGCCCAAGTCACCATCGCTGAACCAGACAGCGCTGCTGGCGATAGGGTTGCCAAAGCGATCGGTGACAGTGGCAGTGAGCGCAGCGCTCTGACCCACCGCCAGACTATCTGGCGCGCCCACGAGCGTCACGGTCGAGGGATCGCCAGCAGTGAACGCGACCTGCACGGTGGCACTCAGGCCGTTCTGCGTGGCGGTGATGGTCTTGACTCCTAGCAATGTAGAACTGATGGTTGATGTGACCTGTCCAGAGACGTTCGTCGTGCCGGCGAGCGGGGCCAGCGCTCCAAGACCCAGCGGATCAGTGGTAGCCAGAGCAACGGCGTAACCAGACAGGGGGTTTGCATATTGGTCGGTCAGCGTGGCCGTGAGTTGAGCGCTGTTGCCCACCTCCAGCCCAGTGGGGAAGACCACCAGGCTCAGACTATAGGGGGCACCCGCCACAAAAGTGACGGTGACCGTGTCGCTGAGATCGTTGGCGGTGGTAGCGACGACCAGCTTGGGGCCAGCCAAGGTGGCGCTGATGTTGGAATCGGCCCAGCCAGATACGTTGGTGGCATCAGTAGTCGGGCTGACGCTCCCCAGACCCAAGTCGTCAGAGGTGGCGAAGGTGACGACCTCACCCGCTACGACGTTTCCATATTCGTCATGCACCCGAGCTCGCAGTTGGGATGAAGCGCCGGCGCTCTGGGTAGCGGGAATCGCCCACAGGGTGACCGAGTGTGGCGGCCCAGCGACAAAGTCCACCAAAACGGTCGCAGACACCAGGTTGGAGGCGGTGGCCTGGATCGTCTTGGGACCCGCAGCGGTAGACATAACGGATGAATGGGCATCACCTGCCCCATCGGTGACGTCGGTGGGGGGTGTTATGCCGCCCAGGTCGAGTTCATCACCCGTGGAGAAGGTGAGCGTTTCTCCTGACACCGGGTTGCCAAACCGATCGGTGACGGTAGCGGTCAGCGCGGCACTGTTGCCTACAACGAGCGTCAGCGGGTCAGCGACCAGGCTGATGGTGTGGGGGACGTCGGTAGTAAAAGTCACGACCGCCGTGTCCCACACACCGGCCGTGGCGGTAGCCGTTATCATCTTGGGGCCAGGCAGCGTCGACATGACGGTGGCATGGGCCTCTCCCATCCCATCGGTGGCGGCGGTCGGGGGTACAATCGTTCCACTCCCCAACACGCCAGGAGCGGCAGTAAAGGTAATCATCTGATTTGGAATCGGGTTATTGTACCGGTCGAACACAACAGCGGTCAGCGCCGCTCCATTGCCCACGGTCAGGCTGAGAGGAGTCACGGTCAAGGTCAGGCTGTAGGGTGAGCCCGGTGTGAAGGTGACCACCGTTGCACCGGACACCCCGTTAGGCGCCATACCAGTAATGGTCGCCGGCCCGACCAGGGTCGAGGTGACGACGGTATGAGCCTCGCCGCCAACGGTAGGATCGGTAGGTGGGGCAGTGGTGGCGGGCGGCGGGGTAGCGGTAAAAGTGATGACCGTACCGTTCAACACCGGGTTGCCCCACTGGTCGGTGACGGCCGCGGTGACGGCCGCGGAAGACATGACCGATGGATAGAGCGGCGAGGCGCTCATACTGACGGTGTATGGCGCACCGGGGCGCACCAGCAGAGGGCGCGAGGTGGTGTTGTAGCAGCCAGCGGCCGAGGTGGAAGTCATCACCACCGTGACCCAGCCCGGCGTGCCCGTGTACGTGTGAGCGACGTTCGACACGCCGGTCGAACCAGTTGTGCCATCGCCAAAGCGCCAGTCCCAGGTCGCGCCCCCGGAGCCCGTGTCGCTAAAGTAGGTCGTGACGCCTAGCTGGGTGGGATCAGGCGAGATCTGCAAGCTTGGCGTTGGCGGCGGGTAGACTGTGACTATATCGGTGGCCACGGAGGCGCCGCACGTGCCGGTAGCGGTCAGAACAACCGTGTAGGTGCCGGGACTGGCATACAGATGGGTGGGGTTCGGTTGTGTGTTGATCGGTGAGCCATCGCCAAGATCCCATTGATAGCCAGTCGCGCCAGTGCTGTTGTTGTGGAACACGACCCAGTTATCCTGGCAGGCAGGGGTGGTGTTGGTGAAAGCCGCCATCAAGCGCGTGACCATCACGCCGGAGGATCGCCAGGAGGAGACGGTAGGCAACACTTCGGGACTGGCGACGATGTACGTGTTGGTCAGCAGTGTGCCGTGCGCGGTGGAGCTGGGGATAGATGCGGCAAAGGTGCGAGCAACGAGGTTGCTGCCGTTGGCCTGCAGATTGGTAGCAACGTTCCAGGTGACGGTATAGGGGGTCCAGGTACCGCCATCGGAGATAGTGCCCGGAAGCACATTCAGAACAGGCGCAATCCCACCGGTGATCGTAAAGCTGTCGCTGGTGCGTACGCCGCCGGGATTTGTGACGGCCAGCGTATACGTAACCAGACCTCCAGCGCACACAGGTGTGGATACCATCTCTACCAGGCTGAAATCGGGAGCTCGGATCGTGGTAGACACCGGCAAGTTCTCGCAGAAAGCACGCGCCACGCCGTTTACGGTGCCACTGAAGCAGTGGCGCGGGTTCACATATACGCTCCTGTCTCGCACCGGGACAGGCACCTCAGCATAATAGCCACCCACGTCGATGATGGTTGCAGTGGTGGTTTCTTCCAGGGTATAGGTGACCACCGTACCCCCCTCAGGAAATATACCGCTCCATTCTGGCGCGGTACCGGTACTGCCGCCCAGCAATGTAGTGCCGGCCGGCAGCCTGTCTGTGACAATGGCTCCCTGGAATATGGTGAAGCCACCGGGGTTAGTGAGGGTCAGGCTGTACGGGATGATGGTCTGCCCGGCCCCCAAAGCCTGGTATACCATGAGGGGAGCAGTCTTGAGGGCCGTAATACCACTCGTGGGGTCCAGCAAGGGGGCAGGGTGGTCGGAAGTTGGCGGAGCAGCCATCACGCTGATACCGCCTGCTTGGGTCGCCATGAGGATTGGCAACGCAACGCTGGCTCCCAGACCTAAAAGTATCGCCAGTGTTAGGATTCCCACCCGAGTTGATGCTTGCCTCCACATCGTACACCTCCATCTATCCTACCGATTCATCCGCCGTCGTTGCCCTAGAACCAGCACCACGGCGACGCCAATAAGAAGCAGTCCACCGAGCGCTGACACCAGAGGAGCGCGTTTGGACGGCTGCTCCTCAGGTACTGGTCTCGGAGTGCTGGTTGGCGTGAGGACGTCTACTGTGACAGTCGGGCCAACCAACGCATCAGTCCATCCGTCAGCTTGCACCGTACAACCCTGGCTTTTTAGACTTGGTCCAGCCTGTGACTGTACCGTGACCACAAACTCAAGCGCCACGCTCTCGGCTGGCTGGAGCGGCGCGGTGCTGCGCCACAGTATCTCTCCCTCAGCACCCTGATTAGGCGTGGTAATCATCCAATCGCGAGGACCAGAGGCACCCATAAAAGCCGTGCCCTCAGGGGTAACGTCGCTCACAATCAGGCCGTCCAGTTCCGCCGTCCCTTCATTCGTCAGCGTGAGGGTGAATACCAGCCTGTCGCCGGGGACACTTTGGCGAGCGTCCGCGACTTTGTCCAATCGCAAATCCGCCGGACGCTGGGCACGCACGGTGCGTGGCAAACCCAGCGTCAGCATCAATGCCAGGGCTATGGCCCATTGCCCAAGACGTTGCTTCACTTTTTCCCTTCTGCTGCATCCGTCAGTAAACGGTCAGTCGACAATCCCTGCCGCAGCAGGCGTTCGGACTCTCACATTATACCAGTATGTACACTACATAAGCGTTACAATTTGGTTACATCTACCCTATCAAAAGAGCCCGGGCACGGTGACCGGGCTCTCGTCGCAGAGAGATGAAGCTCCATTGACAGCTAGAGCGATCTGGGGCAGCGCCAGTATGGAATAGACTTTATCTAGTTCTTGTGACTTGCGTCGGCTCGAGCAACGATCTCCCCAAGTCTAGCCTCCACCTCCGGGGGGATAGGCATCGATTCGTGGTGCTCAAGAATGCTCAGCACTTTGGCTCGCACCCGGTCAGCCATCGTCTTGCCTCCGCTTCTTTCCCAAGCCCGACGCATCTGCCGGTCCATAAGTCGCGGCGACCACAACTCTGTCCTAAAGTGCTGGCGTGTGTGCGCTTGGGCCAGGTATTGGCCACCGGGACCTACTTTCTCAATAGCGTCCACAGCCAGTGTCACCGGGTTGATCGTGATGCCGCGCAGGATATGCTTGGCCATACCGATGGCCTCATCGGACATGACCAGCATGTCGAAGGAGCCCAACAGGCCCGATTCCAGGTAACCCACATCATGGATCAGGTTTGCACCCGATAGCGCGGCAAAGACCACGGACACGGCAGCCTCGATGGCCGCCTGTTGATCGAGAACTTTGGCGTCAGAGCAACCAGCGGTGGAGAACATGGGCACCCGCAACCACTTGGCGACGTCCGTCATAGCCGCGCTGATCAGCGCCAATTCCGGCGCACCATAGGACAGTATCGAGGTCCTCATATCCATCGGGGAGTTCACTCCCCCCATGATGACCGCTGCTCCCTGTCGCTTGAGCTGCGCAATAACCATTCCCACCAGATACTCGGCCAGCCCTTGGACCATTGTGCCGGCCAGTGTGACAGGGCCAGTGCCTCCGCACATGATACAAGGCGTGTATATGGCCGGTATGCCCATGTCAGCCGCGTACACGACCTTCTGCACGGCCTCGACAGAATTGGTCAGCGGGGAGCTAGGCTCGATGTAGATGACAAAGAGGGGCACTTTGGCAAATTCCTGCGTACCGCCCAGGACTTCACAGGCCATCTGGTACTGATCGGCCAGCCCCTCTTTATCCACCGCCGTGATCACAAGCGGCTTGGAAGTGCCTCGCAGCATCGCCAGGAACTGATGGCGGTCGTAGGTCTGCGGAAGCACACCCGAGGTCAGGCCCAACGACATGTGAAAATCGATATGGGGCAAAGCATCGCTGATCCTGGCGGCGTTGTACACATCCTGATAAGTGTACCTGCGCACCTCATCCGTGTAGGGATCCACCAGGGAAGGGCAATCGGAGCCAGTGCCAAAGTGGATCTTGTCCTTTTCCAGGTAGATACGCTTGCTCCGATCCCGCCCAGCAACGACGACCCGCTCTGGCACAGTGCTCAAAGCCTGCTTGACCAACCAGGATGGGATATACGCCAAGGATCCCGCTGATTCTGCCAAACCATCGCTGCCGTTTATCAGGCAACCAGCGTCGCGCAGCAGTGACAGAGCTTCCTCTCCGTAGACCCTTGTCCCCACCCGTTCCAAGACGTCCAGGGCAGCGTAGAAAACCTCCTCGATCTGGTCATCGGACAGCACCCTAAACTGGGGAGTAGCGTTCATCTGATAATTCACCCTCATCGCGACTATCCTCCTCTGAATTCCTTCAACACGGGCAGGTGTCAGGGTCGCCGTTGTTCACCGTGTTTCGCATGTCAGCTCCCATATGGCCCGACGATGGCGATGCAACTGACGTTCATATAGGGCATACCGCCCAGGTTGTGGGTGAGGCCGTAGCGGGGATTCGGTATCTGGCGCTCGCCAGCCCGTCCCTGGAATTGGAGATACATCTCGTATAGCATGCGCAGTCCAGACGCGCCGATGGGATGACCAAAGCACTTGAGCCCACCGTCAGGCTGGCAGGGAATCTGACCATCCAGGTCGTAGAAACCATCCAGTATGTCCCGAGGGGCCTGTCCTCGCTCTGAAATGTGGAGATCTTCCATCGTCACCAGCTCGGTGATCGAGAAACAGTCGTGCGCCTCCATCATGCTGATCTCTTCCCGGGGGTTGGTGATGCCCGCTTCCTCATAGGCCACCGCGCTGCATTTGGAGGTGGTGACAAAGTGATCTCCGTCCCACGCATTGTAGCCCATCTCCTCTCCGCTGCTGAGCGCCAACTGGAGCGCCTTGACGCTGACACAGTCTCGCTTGCCCAATCCCCTGGCGATGTCGGGCGTGGCGACGATGGCACAGGCCGCGCCATCGCTGACGCCGCAGCAGTCGAACAACCCCAGGGGATAGGCGATGGTGGGGGCGGCCATCACCTGGTCAACGCTGACAGCCCTGCGCAGGTGGGCTTTGGGGTTCAGAACGGCGTTGGCGTGGCTCTTGGCAGAGACGTGGGCCATCGCCCGTTTCAGATCAGGAATGGCGATATCGTGCTTGGCGGCGTAGGCGGTGGCCAACTGGGCAAAGGCTCCGGGGGCGGTCACGTTGGGCATCCACTGCCAGGCCAGCGTGCCGGCGTCAGAGCCCCAGTTGGGCAGACCCCCGTAGCCAATGTCCTTGAGTTTCTCCACGCCCAGTGCCAGGGCGATGTCATACGCCCCCGAAGCCACGGCATAACATGCCCCGCGGAATGCCTCAGTCCCGGTGGCGCAATAGTTCTCCACCCGGGTGACGGGAATCTTGGGCAGACGCAACGTGAGGGACAGGGGCAACGCGCTCTTGCCGACGCTTACCTCTTCAAAACAGGTGCCCAGCCACGCCGCCTCGATCTCCTGCCGATCGATCCCAGCATCCTCGACCGCCTCCTCAAAGGCCTCGACCATCAGCTCCTCGGAACCCACATCCCAGCGCTCGCCGAACTTTGTGCAGCCCATGCCGATGATGGCGACTTTGTCTCGAATTCCTGTGGCCATATAGTTTGCTCTCCCTACTCGTGTATCTCTTGGAACCGTGATTCGTGATATGTGAAAATCATCACGGCTTGCCACTTCCCGTTCCACGTCCCACTGATTTGCCCCAGTCACAATTCACGGATGATGCTCTGGATGGTCGGTCACAGGTGTGTGCCCGTGATAGGTTCCGAGCTGGTGCATCCGGTTGTGCAGGGAGCGATGCGCCGACTCCAAAACCAGACGCATGCGCTTGTAGGCGACGTCCTCGGCTCGCGTGCCGACCGTGTCCAGATAGGCCAGGGCGCCCTCGATCTGTTCGAGGATGGTGACCGCATCGGCCGCAGCAAGCATCGGCGATCCCTCAACGGCGACCATCACCGGTGAAGAATGGGCGGCGATGATCTCGGGCTTGTCGGCGTAATTGCCCCGCACCAACAGACCCAGCCAGCAACTCTTGTCCACCTTGACGGACCAATGCCCGCTTCCCTCTTCGGGTCCAACTGCCACGCTTTCGCGGATCTCCCCGTTCACGACCAGCTCGACCCGGGACATCGGTACGGTGACGCTGGCGACCTGCCACGTTACGTCAACGGTGCCACCACTGGCGGACATCTCGATGCGGCCTCCCATCGGATGCCCGTCTACCGCGAACTTGAGCAACGGCCCATAGGTCACAAAGGTCTCTGCCCGGCGGACCGCGTTCATCCACGTCTCGTAGGTGAAAGGCTCACCCATGCCGATCCGGGCATAGGTGCGCACGGTCCCCACAGCCGTGTTGGCCGACATCTTGTCCGTGCCACCGACAGCGGCCACCAGGTACCCACAGTTGAGGTAGCGGTACCAGTCGGAGAGTGAGTATGGATCGATCCCTCCATACAGGTTTCCCCAGGACGTCATCTCGAGCCCATCGATGTCTCCACTGACGATGCTGGCCGCATGCTCGGCGCGCGGCTGCGGAAAGTGCGGCAGGACAGCCAATCCCCCCTGCTTCTTGCACTGCCTGGCCCACTCGGTCAGCAGGATCTCGATGGGATCACCCAGGGCGGATTCGTCCGGACCGCCGGTCGTCATCGGCGCGATGATCCTACCCCGATAGCCCAGCAAGGAGATGTGCCCCAGTACGTGCTGGCGGTTTTCGGTTCCCACACGTACCAGATACTCTCCATCTCCACCAGCTTCCTTCGAGCCCCACGTGGTCTTGCCGTCAAAGTCGCCCACGTTGGTCATCAACTCCCCCCACTGACTGGCCAACAGGTTGACGACGTTCACACCCTCTGCGGAGCCCTCCAGCAGAGCGGACATTGGTGACAGAAAATGCACATGGGTGTCGGCTGTGACCCAGCCCTTCTCGCGCCACGGCAGGACCCTGTCGATCTCTAGAACGATTTCCTCGGTATCAAGCGTCACCTGGACCACGTTGCGTTTGGGCCGAATCTCAAATCCCTTCGACACCTCGACGTATACGCGCCCTAGCGGCAGGTCGATGGTCGTCTCACCTGGGATATAGGTGCAGAAATGGGGATGAAGGCTACCCCCCTCCCAGGTGCCGGCGTGGACAAAGTCCACACTATAGTCCTCGAACCAGGCCGGATTTAGGAGACGGTGACGATCTACCGGCTGCAGGTACTCGTCCCACTCGCCGTGGACGTGTAGCTTGACCGGAACGCACATACCGGTGCCACTCTCCAGCACCCGTAGGTTGATCCGTCGGGTCGCCGGTGGCACTGGCAGCAGAGGAAGCGCGAGTTGGTCGTCCTCGACCTGTGCCACCGGAATGGTCCGTCCATCGGAGAGATGGAAGGAGGCATCTGGATGCGCGGTGTACTCGATCAGCACATCGCGCCCTGATTCGCCTGGAGTCTTGTTATTGTACGTGTCGCTCCACGTGTCGTTCGGGTACCTCAGGCGCGGCGTCGCCGAGATGATCTGTCCCATATCAAGCTGGATCTGCTCAAGCAGCCCGTGTTCGTCCAGGTTGGGCCGGAAATCCTCTCCCTCAGGCAGCGTGAGACAGGCCTTGCGGCGGGTCCGCCAGCGGAGCGGATTGGAGGGCGCTGCGCCCGCCGAAACTGCCGACACCAAAATGAGGCCTGAGACCGGCTCGAAGCGTAGGCCGACGAGGGGTTTGTCCGGGTGTGGGTTCTCCCACGCCCACAGCCAGTCTATCCACGGCCGCCCATCTGCCGCCGTGACGCGGGTCTGGGTCCATCCCCATCCAGCACGTAGTTGTTCGTGCGACGCTCGTACTGGATGTGGTTTGTGGTGTGCGACCGCTTGAAAGCAATTCTCGCCCCAGAGGCGTGAAAACGCACCAATCTGGAAGCGGCGCCGGATCGGCTCGCGCTCCTCCGTGCCGTCCGCGTAGATCATCACATAGTCGGCTGCATGTTCGGCGAGTTGCCCCTGCCCCCGCATCGGCGAAAAGAACCCGCCAGGGCCAGGCTCCACTTGTCGTTGATCCGAGGTGTGTTTAAAGACGAGCCACTGAGAGACCACCGGGCTGAACTCGACGGTGATCGCGCGATCCTTGAGCGCCAGCACATCTCCGATCTCAAAGGGGATTCCCCAGCCAACGCACACACCGCTCGGCGCGTGCTCCAGGGCGGCCGACATCTGATCCGAGATGCCAATGCCGGCCAGGTCGGGGATTGCTACGTTTCCCTTGAACGGTAGCGGATCGAACAGATTTGAACTGGGGCCATCTTTGACACTGGGCATATTCCACTCCTTTGATCTTCCTCGTCGTCGGTCGCTCGGTCCTAGAATTTGAATAGCTTTTCGACAAGCTGCGATTTCATGAGGTCGCCCTCGATCTTTAGCTTGCCACTGGTGTACGCCCGCATCGCTGGCAGTTGACCGCTGACGTAACTGATATAATCCTCTTCCGACATCTTGAGCGTGGTGGTAGGCTTGGGATGGACGCCTGCCTCCACCGTGCAGGTCTGGTCTCTGACGACGACAGTCCAATCCCCGCCTCCGGGACCAGAGATATTGAACTGGAAAACGACGTCCACACCGGCTGCCGCGTCCGCCTGGAAGAACTGGCCCATCCGGTCGAACACGGTCTGGACGGACGTCAATTCCCCCTCTTCGGCCTGCCCCCCGGTGTCTCCCGTCCTCTGTTCCCGTGGTTCCTCTGCCGACCTGGGCGTCATCAGGTCTATCAACATCGCGTTCGCATTGGTGTATGTCTGCGCGCCCGCTATATCATCGATCTTGGCCCAATGACGATGGATCTCCTCCAACGAGGGCGGCTGCTGACCGTCACCGACCAGGACAACGGGCGCCGCGACCACCGCCGCTCGGCCAAAGAACCCGCCGCCCGCGTTCAGGATCAAGCCCGTATCGGCACATTCCTCCGAACAGAGGTAGAGCACGAGGGGCGCTACAAGCTCGGGGTCCAGTTTCTCATACAGATCTCGCGGCATCACGTCCTCCGTCAACCGCGTCCCCGCCAGCGGCGCTACCGTGTTCACCTTGACGTTGTACTTGGCCCCCTCCAGCTTCAGCGTGTTCATCATCCCCACCAAGCCCATCTTGGCCGCGCTATAGTTCGTCTGCCCAAAGTTCCCGAACAGCCCCGCCGCCGACGTCGTCATCACGATCCGCCCATACCCCCTCTCCCGCATCGCCCGGAACGCCGCGCTTGTCACGTTGTAGGCCCCTTGCAGATGGACGCCCAGCACTCCCTCCCACATCTCGGGCGTCATCTTGGCGAACGACTTGTCCCGCAGTATCCCTGCATTGTTGATCAGTATGTCCACCCGCCCGTACTGGGCCAGCGCCGTCTCCACGATGTTCTCTCCGCCCTCCAGCGTGGCCACCGAGTCATAGTTGGCCACCGCTTCGCCCCCCGCAGCGACGATCTCCTCGACCACCGTTTCAGCAGGACGGGACGAACCATCACCCAGACCATCCCGAGGACCGCCCAGATCGTTGACGACCACCCTGGCCCCCCGTTTGGCCAGTTCGAGGGCATACACACGCCCCAGTCCTCCCCCTGCACCCGTCACGATCGCCACCCGATCGTCGAAACGAATCTCGGCGGCCTCCTCGGCTTCCAGCGCGGCCTCTGCTTCCGCCTCTTGAGCGAGAGGAACTGCCTTCCAAAAGTAACCGACAAAGCCCCGCTCCTCGTCGGTGTGGTGGCGGCGAAAGACCATCCTGACCGGCACACCGACCTCGAGATCGTCCAACTCGCAATCAGTGAAATCGGCCATAAACCGCCCGCCGCCGTCGAACTGTACCAGGCCATAGATGGCGGGCGGATCTACTGACACTGCCAGCATATCGCCGGTGAAGGACTTGACCGTAGCCGGTACGTCGGCGAACTCGTAATCCTCCTGCGAGTGGAGCGCACCACACGCGGGGTTGACACAGATGTCCATCTTGGGGAACTGCGGCGTGTCACATTCGGTGCACCGGCCACCGACCAGCCCAAGGATCATGTGGCGCTTTCTCCACAGCGCCGTCATCGCCGTCTGAGCAGGCGCCTCGGCGCGGATCCCCGTCTCTGTCACGATCAGGTCCCTGAACTTGAGGAATTTCAAATAATTATCGGTCGGCTTGCCGTCGGCCAAGGAGCCCGTGATACCGGTCCGCGGCGGCAGATTGCGGATGTTTTCCGTGATCTCAAAGCACAAGACGTCACTGCCCTGCCCGAAACCTGCGACGATAAAACGCTCCCCTGGTTGAGCCTCCTCCAGGGCGCGGACGAGCATCACCAACGGGTGGGCGGTACCGGTCTCGCCGCACACCTCGTGCATATTGTCCACCACCTTGTCCGGCGTGACACCGAGGGCCTTTGCGATGCTGGCGTGTTGCCGCTTGATGAAGCATGGGTAGATCACCTTGTCGATCTCCGCCATCGACAGCCCCAGCTTGGCCAACAGCCCCTCGATAGCCCCTGGGATGATCTTCCCGTAGCCTTCCTCGCGCACCCACCGTTCCTCCCACGCGTAGTCGAAACGTTGCCGCGCTGCGCGGTAATGGTCCACGAAATCATACGAGACCGAATAAGCTCCCTTGAATTCAGCAATCACGTCGTCACCTTCGCCCAACAACAGGGATGCGGCGCCGTCACCGTACCACATCTCGTAAAAGGAAGCCGCCTTTGCCTCTCGCCTGTCCGAAGCGGTGACGAGAACCCGTCGCTTCTCCCCGCTCTTGATCGCCTCCAGCCCGGCGATCAGGGCTGAGGTGCCCGCCTTAAGGGACGAGGTCAAGTCCACGGTCAAGATATCGTCCCGCAGGTTCAGCGCCGTGGCCACGATACCCGCGCTGAGCCGGTCGGCGAAGGGCAGGGTGACCGACGCCAGGTACAGGCCGTCCAGCTCGCCTCTATCCACACCGGCCAGACAGTCCCTGGACGCCGCCACAGCCATCGTCAGACTGTCCTCGTCCCAGTTGCACATCGACCGCTCGCCCTGGGCCACCATGATCAATGCCGGCACCAACCAACCGATGTTCTGAAAGATGCTGATGCGGTTCAGACGCAATCGGGGTATGTAGCCACCGTAGGATGTAATGCCAATCATCGCTTCCTCCGATTAGAACTTGAACAGCTTTTCGACAAGCTGCGATTTTTTCAGGTCGCCCTCGATCTTGAGCTTGCCGCTGGTGTACGCCTGCATCGCCGGCAGTTGACCGCTGCTGTACTTGACAAAATCCTCGTCCGACATCTTGAGCGTGGTTGTGGGCTTGGCGCAGACGCCCGCCTCCACCACGCAGTCGCCGTCGTTGACCGTAACGCACCAGTCGCCGCCGCCAGGACCGGAGATGCTGAACTGGAAGACGACGTCCACGTTGGCCGCTGCGTCCGCCCGGAAGAACTCGGCCATCCGGTCGAACACATCCCGGACAGACATACCGCCCTCCCCTGAGGTCCCCTCCGCTCCGCTTTTTTCTTCCACTTCTGCTTCCCCCTCTGGCTTCGGCGTCAGCATGTCCATCAGGGCGGCGTTGGCGTCGGCATATTCTCGTGCACCCTGGAGGGACGTGATCCTGGCCCAATTGGCGGCCACCGACTCAGGGCTCAGACCCTCACCTTCAGCCCCCAGCCACGTTCCGGGCCCGCTCACGATGGCCACGCGGCCATAAGAACCCGCTGCGGCGTTATAGATGTGGCCGGCGACGGGACACTGCTCCGAGCAGAGATAGAGCACGAGGGGCGCTACCAGCTCGGGGTCCAGTTTCTCGTACAACTCTCCCGGCATCACGTCCTCTGTCAACCGCGTCCCCGCCAACGGCGCCACCGTGTTCACCTTGATGTTGTACTTTTCCCCCTCCAGCTTCAGCGTGTTCATCATCCCCACCAACCCCATCTTCGCCGCGCTGTAGTTCGTCTGCCCAAAGTTCCCGAACAACCCGGCCGCCGACGTCGTCATCACGATCCGCCCATACCCCCGCTCCCGCATCGCCCGGAACGCCGCGCTCGTCACGTTGTACGCCCCCTGTAGATGGACGCCCAGCACTCCCTCCCACATCTCGGGCGTCATCTTGGCGAACGACTTGTCCCGCAGTATCCCTGCATTGTTGATCAGGATGTCCACCTGCCCAAACCGCCCCAGCGCCGTCTGGACGATGTTCTGCCCACCCTCCAGCGTGGCCACCGAGTCGTAGTTGGTCACCGCCTCTCCGCCAGCGTCCACGATTTCCTGCACGACCGCATCGGCCGGACGGGTGGAACCTTCGCCTGTGCCATCCCGAGCGCTGCCCAGGTCATTGACGACCACCTTGGCCCCCCGTTTGGCCAGTTCGACGGCATACACACGCCCCAGCCCGCCACCTGCCCCCGTCACGATCGCCACCCGGCCGTCGAAGCGGATGCCTCCCATAGCGGCACGCCTGTCCATCTCCTCCCGGCTCATCCACTCGACGATGCCCCGGTCAAGGACCACTTCACCTGTCTCGGCGTTGACCGTCTTGAAGAGGGCCTTGCCCGAATCAACTTTCCAGATCTGGGTCTTGATCGGCACGCCCGGGTAGAGGGGTTTGGAGAAACGATTGCGGAACCTGGTCATCCGCTCCGGCTCTCCTGGGAACAGGTGTTTGATGACGGCCCAGCAGGCATATCCGTGGGTGCATAGACCGTGCATGATCGGCCCCTCAAAACCGCTCATTTTGGCAAAGTCGGGGTCCACGTGCAGGGCAAACGTGTCCCCCGAGAGCCGGTACACGAGGGGTTGGTCAGCCGAGGGGTGCGCCACCTCCTCAAAATCAGGCTCGCGGTCTGGGAAATCGAAGCTCTCTCGCGGCCCCGGCTCGCCACCAAACCCGCCATCGAGGCGGGCGAACAGGGTGGCGACGTTGGTGAACAGCTTGCGCCCATCGGCGTGGTACGTATCGATCTGGCCGATCACCAGCGCCCCCCTACCCGCCCCCTTATCGTACATATGCGTGATCTGCCCTTCGCTCGATAGCTCCCCACCCTCCGGAGGGATTGGATTGTAAAAGATCAGCTCGTGTTCCCCGTGGAGGATACCAGCCAGGTTGACCCCGGCGTTGACCACAAACTCCTGAAAAAAGTCATACACGGTCGTGACGGCGAACGAGGGAATCACCTTCAGTTTGCTCTCATAGACGTACGCCAACTCGTCAGATCCCGCCCCCACGCCCAGCGCGTAGAGGATGACGTCCTTCCAGTCGTACGCGCTGGAAACGGGTCCGATCTTTTTGCCAATTGCGTCCAGGCTTAGTGTCATCACGTCTCCTCCCCCAGTCTAATCAGGACTATCGCATTTAGCGCTCCCAGCCCTTGTCCTGTCCGGTCAAGGACAGGGTCCTCGTCCCCGGGGCCGGTCTTCACAAAATCGGGCTACGGCAGCGGACTCTCATCGCGCAAGACACCCCGGGGACGGGGCTCAGAGCTGTGGCCAGCTAAATGTGATCGCCCTAGCAGTCAAACTT
>CAYUIS010000016.1:16750-51828 GCA_964444825.1 uncultured Anaerolineales bacterium | reverse complement strand
TGCGCGGCCCGATGCCCTGGACGCGCATCATGCCCACCGGCGGCGTGGACGCCACGGAGGAGAGCATCCGGGCCTGGTTTGAGGCTGGCGTGGCCTGCGTGGGCATGGGATCCAAGCTGATCGCAAAAGGACTGGTGGCAGCAGGGGATTTTGAAGCGATCTCGAACAAGGTTGCGCAGGTGCTGGCCTGGATCAGGCAGGTGCGCGATGAGATGGCTTGAAGCGATTAAACCCAAAAGCGGCGCGCGAACGGTTCACCATTACGTCCAGAGCCGATAGGCCGGTCATACTGGTTGCCGCAGAGCCTGACGCGGAAATGAGAGGATGTTGAACGATCGCGAACGCTTCACGGCCACAATGCACTACCAGCCGCGCGACCGGTCGCCGATATGCGACTTTGGCTACTGGGACGAGACGCTCGTGACCTGGCATGGCCAGGGCCTGCCCAGGCATGTGGTGAATACCGACCACAACTTTTTCCACGAGTTCTTTGGGATGGACTTTCCGATCCGCAGGGCTGCCTCTGCCATAGGCGTGGAGGTAGGGCTCGTACCGCCTTTTGAGGAAATAGTCCTGGATGATCGTGGAGACCACGAAATCGTTCAGCAGGAAGATGGCGTCCGCGTGCTCCGAAAGAAATTTATGGGCTCGATCCCAAAGCACCTGGGTCATCTGCTCGTGGATCGCGATAGTTGGCGCAGGTACTATGTGCCGCGCTTGGACCCGACCCATCCGCACCGCTATCCAGCGGACTGGGAGGAGCGTATCAAGTCCTGGATAGACCCTAACCGCGACTACCCCCTCGTCTTGCCCGGTGGCAGTCTCTATGGTTGGCTTCGTAATTGGATGGGCCTGGAGAATCTGTCCTACGTCGTATACGACGATCCACCCTGGTTCGAGGAGATGGTGACCATTGTTGCCGATTGTATCATCGGCACGTTGAGCCGCGTTCTGGAGACCGGCGGGTGCTTTGACGCCTGCGGCATGTGGGAAGACATGTGCTACAAGGCCGGCCCGCTGCTGAGCCCAAAGCACTTTCAACAGTTCCTAGTGCCGCACTACCGGCGCATCGCCGATCTCCTGCACCGGCACGGCGTGGACGTGATCTGGGTCGATTGTGATGGCAAGATCGACAGACTGATCCCGTTGTGGCTTGACGCTGGCGTGAACTGTATGTTTCCCGTCGAAGTCGGTACGTGGGGTGCTGACCCGATCGACTTTCGTAGGGAATATGGAGAGGATCTGCTGATGCTGGGTGGATTCGACAAACGCATCCTGGCCCGATCCAAGGAAAAGATCGAGCAGGAGGTCCATCGTCTGACGCCCCTGGTGGAGGAAGGTGGCTACGTCGGCTTCTGCGATCATCTCGTGCCTCCCGACGTACCGCTGGAGAATTACAGGTTCTACCTGGAGACGGTGCGCCAGGTCTGGGGCCGAGGCATCGACCTCAGGCCGATGGGACAATTGACTTTATCACAGGAGGACCCATCTTGAAAATAGGTCTGAGATCAAACGATGGGGCAGATGATCGTCTCAAGTTCGCTCAACAGATTGGTGCCGATGGGGCCAGCATCTGGGCCGCAGCCTGTCCAGGCTACACGGAGCGTTGTTACCTCACGGTAGGCAACGTCCGGGAGATGCGCGAGCGCTTTGCCAGATATGATCTCGAGCTGACCGGCATCGGGCTGGGTGGCGAGTGTATCAAGAACCAGCTTCTGGGGCTGCCCGAACGGGATCGAGAGATCGAGAACGTCCGCACGACGATACGGAGCATCGGTGAGGCATATGCAGACGGCGCATCCTCCCCGGTCGTCATCATTGACCAGCGAACCACCTATTGGGCCAAGGAAGGGCCAAGTTGGCACCCAGGCTACGAAAGGCTCCCGGTTGGCAGGGGGGGGGCGTTTCTAACCACCTTCGATTCTGAACGCATAAAGGGCGAGTTAGACGACAGGCCAGCGGGCGAGGTCTCCAGGGAGGAGGTATGGTCCCGCATCGCCTACTTCTACGAATGGATCGTCCCTGTGGCCGAAGAGGCCAGGGTCAGGCTGGCCACCCATCCTGATGACCCTCCTGTAGAGTACTACCGGGGTGTGCACCAGGCGCTTTTCAACTTTGAGGGCTTGGAGCGGCTTGTCGAGTTGGTCCCTAGCCAGTACAATGGGCTCCTGCTGTGCCTGGGGTGTATGCAGGAGGCTGGGGAGAACGTCCCTGAGGTTATCCGCTGCTTTGGACAAAGGGACAAGATATTCTATGTCCACTTTAGGAACGTGGTTGGAACGGTTCCCAAGTACGCCGAGGTCTTTCCCCACGAGGGTGATGGGGATATGATCGCGAACTTGGAAGCGCTCAAGGAAGTGGGGTATGAGGGATATATTGTGCCAGATCACCACTTTGGACTCACCGGTGACAGCGATTGGAGACATTCCAGTAGAGCGTGGCAGGTAGGGTATATCAGAGGGTTGATGCAAGCGTTGGACATCTGACAGAGCCATCGCTACCCGCTCTAGGGAGAGCAAGGATGTTAAGGGGCATCACCGTAGGATGTGGTTTTTTCGGCAATATACATCTCGTTTCCAGACAGCCCTATTTCCGCGACATGGAGCGATTTCTGCTGATAGAGTCAGTGATACATCTGATAGATGTGACCAGATTCCTCGGTGGAACCATCCAGGAGGTCTTTTGCGACATGCGGCGCGTCTGTGGGGCGACGCGAGGTGAGGACAGTGTGTGCGTTCACCTCAATCTCGAGGGCGGAATATGGGGGATGATATACTCGACCAGAGGTTCTGAACCGGACGTGGCGGAGCCCATCTGTGACCAGGCGCGAATTGAGGGCATGAATGGCTTTGTCAGGTTGGACAGAGATGGGACGATAACGGTCAAGCCTCTGTTCAAGCCTGTTTTCGAGCACGAGTACCGGATTCCAGATGTGGGGTATCGGGGTGATTCGGTCCGAGCAGCGTTGCAGGAGTTTGTTGACTGTCTGCTCTCTGGCAGAGAGTTTGAAACCGAAGGTGAGGACTATTTGAACCGGGTGATGAGAGCCGTCTTTGCTGGATATGAATCAGCTCAGACGCGGACAGCGGTCAGGTTATAGGGCTCTCCTCTAGACTGGAAGGGATATGGTTATGGCAACCCACAAATACGGTAAAATGCCGGTGGAAAGGATTCGGGAAGGGGCCGAGCGGCGGCTTGGACACACGGACAACTTGATGATCGTCGTCGTAGACTTTTACGATGGCCCTAAAGATCGGCCAGATCCGCCTCATTCGCACCCCCATGAGCAGGCCTCTTATGTGGCGGAAGGCGAAGTTATCTTTGTCATGGATGACGAGGAAACACATCTTGGGCCTGGTGACATATTCCTGGTCCCCTCTGGGAAACCTCATTCGATCCAGCAACTGACCGAACACGTCCGGCTGGTAGATTGTTTTACGCCGATCCGGGAGGACTTTTTGAAATAGCTGATGGAGGTAAGGAAAATGATAGGTCAAACATGGAATTCTGAAATCCGCGAATTCAAGGACAAGAAGACGGGGCGAACCATTAGGCAGTTGACGTCGACTGGTAACAACGTGCATCTCTATTTCACCGAAAACTCGTTTGATGTGCACAGGGGCGAGATCATCTTTCGTTCCGACCGGGCTTCTGGTGAAGACAAGGCCCCACACGAGCATCCGCTCTACAATCTCTTCCGTATGGACCTCGACAGCGGTGAGATCGTGCAATTGACCGATGAAGAGACATCCATCGGTAATGTGACCAAAACGCCGGATAGCCGCATCGTCGTCTATGCAGCGGGAAACAGGATCAAGAAACTTGATACTGAAAGCGGCGAAATCTCTACGATCTACAAAGAGACAGGTAATTTCAGAGTGGGCGCTCCCTCGATCAGTTCCAACCGACGATACGTCGCCTTTTACCGCAACGAGAAAGTAGACGTGCCTCGTGGGCCCAACTATGCCGGATTCAAAGATCACTACTACCTGGTCAAAGATGGTCGTATCACCCTGGCGTATCTTGACGGCTCTGACTGGTTCGATGTCTTTAAGGACACACACTGGGTAAGCCACTTTCAGTTCTGTCCGGACGACAGCACGCTGGCGACCTTCTGCCACGAGGGACCGTGGCACTTGGTTACCCAGCGCATCTGGTTGCTCGACTTTGTCTCACGTGAGGCGCGGCCCTGTTTCCGGCAGCAGGAGCAGGACTCGGTCGGGCACGAGTTCTGGACCCAGGATGGGTACATCTTTTTCGATAACCGTGGCCCCGGCCACGATGGCACCATCACATCCGATCGCACCCAGGCCGTCGCCACCAAAGTCGCGGTCAAGCAGAAAACGATGATCCCTTTTGTCGGACTGGCGGACCGGAACGGCGGTGTGGTCAGGCGCATCGAGATGCCCTACTACTGCAACCACTACCACGCCAACCCGGACAACACGTTGCTGGTCGGCGACGACGTGGAGGACCTGGTGCTCATTGACATCTCTGGAGAGAAGGCTAAACTTGAGATTCTATGCAACCACAAGACCTCGTGGCACACCCAATCTAGTCATTGCCATCCGACGTGGGGTTGGGATGGCAGCCGGATTCTGTATGCTTCCGACCATGGCGGTCGTGTGAATCTGTACATAGTTGAGCCATAGGAGACTACTTTGATTATTGATGCGGATACCCACATTTCGCCCACGGGTGAGGATGCAAATGCAATCACCATCGATGAACTGCTGCGCCGCATGGATCGTGCAGGAGTCGCCAAGGCGCTGACCTGGCTGCGCCCCCCCTACATGCGTGAGATTGATGAATCCAACGCCTATGTTCACCAGGCTGTGCAACAACATCCAGATCGGGTCCTCGGTTTCGGCTGGGCCGACCCGCGCCTGGGCTTGGACAAGGCAAAGGACGCCGTGAAACGCTGCATCGAAGACTATGGCTTTTACGGCGTCAAGCTTAACGGCGCACAGAATAGCTACTACATTGATGATCCGGAAATCTCTCTCCCCATCGTCAAAGAGATCGCCAAGACCGGTAAACTGCTGGCCTTTCACGTCGGCACCGACGCTTTTGAGGCTACTCATCCCTTCCGCGTTGCCAGGATCGCCAAGATGTACCCGGAGGTGCAAATCCTGATGGTGCACATGGGGGGCGTGGGCTATGCTGACCTCTCCAACGCTGCCATCGAGATGGCGCAAGAATGTCCCAACCTCACGCTGATCGGCAGTGCGGTGAAGGCTGTCGCCGTTCTCAGGGCTATCCGGGTCCTTGGGGCAGCCAGGGTTTGCTTCGGTAGCGATACGCCGTTCGCACTGACGCACGTCGAAGTAGCCAAATACAATGCCCTGCTGGATGGTGAGGTCACTTTGGAAGAGAAGCAGATGATTATGGCCGGCAATATCGCTCGGCTCATGGGATTGGACAGTGTTTAGCTTGGAGTCTGACAAGGGGTTGACATGAAAGCAGGCATCCTTTACAATAATCGCGACATTCGCGTGGGCGATGCGCCCGACCCGCGCATTGGGCCAAACGAGGTGCTGGTTGCAGTCGGCTATGCAGGCATCTGCGGCACCGATCTGCATGTCTACCGGGGCGAATTCCACGGTCGGGTCGCGTACCCTGCCATCTTGGGGCATGAATTCGGAGGGACCGTTCAGGGGATTGGCGGGGACGTCCAGCGTTTTCGAGTTGGTGATCGCGTCGTTGTGGACCCGATCATCTCCTGCCACAGTTGTCCGGCGTGCCTGTCAGGGCATCTCAATGCCTGCCGCACGCTCAAACTGCTGGGCATTGACCTCGACGGCGGATTCGGGCAGTACGTCGCCGCACCAGCCAACCGCGTATATCCGCTGCCTGAGAACGTCCCGATGACCTATGCGCCGATGGTCGAGATGTATGGTCTGGGACATCACATCTTGCGGCGTGGACAGGTTCAGATAGGTGAAACCGTGGCGATCCTGGGGGCAGGAAGACTGGGACTTTCGGTGCTCGATGTTCTTTGCCACAGTGCGAATCCTGCCCTTACCATTGTCATCGACGTTCATCCTTACCGCCTGGAGATCGCGCGCAAGCTGGGCGCGGATTACGCGCTCGACATTACCCAAGGCGATCCTGTGGAGCAGGTGATGGAACTTACACAGGGGGTCGGCGTGGACTGTGTGATCGAAGCGGTTGGGCACTATCATACGGTGGAAGGACAGGAAGCCCCACTGGCCCAAGCGGTAAACATGATCCGTACTGGGGGGCGGATTGTAACGTTGGGACTGGGAGAGCAACTGACGGCTGTGCATTTCAAGACGCTCGTGCTCAAGGAGGCGCAGATCATCGCCTCGCGCGTGACCTTGGGCGAGTTTGTACAGGCCATACGGTTGTTGGACAAAGGGCTACTTCATCCCGAGCTGCTGGTCACGCACCAGGTGGCCATGCGGGACGTCGCTGCCGCCTTCGAGCAAGTTGATCGCGAGGACCCCCGCACGCTTAAGGTCGTCTTGGACGTGCAACAAATCTGAAGGGTAGTGGGTATGCAATATCGTAAACTCGGCAAGTCTGACATCTCGATCTCTGTAGTGGCTATGGGCTGCTGGGCTTTGGCAGGGGATTCGACCTGGGGGCCGCAGGATATGGAGGAGTCAATCGCAACTGTCCACGCTGCACTGGACGCGGGCGTAAACTTTTTCGACACAGCGGAGGGCTACGGTGGAGGTGATTCGGAGTTGATCCTTGGCCGCGCTCTGGTAGGCCATCGGCACGAAGCCGTGATCGCCACCAAGGTGAGTCGTTCTCACCTATCCGGCGTCGAGATACAGGAGGCGTGCGAGCGTAGCTTGCGGCGATTGCAGACCGACTACATCGACCTGTACCAGATACACTGGCCTAGCCGCACAACTCCTCTTGCCGAGACTCTGGAAGCCCTCGACAGGCTGCGCGAACAGGGCAAGGTGCGAGCCAGCGGCGTGTGCAATTTCGGAGTGGGGGATCTCTCTGATCTCCTGTCCTGTGGTCGAGTTGAGACGAATCAGTTGCCATACAGCCTGCTGTGGCGCGCCATCGAGTATCAGATCAGGCAAACGTGCGTGGATGATGGCATCGGGATTCTTTGTTATAGCCCGTTGGTGCAGGGGCTCCTGACCGGCAAGTTTTCCTCAGCCGAGGAGGTGCCGGAGGGGCGGGCGCGCATCAGGCTGTTTTCTGGCGACCGCCCTCAAGCTCGCCACGGTGGGGCTGGTTGTGAGACCGAGGCGTTTGCGGCTATCGAAAGAATCCGCCACATCTGCATCGAGATCGGTGAGCCAATGGCGCGGGTCGCTATCGCCTGGCTACTGCATCAGCCGGGGGTGATGGCGGTGATCGCTGGAGCACGCACCCCAGACCAAATCCAGCAGACAGCTCAAGCGACTGACCTGAACCTGCCTTCTGAGATCGTGAACGAGTTGGCCGAGGCGACGGGAGAGGTCAAGCGCGTGCTGGGCCCTAACCCCGACATGTGGCAGTCGGAAAGCCGGTTTCGATAAACATCGCTGGAGGCAAGGTCAGTGAGCACACCCTGGGAACGTTTCAAACAAGCGGTACAACTAAATGAACCGGATCAAGTGCCGGTCGCCCTAATCGTGGACAGCCCTTGGCTGCCCGGCTATGCGGGCATTGACACGCGGGATTACCTTCTGTTCCCCGACAAGTGGCTGGAGATCAACAAGGGATTGCTGGAGCGGTTCCCGGGTGCTGTCTGGATACCTGGCTTTTGGGTGGAATACGGTATGGCGGCCGAGCCATCTGCCTTTGGCGCCAAGCTACGCTTCTATCCTGATCGTCCTCCCGCCATTGAGCCGCTGGTGGCCGATCTTGCGTTCTGGGCCGACATGAAGCCTGCTAACCCGCGTGAAGATGGCCTGATGCCGCTGGTCCTCCGTCTGTACGAGGTGATGGATGACCGCCTGCAGTCCGACGGGCTGGGTATCAACATGGTCTGCGCACGGGGACCGATGACCGTGGCGTCCTGGCTGGTAGGTGTGACGCCATTGATGATGGGCCTCGTCACTGATGCCAGCGTGGTATCCCGAATCTTGGACACCGTGACGACCACCATTGTCCGTTGGCTACGCGCTCAGTTGGACGTGCTACACCATCCGGAAGGCGTCATGCTGCTCGACGATATCGTTGGCATGGTCTCGAAGCGTCACTATGATGATCTCATCCACCCCCATTTGAGGCGCATCTTTGACGAGTTCGATGGCCTGATACGCGTCTACCACAATGACACGCCCTGCCCGCACTTACTGGAGAGCTTGGCCGAGGCCAATTTCGATGTCCTCAACTTCAGCCACAAGATGGATATCGGTGAGGTCAAGGCCCAGGTGGGGCATCGGGTGGCGCTGATGGGCAACGTCCCTCCGCTAGATGTGGGAGTGCGCGGGACTCCTGAGGATGTTAAACGGTGGGCGCGAGGGTGTCTGGATAAGGGAGCTCCGGGAGGCGGAATGATTCTCTCCTTTGGCGGTGGTGTCTCGCCAGGGACTCCTCCTGAAAACATCGATGCTTTGCTGGAGGCAGCTGGCGGTTACTTTGATTCAAGATCGTGAGCTAGAGGATGATTGGAACGCCGTAGGTATCGTAGTGCTAGTAAATGTGATTGGCGGAGGATAGAATTGAAGAGTGACAAGTGGCATCTCCATCCAGACCGGTACTTTCACCCAGATCCGGCACAACGACGTGTCGCCCGGGAGCTGTACGAGTCGGTGGTCGCCCCACCCCTTATCTGTCCGCACGGTCACGTGGACCCCCGCCTCTTTGCCGACGAGAACGCGACTTTCGGCACGCCTGCCGACCTGCTGATCATCCCGGATCACTATGTATTCCGCATGCTCTATTCTCAGGGTGTCCCGCTGGAATCGCTGGGGGTTCCTCGCGCAGACGGCGGCGCCGTAGAGCAGGACCATCGCAAGATCTGGCAGATATTCGCCGAGAGCTTTTATCTCTTTCGTGGTGCGCCCAGCGGCATCTGGCTTTCTAACGAGCTATACGAGGTATTCGGCATCGAGGAGAAGCTCACAGGAGCAACAGCCCAGGCCATCTACGACCAAATCGCGGAAAGACTGGCAAGGTCCGAGTTTCGTCCTCGCGCTCTTTTCGAGCGGTTCAACATCGAGGTACTCTGCACCACCGACGCCGCGACCGATCCGCTGGTTCACCACCAAGCTATCCGGGATTCTGGCTGGACTGGGGATATCCGGCCCACTTTCCGCCCGGATACCGTGGTCAATCTGCTGACGCCGGGCTGGCGAGAGAACATCGACGCTTTGAGCGACGTCAGCGGCGTCACCGTCGACTCATACGCGTCGTTCATCCAGGCGCTGGAGAACCGGCGGGCCTACTTTAAGCGAATGGGCGCGAAGGCGGCCGACCACGCGGCAGTCTCGGCGTACACGGTGGAACTCACGCCTGCGGAGGCTGACCTCATCTTCCAGCGTGCGCTGCGAGGCGAGGTCACCTCCGACGACGCTCATCGCTTCACCGCCCATATGATGATGGAAAACGCGCGTATGAGTATCGACGATGGCCTGGTGATGCAGTTCCACGTGGGCTCGGTGCGCAATCACAATCGGCCGCTCTTTGAGCGCTTCGGTTGGGACAGAGGGGCCGATATCCCCGAGGGCAGCGAGTTCACCCACAATCTGCGTCCGCTGCTCGAAAAATACGGCAACGATCCCCGGTTGACGTTTATCGTCTTCACGCTGGATGAATCGACCTATGCGCGCGAGTTGGCTCCGCTGGCCGGACACTATCCAGCGATGAAACTCGGACCGCCGTGGTGGTTCCACGACAGCCTGAACGGAATACGGCGATACCTGGGTGACGTGATGGGGACAGCAGGGCTGCATAACACTGTGGGATTCAACGACGATACGCGCGCTTTCCCCTCAATCCCCGCCCGCCACGATCTGTGGCGGCGTGCCAGTGCAGACTGGGTGGCGGGTCTGGTTGTGCGCGCCATCGTGGATATGGAAGATGCTCGAGAGATGGTCCTTGACCTAGCCTATGGGCTGGCGAAGCGGGCCTATAGGTTCAATGAACAGTGACAAAGGGGTAGTGAACAATGAGTGATGATGTGGTTCTGGGGCGACTGTCCGGTTTGACAGTCTACCCACGATCGGTGGTGCAGGAAAATGGCACCACCTACTTTATGGGGCGGCTGGATTCGGGTGATGGCAAGGTTCTCGGCGTCCTGGGCGACGCCGCTGGTTTTGCGGGCAAGCCTCACGCTCAGAGTGGTGTGCTACTCTGCGCCCTCACCCCATCCAATGCCGCTGCGCTACGCGCCCGCCTGCGTGGGCTACGCGCTGTGCCACTGGGCCTCCAGACCGCGGTAGGCTTTGGCGACCGCCTGGGGTTGGCAACGCCGGGACACGTGCGCGCCGCTAGGCAGTTCAGTGACATCCCACCGGTCTTTGCCCAGCAGTCGGTGCGCGAGAACGACCGCACGGGTCGCACGCCGCAGCAAGTAATGGACGACGCCACCTGGGGGCTCTTTGAAGAAGGGTGGCGCGATCCATGGGGCGCTGATGCTGACCATCTCAAGACGCCGGACGAAGTGGGCATGTTTGTCGCCGCTGGCTACACGTTCTACACAATAGATCCCGGTGATCACGTGGACAACAGGGCGCATACCGCGCCGCTCGCTGAGCTGGAGGCGCAGGTGGAGACGCTGCCCTGGGGAGCTCTGGAGGACACGGTACAGGACATGGAGGGGCGCTTCTTGGGGAGGTCGTTTGATCTGGGGGATGTCACCCTCGTTTTCGAGCGAGAGACGCTGTGGCGCGCGGCGGCCAAGTACGGGCGCGCGGTGGCCCACACAGCTCGGATGTATCGGCATATCGCTGCGCAGATGGGTGCGCGTCCGTTCGATCTGGAGGTCTCGGTGGACGAGACAGAGACGCCTACCTCGGCGGAGGAACACTATTACGTCGCCAGCGAGCTCAGGCGGCTAGGTGTGAACTGGGTGAGCCTGGCGCCACGCTACATCGGAGCCTTTGAAAAGGGCGTGGACTATATCGGTGACCTGGGCCTGTTTGAGGCCGAGCTAGCTCAGCACGCCGCCATCGCTCGTGCCCTGGGACCGTACAAACTCAGCATTCATTCCGGTTCCGACAAGTTTAGCATCTACCCCATCATTGCCCGGCTGACGCAAGGACTGGTACATCTGAAGACGGCAGGCACCAGCTACTTGGAGGCATTAAGGACCGTGGCGCAGGTGGATTCGACGCTGTTCCGGCAGATCCTGGCCTTTGCTCGGGAGCGCTACGAGGCGGACCGGGCTACCTACCACGTCTCGGCGCAACTGGGCAAGGTCCCTGAACCCGATGTGCTGGCCGACACCGATCTTCCTGGCCTGCTGGATCAGTTTGACGCTCGGCAGGTGCTTCACGTGACTTTCGGCTCGGTGCTGGATCGGTTCGGGCGCCAATTGTTGGCGGTCCTCCGGGAACACGAGGAAGCCTACTATGTGCTGCTGGAGGCGCATTTTCGGCACCATCTGACCCTTTTTGTTTCGGTGGGAGGGAATGACCGATGAAACAACAGATAACCAAAGCCATTGTCCCTGCGGCTGGACTGGGCACGCGCCTTCTGCCGGCCACCAAGGCACAGCCAAAGGAGATGTTGCCGGTAGGGCGCAAACCGATCCTTCAGCACGTTGTAGAGGAGCTGGAGGCAGCCGGTCTGGGCCAGATTCTGATCATCACAGGGCGGCGCAAGCGTGTGATCGAGGATCACTTTGATTTGGATCCCCAACTCGTGGCGGTGCTAGAGCAGGCTGGAAACGAAGCCATGTTGGCTGATCTAAAGTATATGGAGGGGGGGACGCGCTATTTCTACACCCGGCAGAGCACACCTTTGGGCCTGGGCCATGCGGTGTCGCTGGGGGCCGATTTTGTGGGAGATGAAGACTGTGTGGTGGCCCTGGGAGATTCCCTGATCGCTGCCGACGACCCAGCCTCCCCGCTGCGGGCGATGATGGACGCTCAGCGTCAACTGGGCGCGGCTGCCGTCGTGGCGGTGGAGAAGGTGCCCTTCGATGAGACCTTTCGCTATGGCATCGTCAGCATCGAGGGGGCAGAGCCTCCCGCTGGCGAGCCGGTGGCTATGACGGACATCATCGAGAAGCCAGCGGCCGGTACTGCGCCAAGCAGCCTGGCCGTAGCGGCGCGCTACGTTTTCAGCCCAGCCATCTTTGAAGCCCTCGCGCGCACGATGCCCGATAAACGGGGGGAGATCCAACTGACCGACGCCATCAGGCTGCTGATCCGTATGGAGCAGCCCGTTTATGCCTGGTTGCTCGCCCCAGACCAGCAGCGCTACGACGTGGGCAATTTCGAGAGCTACTTTCGCGCCTTTATTGACTTTGCTCTGGCAGATGAGCGGTACGGATACCTGGTCCGCAAGTATATCACGGCCAAAGCATATGAGCTCTAGTCAACAAGAAAGTCAGCGAGTGGTGACCTGCTCGGCGCCCGGGCGGGCGGGCATTGTCGGTAACCCTACCGACATGTACGGCGGTGCGGTGCTTTCTTGCTCGGTGGGTGTGCGTGCGCGGGTGAGCGTGAGCTCTGCCGCCGAGCTGATCCTGGAGACCGGCAACCAGGAGTGCTGCATTGCCAGCCGGGCTGATCTGCGCCCTCAGGGCGATCGCTTTGACGTGGCGCGGGCAATTCTGGAGTATATGCGCCTGCCGCCGCTGGCCTGTCACGTACAGTACGAAAGCGAGATTCCCTTGCGCAGCGGGCTGTCTGGGTCCACAGCGCTGGTGGTGGCTTTGCTCCAGGCGTTGCTGGCCTGGCAGGAAGAGTTCCCCAACCGCTATCAACTCGCCGAGCGCGCTCGCCACATTGAGTTGAACTATCTCAGGGTCGTGTGCGGATACCAGGATGCCTACATGTGCACCTTTGGTGGTCTCAATTATATGGACTTTGGAGGCAAACAGTTCTACCGCCAGGCCGAGGCGGAACTCTTTGCTACAATCGAGCCCCTGGCCGACTATGTGCCAGAGTTGCCCTTTGTGCTGGGCTTCACCGGCGTGCAACATGCCTCCGGTGAAGTTCACAAGCCGATCCGCGAGCGCTGGTTGGAGGGAGAGACGGCTGCGGTGGAGGCCTATGAGCGGATTACAGAGATCGCCCGCACGGGCAAGAAAGCGCTGCTGTTGAAGGACTGGTCGCTCCTGGGTCGGCTGATGAACGAGAATCACGCCATCCAGCGCGAACTGGGAGGCTCTGGCGAGTCGAACGAGCGGTTGATCGCTGCCGCTCTGGAGGCCGGCGCGCTGGCGGCCAAGCTAGCTGGTGCCGGCCAGGGCGGCACGATCATCGCGCTCTGGCCCTGGCCAGATCTCGCGCCGTTGGAGGAGGCTCTGCGCGAGGCTGGTGTTTCGACGATGTATTATCGTCTCCAGGTAGCGCCAGGCGCAATGATTGAAAAGGATGAAAGGTAGACTATGGATCTTCAGACTGTATCAGAGTGGTACGACTTTACCGGTTGTACGGTGGTTATCACTGGCGGCGCGGGCATCCTGGGTGGCGAGATGGCCTGTTTGCTGGTCAGCTGCGGCGCTAATGTGGTCATTCTCGATCGGGACCCAGCTCTGGCGGACCGCCTGATGGATCGCCTGGGATGTGGTCCTGGCTGCTCGATCGTCGTGTACGGCGACGTGCTCAAGCCCGAGACGTTGGTCCAAGCCGAGGAGACCATCCAGGCCGAGTTTGGCCCTGTGGACTCCTTGATCAACGCCGCAGGAGGGAACAGCCCTCGCGCCACGACCAGCGCGGATCTCTCGTTCTTCGACATTCCCCAGGACGCGCTGCAGTTCGTCATCACCCTCAACCTCATGGGGACGGTTCTGCCGAGCCAGGTGTTTGGTCGGGGGATGGCGGAGCGGGGAGAGGGTGTGATTCTGAACGTCTCTTCGATGAATGCCTTCCGGCCGCTCACCCGTATTCCGGCCTATTCAGCAGCCAAAGCGGCGGTGAGCAACTTTACTCAGTGGCTAGCGGTACATATGGCGCAGGAGTATGCGCCGAACATCCGCGTCAACGCCATTGCCCCTGGCTTTTTCCTGACCGCGCAGAATCGCTTCTTGTTGACTGATGAGGCAAGCGGAGAGCTGACCCCACGCGGTCGCACCATCATCGAGCACACGCCTATGGGCCGTTTCGGGGATCCCGAGGACCTGCTCGGCACAGCGCTCTGGTTGCTCTCTCCTGCATCCGCTTTTGTCACAGGTATCGTTGTGCCGGTGGATGGGGGTTTCTCCGCCTTTAGTGGTGTGTAGCGAACAAAAAGATCATAGGAGGGAAACATGGCAGATTATCCTAAAGCAGCCCGCCCCCTGGCGGAGCTAGAGCCGAAACTCGGCTTCTTCGTGGGCATAGATTCGGATGGCTGTGCCTTTGACACGATGGAGATCAAACACAAGGAGTGTTTTACCCCCAACATCATCAAGCATTGGAAGCTGCAACCGGTATCCAAATATGCCCGTGAGGCCGCAGAATTCGTCAATCTCTACTCCAAGTGGCGCGGCATCAATCGCTGGCCGGCATTGGTGATGGTCTTTGACCTGCTGCGGGAGCGGCTGGAGGTCCAGGCCCGGAACGTGGTGCCGCCAGAAGCGCCGTGCATCCGCGCGTTCATCGCCGACGATCTGTTCCCCAAGAGCAACGATGGTCTGAAGGCATACATGGCCGAGCACCCCGATCCGGAACTGGACATTGCGTGGGCGTGGACAACCGGCGTCAACGCCACCGTTGCCGACATGGTACACGGTGTGCCACCCTTCCCCTTCGTGCGGGAGAGTCTTAGCTTCCTGGAAGACAAGGCCGACATGATTGTTGTCTCGGCCACGCCGTTGGAGGCGCTCAGGCGGGAATGGAAGGAGCACGACATTGCCAGATACGTCCGTGTCATCGCCGGGCAAGAGATGGGCAAGAAAGCCCTTCATCTGGAGCTGGCCGCAAAGGGCAAATACACCGCCGATCATATCCTGATGGTAGGCGATGCCCCAGGTGATATGAAGGCCGCCCGCGCCAACGACGCGCTCTTCTACCCCATCAATCCTGGCCACGAGGAGGCATCCTGGCAGCGGTTCCGCGAGGAGGCGGTGCACAGGTTCCTGGCAGGCGAATACGCGGGAGCGTACGAGGCTGGCCTCATCGCCGAGTTTGAGAAGCTGCTGCCAGAGCTGCCGCCCTGGAAGAGGTGAGTCGGCGCATTGGGCGAATCGAGCAAATCAGCAGAAGGTGGAGACCGATGCGGTACGAAGAGTGGGAGGTGGAAATAGTGCCTCAAATCTGGGAATTTGGAGATTACAATGATTGGAAAGGGATTCACCGACAGAGCGCTCACCGAGATTGAAGTGTTCAGTATTGTGGCACACGCCTTTGCCAAGCACGATATGACGGGCAAGCGAGTGCTTTTTATCGTCCCCGACGCCACGCGTTCCGCGCCACTGCCGCTGATGTTCCGCATCTTCCATGAGGCCATCGGCGATGAAGTGGCAACGCTGGATTATCTGATCGCCCTGGGCACGCACCAGCCGTTGAGTGAGGCGCAGCTTAACAGACTGTTTGGGCTGACGTCTCAAGAACGCCGGGGTGAGTATGCCAAAGTCGGTATCTACAACCACGAATGGGACAGGCCCGAGACGTTCAAGCACATCGGAACCATTCCTGCCTCTGAGATCGAGACCATCACCGGCGGGCTGATGAGTGGCCTAATGGGTTTGGACGTTCCGATCACGGTCAACAGAATGCTGTTCGACTATGATCAGGTTATCGTATGTGGGCCGACCTTCCCACACGAGGTGGTGGGATTCTCCGGTGGCAACAAGTATTTCTTCCCTGGCGTCAGCGGGCCAGAGGTGATCAACTTTACTCACTGGTTGGGCGCGGTGATCACCAGCCAGAGGATGATCGGCACCAAGCACACGCCGGTGCGCCGGGTGATCGACCTGGCGGCATCGT
Source organism: uncultured Anaerolineales bacterium (assembly GCA_964444825.1). Lineage (GTDB taxonomy): Bacteria > Chloroflexota > Anaerolineae > B4-G1 > B4-G1 > CAYUIS01. The sequence continues at coordinate 35,824 of CAYUIS010000016.1, read as the reverse complement.
TCATAGATGTACCCAAGCTGTGCTTCAGCATGGTGGTCAAGGGGCACGAAAACTTGATGGGACTGTACTTTGGTACGCCGGAGGATGCCTACGAGGCCGCGGCGGATCTTTCGGCCCAGCATCACATCGTCACCGTCGAAGAGCCATTCAAGCGAGTCCTCTCGGTGATGCCGGAGATGTACGATGATCTGTGGACCGCTGCTAAGGGGATGTACAAGATGGAGCCCGCCATCGCCGATGGCGGCGAGGTGATCATCTATGCGCCCCACATCAGCGAGATCAGCTATACCCACGGAAAGATCTTGGACGAAATCGGTTATCACGTGCGTGATTACTTTGTGCAACAATGGGACCGATTTCGGGACTATCCCTGGGGGGTGCTGGCCCATTCGACACATTTGAAGGGGGATGGCACGTTTGATGGTGTAGTTGAGCAACCGCGCATCCGCGTCACCCTGGCCACTCGCATTCCCCGTGAGCGCTGCGAACGGGTGAACCTGGGCTACCTGGATCCCGACACCGTTGACGTGAACGAGTGGCGGGATCGCGAGGGGGAGGGCAAGTTGCTGGTGGAGCGGGCAGGGGAAATGTTGTATCGGGCAAGACGCGGGTAGGGTACGTCATCTGGAAATCACAAGGAGGTGTGAATGATGAAAAAGGCAGACATTGGTCTCATTGGACTGGCCGTGATGGGCCAGAACCTGGTGCTCAATATGGACGATCACGGCTACAGCGTGGCGGTATTCAACCGCACAGTATCCAGGGTGGACGAATTTGTCAATGGCGACGCCCAAGACACGCAGGTGATCGGCACGCACTCGATCGAGGAATTGGTCAGCGTGCTGAAGCGACCGCGGCGGGTGATGCTGCTGGTCAAGGCGGGCGCACCGGTCGATGCATTCATCGAACAACTCCTCCCATACCTGGAGGCGGGCGACATTATCATCGATGGCGGCAACTCCAACTACAATGACACCATCCGCCGCGCTGGGTATGTAGAGTCGAAGGGCCTGCTGTACGTCGGCAGCGGCGTATCCGGGGGCGAGGAGGGAGCGCGTCACGGACCTGCCCTCATGCCCGGTGGATCGCCGGAAGCGTGGCCGCACATCAAGTCCATCTTCCGGGACATCGCCGCCAAGGTGCCGGAGGGCGATCCAGATGGTGTGCCCTGCTGCGATTGGGTAGGGGAGGGCGGTGCGGGCCACTATGTCAAGATGGTGCATAACGGCATCGAGTACGGTGATATGCAGCTCATCTCTGAGGCATACTTTTTGATGAAGGAAGCGTTGGGGATGAGCCACGACGAAATGCACCAGGTCTTTGCGCAGTGGAACGAGGGCAAGCTGGATTCGTACCTGATCGAGATCACTCGCGATATCCTGGCCTTTAGGGACGAGGATGGCTCACCGCTACTGGAAAAGATCCTCGACACCGCTGGGCAGAAGGGTACTGGCAAGTGGACGGCAGTCTCAGCCCTGGAGATGGGCATCCCCCTGACGTTGATCGGTGAGGCAGTACTGGCGCGCTTTCTGTCGGCGTTGAAGGATGAGCGTGTGGCGGCTTCTCACGTGTTGGGAGGGCCGGCGCTCACGTTCGATGGCGACAAGGTGGCCTTTGTCAACGACATTCGCGATGCGCTATACGCGTCCAAGATCATCTCCTACACCCAGGGTTATATGCTGATGCGGTCCGCAGCGGTGGAATACGGCTGGAACCTCAACTATGGCGGTATCGCTATCATATGGCGTGGTGGGTGCATTATCCGCTCCGTCTTCCTGGAGAACATCAAGGAAGCATTTGACAAGGACCCTGATCTTGTGAACCTGTTGTTGGACGGTTACTTCAAGGCCGAGGTGGAAGCGGCGCAACCGGCGTGGCGGCGGGTGGTCGCCAGGGCAGTTGAGATGGGCATCCCGGTCCCGGCGATGTCGAGCGCATTGGCTTTCTACGATGGCTACCGGCGGGAGCGGTTGCCCGCGAATATGCTCCAGGCCCAGCGCGACTATTTTGGCGCTCACACGTACGAGCGGGTGGATCGTTCGCGCGGGGAGTTCTTCCACACAGACTGGACCGGACGCGGCGGTGACGTCACGTCAGGCACTTACCAGGCGTAGGATCACACAGGCAAGAGAAACCAGGTTTCTCGTGTAAGCGAAGCGACAAAACCTGGTTTCTGGTCTCTGTGAGGAGGTATAGGATGGTCAAGTCAATGAATGTCGTCGTCGCCCAGTCGGGCGGACCGTCACCCGTAATCAACAACTCGCTGCGGGGTGTCGTCGAGTCCTGCCATACGCTGCCGGAGCACTTTGGCACGGTCTATGCTGGCTATCACGGCGTCGAGGGGGTGCTGCGAGAGGAGTTGCTGGACCTCTCAGCACAGGACCGGGAGGAGATTGCCCTGCTGCGCACAACCCCGGCTGCCGGGGCCATCGGCACGTGCCGCTACAAGCTCAAGGCGGGCCAGCAGGAGGATTTCGAGCGCGTTGTCGAGGTCTTGGCGGCGCACGATGTCGGACACTTTTTCTACATCGGCGGCAACGACTCGATGGACACGGCTCACAAGGTGGCGCAACTGGCTCACGAGCGCGGACTGGAGCTGGTGGCAACCGGCGTGCCCAAGACCATCGACAATGATGTTGGAGACAGCGAGTTCAAACTGATCGACCATACGCCTGGCTACGGGAGTGTGGCCCGCTACTGGGCCTACATTGTCCAGAACGCGAACGAGGAGAACGCCGGCGCGTGTCCTTCCGACCCGGTGCTGGTTCTGCAGGCGATGGGGCGCAAGATTGGATTCATTCCTGCGGCAGCCCGCCTGGCCGATCCCGACCGCGAGATGCCGCTCTTGATCTTTATGCCCGAGTCAGGGCTGACGTTGGAGCATCTAGCCGACCGGGTCAACGACATGCTGCGCGAGCATGGGCGGGCGTTGGTGGTGGTCAGCGAGGGCTTTGACGTGGGCGAGATCGGCGCGCGGAAGGATTCCTTCGGCCACACCGAGTTTGGCGCAAGCAAGATGACGGTGGCGCAGGCAGTCGTCAACTACCTGAACCACGTCGGGCTGGCGGCCCACGGCTCGGCGCGGGCCAACGTGCCTGGCACCGACCAGCGCGACACCGCCGTTTATGCCTCGACGGTCGATATGGAGGAGGCATACCAGGTGGGGCGCCAGGCAGCCTACATCGCCGTGGACGAGGGTTCTGGCTATATGGCGACGATCTTGCGCGAGCCCGGCCGTATCTATCGCGTGCGGTATGACAAGATTCCGTTGGAGATGGTGGCCAACTCTGAACGGGCTTTTCCGGCGGACTGGATCGCTCCTTCCCGCACCGACGTGACCGATGACTATGTGCGCTACGCTCGCCCTCTCATCGGTGACGACTGGCCCAGCGTGCCGCTGGTGGGTGGACTCCAGCGCTTTGCGCGCTTCAGGCCGGTCTTTGCTGGGAAAAAGCTGCCAAGGTACGTTCCGCAGGCCTTGCGCGGATAGGTTGCCTGCCGGTCTCCAGCGTCGGCCGTGATCTGACAGGGAGCCGTGATGCCCTGTACGACACCGTGCGAAAGAGGAAAACCGACATATATTCATATGGGCGTATGAGGCGCCGGTTGACTGTCCTCCCAACTATGATGTGCCGGAAGATTGCAGAGGAAGCATCGTATGAACTCGCGTGAACGTGTACAGCTAGCGTTGAATCACCATGAACCGGATCGGGCACCGCTCGATCTGGGCGCTACCCCAGTGACCGGTATGCATGTGCAGTCGGTATATCGGCTGCGGCAGGCGCTCGGGTTGGACGCGCCCGGCACCCCGGTCAAGATCGTCGAGCCCTACCAGAACCTGGGCGAGATCAAGCCCGACCTGATCGATGCCCTTGGCGTCGATGTCGTTGGGGTAGGTTCCCCCAGGACGATGTTCGGTTTTGAGAACATGGGCTGGAAGCCGTGGATCGCCTTTGACTCCACACCGGTGCTTGTGCCAGAGGGCTACAACACCGATCCAGAGCCAAATGGGGATATCCTGATGTACCCCGATGGCGACAAGTCCGCCCCGCCAAGCGGCCGGATGCCCAGAGGGGGCTGGTATTTCGATTCCATCATCCGGCAGCCGCCCATTGATCCAAACGACGCCAACCTGAACGTCGAGGACAATCTGGAGGAGTTTGGGCCGATCTCGGACGAGGACCTGGCATACTTTCACCAGGAGGTGGAGAGGCTGTACAATGAGACCGACAAGGCGATCATTGCCAATTTCGGCGGCACCGCCTTTGGCGACATCTCCCTCGTCCCTGCGCCGTGGCTCAGGCATCCAAAGGGCATCCGCGATGTCGAGGAGTGGTACGTCAGCACCGTCACTCGCCGCGATTATGTGTACGAGGTTTTTGAGCGGCAGTGCGAGATCGCTCTGGCGAATCTGGCTGCGCTCCACGAGGTCGTCGGAGACCGGGTGGCGGCCGTGTTTGTGACCGGTACGGACTTTGGTACGCAGCGGGGGCCATTTCTCTCTCCCAAGATGTATCGCGAGCTGTTCCAACCCTTTCACAGGTGCGTCAATGACTGGGTCCACGAGCACACCTCGTGGAAGACGTTCATTCATTCGTGCGGGTCGGTGATGGCGCTGATTCCCGATTTCATCGACGCCGGGTTCGACATCCTCAACCCCGTTCAGTGGACGGCAGATCACATGGACCCCATAGTGCTCAAGGAGCGCTTCGGTAATCGATTGACCTTCTGGGGTGGGGGTGTAGACACGCAGAGGACATTGCCATTTGGAACGCCGGATCAGGTGCGGGATCAAGTCCGGGAGCACGTCGACATCTTTGGCCCAGGGGGAGGATTCGTGTTTAACACGATCCACAACGTGCAGCCCCAGGTGCCGGTGGAGAACTTACGGGCGATGTACGAGGCATTCCGGGCATGCACTGGCTATTCACCTCGACTACAAGGCGTGGAATAGAATTGCTGAGAATACCGAGAATGCCAAGGAGAACTGGTCGGTCTGGTGGCTTGGTCGGGGGGGGACGTGGGATATGAACCCACGTTAGAATCGCTGCGCCAGCATCCAGTGCCGGATTGGTTCCACGATGCAAAGCTGGGCATCTTTGTTCACTGGGGGCTGTATTCGGTTCCGGGGATGGGCGATGGCTTTTGCCTTGGTAGCCGTCGTCGTCAGAGTGGGAAACGTCGGCCTGCCAATGCTCTTGCTGATAGTGGGAAAGTGGGCTAGACCGAGTCAATAGATCGGTCGGATCTCGGCCCGTCGAACCGGTCCGATCCCAACTCGGCATCGAGCGGAAACCTGACAGGCTGGCGATCACGTTGGGAGCGGTAGATAGCGGTGAACACCTCGACGGTCTTGCGCCCCTCGACGCCCGTCACCAATGGCTCCCGATCCTCCAGGATGGCCTGCAAAAAGTCCTGGTCCTGCAACAGATGATAGTGGGTGGTGGCATCCCGGGCCTCGAAAGTCGTTCGGTCCTTGGCCTGCCACTGGGCCAGCAGGTGTTCCTCCCCTGGCACCGTCCACAGATCGTTGATGGGTGGTTCCAGAACCTCCGTTTTTCCGGCGATGAACATCGCGCCGCTGTCCGTCTGCACACCCACCGAGGACCCATTCTTGCCGTGCACGTGTACCTTGGCATAGATGCCAGGCTTCTGAGAGTTGCTCACTACGATCGATCCCAGTGCGCCATTCTTGAAGCGTAGCACTGCCACGGCAGTATCCTCCACCTCAACGTAGGGGTGGTTGAGGTTGTCCCAATAGCCACAGAGCTCGTCGATTGGCCCCATAAGCCACTGGAGCAGGTCGAATTGGTGTGGGGCCTGGTTAACGAGGACCCCGCCGCCTTCCTCCCGCCACTTTCCTCGCCAGGGATCTGATTCGTAGTACGCCCTATCCCGCCAGCCTAGCATCACGACGGTCCCCAAAACCGGCTGGCCGATCTTGCCTGCTTCGATCGCGGCTTTGACCCGCCGCACTGGCGCGTACAGCCGTCGCTGGCTGATGACGCCCAGCTTGACCCTAGCTTCTGTGGTCGCCGCAATGATCGCGTCGCAGTCCTTTAGGCTGGCCGCCAGGGGCTTTTCGACCAGAACGTGAGCCCCGGCCTGGGCGGCCTGGATGGCGGGTTGGGTGTGGGCCGGGTGAGGGGTGCATACGACCACTGCCTCAACACCCGCTCGTTCTACCATCTCCCTCACATCGTCATAGACCGCGACTCTGTACTGCGCGCCAAAGGCCTGAGCACGGGTCCGGTTGCGCCCGCATACGGCCGCAAAGTGGGATTCCGGCAGTGCGCTCAAGGCCGCAGCGTGGGTGTGCGCGACCTTACCGTAGCCGATCAGTCCGGTCTTGACTTTGGCCATCGAACTACCCTCTCCCTCAACACTCTCCGAGTCAGGGGTTCAGGATCACCTTGAGCAGGCCTGGCTCGCCGTCACACAGGCGCTGGAACCACAAAGCTCCCTCGGATAGGGGCGCGACGGCGCTGATCAGGCTGTCGACGTTGATGGCGCCCCGCGCCATCAGGTCAAGGCAGGCAGGGTACTCGCCGCTGGAAGCACACGATGCATATAACGAGAGTTCGCGGGTCACAACCCGTTGGAGCGGGAACTCTGTCTCCGGTGACAGGTTGCCAATCAAGGTGAGTGAGCCACCCTTTCGGAGGCACTCGATCGCGAGTTTGAGTGTCGGTGTGATGCCCACGACCTCAAAGGCGATGTCGGCCCCCTGGTTCTCGGTACCCTCGAGCACACGGGCCAAAACCTGGTCCGAATCCGGGTTCAATCCTTCATCGGCTCCTAGCCTGCAAGCTAGCTCCAGGCGATCAGTGGCTCGATCGACGGCAAAGATGCGACCGCACCCGGCTGCACGGAGCGATTGGATGACCAGCAACCCAATCATACCAGCGCCTACCACCACGGCTGTGTCGTTCAAGGCGATGGGCGTACGCCCGACGGCGTGGCACGCGATCGACAGCGCCTCCACCATCGCCGCCTGCTCGAATGATAGATCGTCCGGCAGCCGATAGAGGATGTGCTGGGGGATGGCGACGTACTCTGCAAAGGCTCCGTGCTGGCGGTACTCGTCGCACGACACGCCCAACACCCGGCGATGGTCGCATAGGTTGATCTGCCCTCGGCGGCAGTAGTGGCATTTCCCACAGTAGATGGTCGAGTCGAACGTGACGCGATCTCCGGTGTGCCATCCTTTCACCTGGTTTCCCACCCCGGCAATGATGCCCGCCGCCTCGTGCCCCATGATTATGGGCGGGATACGTCGCCCCGTACTGCCATCCCAGCCGTGGACGTCGCTGCCGCAGATGCCACAGGCACGGACCTCGACCAGGACCTCTTCGGCTTTGACGATTGGTTCTGGCACGTCTTTGTGCACGAGATGGGTATAGTCTTCCAAGATCAGTGCTTTCATTTCATCATCATCATCCCCTCTGTTTCCGGAGCACGGGTGGTGTTACATATCACGGGGTTCTGGCAGCCCGGTAGCGACCGCGTACGTGACCACATACAGTCCCAGCGAGATGACAAAGAGGCCGACAAAACCAAAGGCGTCCACCGCCAAGCCACCTAGCCCCGAGACCAGTACGGCAATGCCCGACAAGGTATTGGAGAGACCCAGGTAGATCGGACGCTGGGCGTCGGGAATCAGTTCCAGCAGAAAGTTGCTCCCTGACAATATATGGGCTGGGCGCATGGCCCCATCCAGGACGAACAATGGCAGGATTAGGTAGGGTAGCCAAGGTCCGTGCGGTTGCATAAGGGCGACTATTCCTACCAGGATCAGTGCCAGCAATGTGGTCGCTCCGCGGCCCAGACTCAACAGGCGCATGACCGTTCGGTTACCCTGCCGGTCGCTCACCCGGCCCCACAGAAGGTTGAATAGCAACTGAGCCCCGACCAGCGTGGTGACGTATACTCCCACCATTCCCTCGGCAGCTCCCAACACGTTCTTGGCATAGATGCCATAAAAGGGCAGGGCGCCGCCTGCCAGGATCAGGCTCATGCGGGCGGCCAAGTGACGACGAAAGACCTGGTTCTCACCCAAGATCTGTTGAGCCCTGCGTAGCTGTTTTTGTATCGTTATGGGTTCGGGAATGACCGCTCCAGGAGGCTCGCGAATCAAGATAAAAGCCCCCAGGGCTGGTGTCATTAATCCACAGTAGAGGGCGAACAGAACTGCATGGCCCCGTGGAAAGGGGAGGGTAGGGTGATTGAGGACTGTCCTTATGATCCACCCGCTTCCTAGTGCCAGCACTCCGCCGAGGAGCTGCCGCCAACTGAAGAAACGCCCCCGTCGTCGGGCCGGAATCGTCTTGGCCACCACGTCAAAGAAGGCCAATCCTGCTGGCCCAGACATCAAGCGTGCAATGACGTACAGGACAAAGAAGCTGACCAGCAGGACTTGAGGTTCTTGCACCGCCCACACCGTCATGGCGAGAATAACCCAGGCGGCGGCGCGGATGACCGCCATCAGTGTGTAGATGGGCATCTTGCGCTTCATACGCTGGATACTGGCGGAGACGAATATCTGGGGTAGAAACCAGCCCGCCTGACCTAAAGGCGCCACCAGCCCAGCGAGCAGGTTTGACCGGGTCAACTGACTGACGAACCACGTCAGCACTAGAGATGGGTCAATCAGAGTCTCGGCGAACTGGAAGACGGCACCGTTAAAGACCCCAAGCGCAAAGCTGCGCCGGACCTCGCGTTTCGAGATAGCCATCGCCATTACGCTTGACCTCGCTGCACTGCGATGATCTCGGCAACGATACTGACGGCGATTTCGTGGGGTGTCTCGGCGCCGATATCCAGCCCGATGGGCGTGTGCACCCGCTTCAGAAACTCGTCGGCAATACCCAGCACTCGAGCACGCTCAAAGGTGGTCTGAGTACGTCGTTGGCTACCCAGCAGTCCAACGTAGGCCACCGGATGCTCGGCCAATACTGCCAGGGCCTTCTCATCGGGCGAGTCGTGCGGGGTCACGATCACGACAAATGTCTGCTCTGTCAGCGAGAGCGTGCGTATTTGCTCATCTAGAGGGCCAGTGAGCAACGTGCAACGCGCCGGGAAACGATCATCGGTGACCATGTCTGCCCGTTCGTCCAATACGGCCAGGCGGTAACCCAGGAAGCTGCCGAGTTTAGCCACAGCTTGCCCAATGTGCCCTGCCCCAAGGATCAACAAGGTGGGGTGAGGATGAAGCACTTCGATAAACAGGCGCATTTGGCCGCCGCAGGCGTCGGGCGCGCCGCGTTGCCCCGCCGTCGCTTGATACTCAAACTCGCGCGAGAGCCCTGCGCTCAGTGCTGCCTGCGCTTCCTGGATCACCTGTGCCTCCAGGGGGCCCCCGCCGACCGTGCCCACCGTGCGTCCATCGGCGCAGACCAGCATCTTGGCCCCAGCCTCGCGAGGCGTCGAACCGCGCGTCTCAAGGACGGTCGCTACCGCCGCTGCCTCTCCGCAGCGAATTGCCTCCAGTGCTGCCTCGTATACCCGTTCTAGTTCCTCCACGGTGTTGCCTCCGATGTGTGGCTTGGCTCGGATTGTACCGCGCTAGTCCGCAAACCGCAACCTGCGATCTAAATTGACAGAAATCCATCCTTCACGTATAGTATGAGCGTGAGGCCAGGGGGATGGTCATGTGAGACGAAAGCGTGAGACCCAGGGCCGGCAGTATGTATCACGTCTTGCTTTTTGGAGTTGGAGTATGGAGATTGGTACTGTCCGTCAAGTAGATATCGATAACGAAATGCAGGTGGCGTATCTGGACTATGCTATGAGCGTCATCGTGCGCCGTGCGCTGCCGGACGCTCGCGATGGACTCAAACCCGTTCAGCGTCGTATCCTGTATGCAATGCATGGCTTGAGTATTCGGCCCGACAGCCCTTACAAGAAATCGGCCCGCATCGTCGGTGAGGTGTTGGGCAAGTACCATCCTCACGGCGACACGGCGGTGTACGACGCGATGGCCCGAATGGCCCAGGACTTTAGTCTGCGATACCCGCTGGTCGATGGGCAGGGGAACTTTGGATCCGTGGACGGCGACAGTCCTGCGGCGATGCGCTACACCGAAGCTCGATTGGCGCACATCGCTACTGAACTGTTGGCCGACCTGGACAAAGATACGGTTGACTTTGCTCCGAATTTCGACGATACTCTCCAGGAGCCTACTGTCCTTCCCTCTGCTATCCCTAACCTGCTGGTCAATGGTGCTTCTGGAATCGCTGTGGGGATGTCCACCTCTATTCCGCCGCACAACCTGGGCGAGGTATGTGATGCCTTGATAAATATCCTCGACCATTGGCGCAAGCGGGACGACATCACTGTCGACGAACTGATGCGCTTCATCCAAGGGCCGGATTTTCCCACTGGGGGGGTGGTATACCGGCGTATGGAGAAGGATGGAGACGATGTCATCGCGCACGCGTATGGCCAGGGCCGGGGCAAGATCACGGTCCGTGCCCGCGCTCACGTCGAAGAGATGAGCCGCTCCCGTCACCGCATCGTCGTCACGGAGTTACCCTACCAGGTCAACAAGAGTAGCCTAGTGGAGCGTATCGCCCAGTTGGTGCGCGAAGGGCGACTGGAGGGTATCACCGACCTGCGTGATGAATCGGATCGGAAGGGTATGCGGCTGGTGATTGAGCTGACTCGTACCGTGGAGCCGGAGCAGGTGCTGGTTGATCTCTTCCGCCTCACGCCAATGGAGAGCACCTTCAGTCTGATTCTACTGGCTCTGGTAGATGGCGAGCCGCGTCTGTTGACGCTCAAGAAGGCGTTGCTCACCTACCTGGACCACCGGCAGATCATCGTCACCCGCCGCAGCCAGTACGAACTGGCCCAAGCCAAGGAGCGGGCGCACATCCTGGAGGGTCTGCTCACAGCCCTTGATCATCTGGACGAGGTGATCGCTCTCATCCGCCGCTCTCGCACTACGGACTCGGCTCGGACAAACCTTCGCCGTGGGTTCAACCTAAGCGAGGTGCAGGCACAGGCCATCCTCGATATGCCGCTCAAGCGGCTGGCTGCCCTGGAGCGGCGTAAGATTCAGGATGAGTACAAGGAGAAACAACGCCTGATCAAGCACCTCACGGCTTTGTTGCGCAGTCCGGCGAAAATCCGGGATGTCGTGCGCGGTGAACTTGCTGCCATCAAGGAGCGATTCGCCGATGCTCGTCGCACACAGGTGCAGGATGCGGGCAAGGCCCAACTGACCGCCGACGACCTGATCCCTGACGAGTCGGTGTGGGTGACGGTGAGTCGGGGTGGGCTGATGGCCCGCGTGCCCGACGAGGGGACATCGCCTCGGGTTCCATCTCGACCAAACGATGCGCCAGTCGCCATGTTGGCAGCTTCCACTCAGGATACGCTGTACGTGTTGGCGTCGAATGGCAAGGCGGCAGCTTCTCCCATTTACCAACTGCCGGAGGGAGTGGTGTGGGACGGGGTCGGCACGCACTATGCCGACCTGACTCCCCTGACGCGCCGCGATGCTGTCGTGGCTGCTGTAGCATTGCCTCCGTCAGTGTCGGATGGCTACCTCTTCCTCGTAACGAGGCAGGGAGTTGTCAAGCGGGTGGCCCTGGCCGACCTGCCTGGTGTGAGCGGCGAGCCGTTCGACGTCATTGGGGTGGACAAAGACGACGCACTGCGCTGGGCGGCGTACACGACCGGAGACGATCAGCTGGTTCTTGTCACTGCTGGCGGCAAGGCCATCCGGTTCCAGGAGGATGAGGTGCGGTCTATGGGATTGCCTGCTGCGGGAGTGATGGGCATCAAGCTAAGCGGGGAAGAGGATCGTGTGGTGGCGTTCGCAGTCGCGCGTCCGCGATCCGATCTTTTGGTTGTCGCCAGCGACGGCAAGGCCAAACGCTCGCCCCTGACAGAGTATCCCACTCAGGGAAGGTATGGGCAGGGAGTGCTGACCACGCGAGTCTCGGCGTCGAGTGCGCCCATGGCTGGAGCGTGTGTGCTGCAATCCAGCGATGCTGTGGTGCTCGTGACTGAGAAAGGAGCAGCAAAGACCATCCTGGCTCGGAATGCCCCTCGCAAAGGGCGGGCCACAGTGGGCGAAAGCATCATCGCGCTGCGAAAACAGGACGCCGTGGTAGACGTCTTTGTACCGTGTCCCCGAGTGAGTACCGAATGACACACCATATGTAACGATAGCGATTGGAACTGGCAATGAGGAGGATCATTGATGAGTTACCGAGACACGTGGGAGAGTTGCACGAGTTGTGGGAAGCAGTTTGTCTTCAGGGTTGAGGAGCAGCGCCGACAGGGCCAGCGTGGCCAGGAGGTTGCGCCGCCGGAGCTCTGTCCATCTTGCCGGGGGGAGACTCGGGAGGAACATCGTCCCGAGCCTAGGCGTGAATCCCGACCAGAGCCGACCAGGGAGCCCCCCAAGGCAACGGATGCCGCGGCTCTAGGCCCTGGTCCTCACGAGGGCAGCGTGAAATGGTTCGATCTGGAGAAAGGCTACGGTTTTCTCATGCACCCGAGTGGCGTCGAGCTTTTCTTCCATCGAACTGGCATTGTGCCGGGAGAGGTGCCGGACTTTCCCGACGGTGCACGGGTGACCTTTTGCATAGAGCACACTGAGAAGGGTCCCCAGGCGGTGGAAGTGGAGCGTATGGAGCCGGATGGTGGATAGGCCGACGTTATCCTGCTTGGGATAACTTTGGGTGGGACGGAGCTTGAGTGGAGCGACGGTTCCGTCCCGTCCCTTTCCAATCTAGATCTGCTTTCACTCACGTAGCCCGGTATCGGTGTACGTGAGGTCACCCTGCCCGAACAGGAGCCATCCTCTTATGGCTTCTATATCAGCGTGTCCTCATCGCATACCCGGCGCCGGTTATCTGATCGTTTGTCCGGTTGTCGCGGATTCCCACTGGAACCTTGATCCCTTCTCGAACGTCTTGAATAATAGGCCGTTGATGGCGGCGGTTTTTGTTACCACGATGGCGAGTGATGTGATATACTGACAAACGGCGCCGTACGTTGCCCTAAAACGTGGGCCCTGAGGAGGAAAATCCGATGACAAGAGCACAGCGATACAAGATCCTGGCGCTAATCACCCTGGCAGGTATGCTTACAGGAGCCTGTCGGTGTGGCGCGTGGCCGGTGCCTACGCCCACCCCGACCACTCGCCCCACGCCGCCCCCATACACACCGCTGCCTCCTGAGACCCTCTCGCCGGTAGTCGTTCAGCGCACACCGGAGCGGGGAGAGGAACTGCCGCCCGGTGGCTCAGTTGAACTCGTATTCGACAGGCCAATGGACAAAGTCTCGGTCGAGTCTGCATTTCTGGTTGGTCCTGATGTGTCGGGCAGTGTCGAGTGGACTGATGAGCGTACGGTGCGCTTCAAGCCGGCCCGTGACCTTGAGCGGGATACCGAATACTATGTCACATTGAATCAGGATGCCAAAGCGAAGGATGGTAGCGCCCTTGACGGGGCCTATCGTTTTCGCTTTCGCACGGTGGGTTATTTGGAGGTGAGCCAGGTCGTTCCTGCACCGGATGCCGATGACGTGGAGGCCGCCAGCACTGTGACCATCGTCTTCAACCGTCCCGTTGTCCCGCTGACGGCGGTGAGCGATCCGGCATATACGGACCTTCCCCAGCCAGTGACCTTCGATCCGCCGGTAGAGGGCGATGGCGAGTGGCTCAATACGTCTATTTATGTATTTACACCCGCCGAGCCGCTGGCGGGTGGCACCACCTACACTGCTCGTATCGCGGCTGGCCTCACGGATACCACTGGTGGGATTTTGTCTGGGGATTATGTTTGGTCGTTCTCCACTCAACCACCGCAGGTGGTATGGGTCTTGCCGTACGAAGAGGCCGAGTTGGTCAGAGTCGACACGGCGGTCGAGGTGACCTTCAACATGCCGGTTGACTGCGCGTCGGCGACTGCGGCGTTCAGCCTGCGCTCCGGCCTGAGGTCGGTCCCGGGTGCTTCTGAGTGTGAAGGGGAGACGCTGACCTTCACGCCAGACGAACGTTTGGGCTTTGACACCACCTACGATGCGGCGATTGATAAGGGGGTACGGAGCGCTGGCGGAGGAACGGGTATGCGTGCTGCTTATGCGTGGCGCTTTACTACTGTGCCTCTGCCACGCATTATGGTCACCAGACCGTCCGATGGTCAGCAGGATGCCTGGCCGTATACCGATTTCGAGATCGTGTTCAACGCACCCATCAATCCCACCACGGTGATGCCAAACCTAGAGATGACACCGCCCCTGTCGCCCACTCAGGTCTATACCTACTTTCGAGAATGGGACAATACCTTTGTGCTGGGCTTTGGCGCGTCGCCTTCGACCGACTATGAGGTGCGCATCAGCCCTGACATCGCGGATCCCTACGGGAACACAACCGGTCAGTCGATGACGGTGCGTTTCCGCACCGCGCCGTTGGAACCGAGGGTCTGGCTTCCCATTCCTGGTCAGATCGGGACCCTTGATGCTCACCAGCCAGCTCGTTTTGTCGCTGGACACCTTAATGTCAATCGGATCGACTTTAGTCTCTACCGCCTGGATGTGCCCGAGTTGTTCCGGGCACAGCAGGAATGGTGGGAGTATCGGCCGCTGGGCAGCCCCGTTCGACAGTGGTCTGTGGCTGTTGCAGCCGCGCTCAATGAGGTGGGGTACGCCCCGATCGATCTAGTGGATGGAGGCGGGAGGTTGTCACCAGGTGTCTATCTGTTGGATATGGACGCTCCCGATACGAGCTACGATCGCTGGAGCCATCGCAAACTACTGGTTGTGTCCAACTACAATGTGACCCTGAAGAAAAGCCAGGATGAGCTTTGGGCCTGGGTGACCGATCTCGCCACCGGTCAACCGGTTGGCGGCCTAGAGTTGGCGGCGACGAGTTTCGAGGGTGACCCAGTCGGAACGATGACGACCGACGCAGCTGGTGTCGCTCACCTCCGGGTACGGATGAAGAGCGATCCCTACGTGGTGGCCCAGGATCCATTTGTACTCGGGGGGGCTGTGTGGGATTGGAGTTCGGGTATCAGTCCTCACGAGTTTGGCCTAGAAGCAGACTTTGGTGGCGTGAATCCACGCATCTACATCTATACCGACAGACCTCTCTATCGCGCCGGGCAGACTGTACACTTCCGAGGTGTCGTTCGTGCAGAGGACGACGTCCGTTACTCCCTGCCGTCAGCGGGCATGGCGAACATCACCATCTACAATGTGGAATGGGAGGAAGTGTATCGCGAGCAGTTGCCCCTTGACGAGTTCGGAACCTTTCACGGCGAGCTGGAACTGGATGTTGGCGCAAGCCTTGGTCAGTACGCCATAGAGGCCGACGTGGCCGACGAACACTACCGCACCCAATTCCAGGTTGCCGCGTACCGACCGCCGGAGTTTGAGGTACTCGTCACGCCAGAGGAAGCGGAGCTGCCGGCCGGTAAGGCCACTCGCGCTGACGTGGAGGTGCGCTACTTTTTCGGTGGCCAAGTTGCCGACGTGCGCGTGGAGTGGAACGTTGTCTCTGCTCCATATCGCTTTGAGCCACCTCAGTTTGGGCGCTACGACTTTGCCGATGAGGACGATCCGTGGATCTGCCGCTGGTGCTGGTGGTCAGAGCCGCCTGCACCTGACGTGGTCCTCAGCGGTTCCGGGACCACTGATGCCGACGGGACCTTGACTATCGAACTGCCAACCGAGGTGATGACGGGAGGGCGACGGCTGACTGTCGAGGCGACCGCTTTTGGCAGAGATGGACAGGCCATCTCTGGGCGTGGGGGTCTCGTTGTCCATCACGGTGAGTTTTACGTCGGTCTGGCCCCACAGCAATACGTCGGTGAGGCTGGGGAGGAGTTGGCAGTCGACGCCGTGACCGTGGACTGGGCGGGCGAACGGCTCCCGAAACAGCATCTCAACGTCGCGGTCTATCGCCATGAGTGGGTCAATAGTTTTGTCGAGAACGCGTTTGGCGGCGGCCGGTGGGAATGGGAGACGGTCGACACGCTGACCTATACCGGCACGCTAAGCACCGATGGGAATGCCGAAGGTGTGATGACCTTTACGCCGGAGGAGGGTGGATCGTACCGCGTTGTTGTCAGTGGCCTCGACCGGCGTGAACGGAGCGTTCAGAGCTCAACCTGGGTGTGGGTCAGTGGGGCGGAGTACGTGTCCTGGCGACGGGAGAACAATGATCGCCTCACTCTCGTCAGCGACAAATCCACTTACGTGCCGGGTGAGACGGCCGAGATCCTCATTCCCAGTCCCTTTGCAGGCGAGCAGTGGGCCTGGATCACCATCGAGCGAGGCGGGGTGCTTCAGCAGGAGGTCATACGACTGGAGGGCAACTCCACCGTGTACCGACTGCCCATCACAGCGGACCACGCACCCAATGTCTTTGTCTCGGTCGTCATTGTCAAAGGACCGGATGTCACAGAGCCGCTGGCGACGCACAAGGTGGGGTACGTGATGTTGACGGTGGAGCCGGTGGCACAGCGGCTGGCTGTCACATTGACTCCCAGTGTTGACCAGGCTGAGCCGGGCGACACGGTCACCTTTGACGTGCGGGCCACGGATGTAAGCGGCGAGCCAGTGGCGGCGGCCTTTTCCCTGGACCTGGTGGACAAGGCGATCCTGACCCTCCAGCCTCGCCCTTCGAACGGGATTGTCGAGGCCTTCTATGGACGGCGCGGACTGGGTATCTCGACCGCCAGCGGCCTGGTGATATCCATTAATCGATTTCTTCAGGAGCAATTGGAGGAGATGGAGTTAGAAGAAGCCGATGCCGCCCAGGCTCTGGGTATGGGCGGTGGCGGGGAGGTGGCAGAGTTGGCGTTTGAAGCACCGATGCCTGCCTCCGAACCGGCGGCTGATGGGCTGCGGGTAGCTGGGAAGGAAGAAGGAGCCTCACTCCCGCCCGGCGTAGAGTTGCGGGAGGAGTTTGCGGATACGGCTTTCTGGGATGCGACCGTCGTAACCGGCAGCGATGGCCGGGCCTCGGTCGAAATAGAAATGCCTGACAACCTCACGACCTGGGTCTTGCGCGGGGTGGGTGTGACCAACAATACAGAAGTGGGGGAGGAGACGGTGGATCTGTTGGTCACCAAGCCACTCTTGGTGAGGCCAGTGACCCCGCGTTTCTTTGTCGTCGGCGACCGCGTGCATCTGGCAGCCTTGGTCAGCAATAACACGGCCGGGACGCAGGACGTGGAGGTCACGCTACATACGGAGGGGGTGCGCGTGCAGGATTCGGTGAGCCGGCAGGTGAGTGTGCCGGCAGGTGGGGAGGCGAAAGTGACGTGGTGGGTTGAGGTGGAGGATGTGCCCAATGTGGACATCGCCTTCAGCGCGGTAGCAGGGGATTACTCCGATGCCGCTCGCCCGCGCCTGGCCACCGGCCCCGATGGTACCCTGTTGGTCCATCGCTACACTGCACCCGAGATCGTCGGCACGGGCGGACAACTGGTGGATGAGGACAGCCGCCTCGAAGTAGTGGCGCTCCCGCCCAAATATGATGACAGACAGGGTCAGCTCTCGATCCGTCTCGACCCATCGTTGGCGGCAGGTATGACCGATGGCCTCGACTACCTGGAACATTTCCCCTACGAGTGTACCGAGCAGACGGTATCCCGCTTCCTGCCGAACGTATTGACCTACCGGGCACTGGAGGAACTGGGGCTTTCCGATCCGGAGCTGGAGGCCAAGTTGCCGGAACTGGTAGCGCAAGGACTGGATAAGCTCTACCTCCAGCAACATGCTGACGGGGGTTGGGGTTGGTGGCACGAGGGGGAGAGCAATCCCTATCTCACCGCATACGTCGTCTTTGCCTTAGTCAACGCCCAGGATGCAGGATTTGCCGTGCACACCGACGTGATCAGACGTGGGTTGGACCATCTGGCGGGCACGCTAGTGAGAGCCCGAGAGATCAGAACCTATCGCGAGGCCAACCGGCAGGCGTTTGTGTTGTACGTGATGGCCGAGGCTGGGCAGGCCCGCCGTGCCAGTGAGTATACGGGCGACCTGTACAACCGTCGTGATAGGCTCAGTCACTATGGCCGGGCATTCCTGGCCTTGACCATAGCTGCTGTCGATGATGGGGATGAGCGTATCGTGACACTTCTTTCCGACCTGCAGAACGCGGCAATACTTAGTGCTACCGGCGCACATTGGGAGGAAGAGAGCTATGACTGGTGGGCGATGAACACTGATACCCGCTCCACCGCCATCATCTTGAAGGCGTTGGCTCGTCTGGATCCGAGCAACGCCCTCATCCCCAACGTTGTGCGTTGGCTGATGATCGCGCGTCAAGACGGTATCTGGGAGACGACCCAGGAGACCGCCTGGGCGCTCATCGCTCTCACTGACTGGATGGTTGTCACGGGTGAGTTAAAGGGTGAATATGACTATGCCGTCCGGCTCAACGGGGACGTCCTGACCGAGGGTGCTGTGACCCCGGATACCGTGCGCGAGTCGATTCATCTTCAGGTAGACGTAGCTGAGCTGTTGGCTGACGTGGGCAACCGGTTGGGGATCGATCGCGGACCAGGGGAAGGGCGCTTGTACTATACCGCTCACCTGAAGGTTTACCTCCCGGTGGAGGAGATCGAGCCGCTCAACCGAGGCATCGTCGTCTCCCGGCAGTACATCGATGCGGCTTGCACAGAGGGAGCCAAGTGCCCAGAGATAGAAAAGGCCACCGTGGGTGACGTGGTGCAAGTGCGGTTGACGATCATCGCACCTCACGATCTTTACTATGTCGTCGTTGAGGATCCGCTGCCTGCAGGGGCCGAAGCGATCGATACTGGTCTAGCAACGACGAGCCAGTTAGAGCAGGAACCGAGCCTGTATCGCGAGACGGAGCGTGATAGTTTGTATGGATTCTACTACTGGTGGTGGCGCTGGTATAGCCGCAGTGAGATGAGGGATGACAAAGTGGTGCTTTTCGCCGACTACCTGCCGGCAGGCACGTACGAGTACGTCTACACCTTCCGGGCCACACAGCCAGGCGAATACCAGGTCATTCCCACCACTGCCAACGAGTTCTACTTCCCGGAGGTATTCGGTCGGGGGAACGGCAGGTTGTTC
>CAYUIS010000016.1:0-16740 GCA_964444825.1 uncultured Anaerolineales bacterium | reverse complement strand
ATCCAACAAGTAGAATAGGATAGGCGATATGGAATCCAACGCCCCCGGCATCTATGTCGGGGGCGATTCCATTGCCTGATTCGGTATCCGAGTTCAGGGTGCTCTGTCTGTGAGGGAGACCACTTTTCCATTTTCGTCGATGCCCAGATAGTGGGGAGTGGTCATATAGTGATAGTATTCGTCTGGATCATCCGTCCTGACCGTGCGTTCTGCCCTATCGGCGCTGAAAACAACGACGCCCTCGAACTCTTGTTGGAGCCTGCCGTCCTCCGGTGCCAAAACATCTGGCCATTCGACGTACGCGCCGTCTCCCTCCTGGGTGAACGTGTCCTGCACAGCTAGAGTGTCCACAGTCTCGACCTGGCAGTATTCCTCTTCCGCGTAGATACGCTCCTTCACAGTGATGTGATCCCAGACCTCGCACTCTGACAAAAGGACCTCGATCTCGGACGAGGAGTCCTCAGGATCGGTGATCCATATCGCGTATTGTGTGTACTGACAGCTTTCCGGGTCTAGCCACTCCTCGGAGGAGTAATAACGGTCGCCGTCGACCCACTCCTCGCCTGGGTTTAACTGTGTGTTTACGAAATCCCCATCTGCCGACTCGTAGAGCAGACGACCGGTCTCTTCATAGTAGATATTGTACGCATAGTCGTCGTATTCATCCACTATCTGTTCGGTGTATCTATCCTCTCGTTGCTTCAGACGACACGTACCAGGCAGCACTGTGCAGTCGGCGTCGGCTTCGCAGTCAGAGCGCCACCCCTCACTCGTCATCACCTGTGGCATCAGGAGCTGGACCTGTGCCGTCCAAGAGCCTCGTGCTGTAGCTGGCACATAGCTGGTGGGCTTGGCGCGAGGACCGAGGAATGTCTGGCCTACACAGAAGCAGATCACCAGTAGGGCCAGGACGGCGGCCATCAATAGCAGTGGGATAGGGATTGGAAACGAGGGTCGTTGTGATGACGGGCGTGAGGCAGACCGGGAAGATGGTGCAGGAGATGGCGATGGAGTGGACGGTGGGGAGAAGGATATCGGTTCTTCCTCCGGCCGCTTTTCCTCTTTTTTGCGACGACGTCCGGTTTTCATCAACGTCCTCCCTGTCGGAGAACCATTGTTCTCAGCGCTAGCCTGACTGGCGACGGCGACGCCGACGGGGCCTCTGAAGACCCTGTTCTGGCTTCAGTGTCTGCAGCCACTCGTGGATATAGGTCATCTTGTTGTGCCGCTGCGCCACGTGTAGGGCCTCGCGTATCTTGTGGGGAAGAGCCTCCCCGGGCAGGGAATGGGCTTCCCCGATTCCTGCTTGATCACACATCTCCTGAAGCTGTGATAGCTTGGTGATGTTCTGATAGGCAAACACATAGGTCAGCCACAGATTGTCAGAGTATGGATGGGGCAGGGGAGCATAGTTCTGGGGAAACTTGAAGTCATTTAGATAGTGCGCGACCTCGTTCACCCGTCCCTGGTCGGCTAGCATACGGACCAACATCTCGACCCGGCTCGCTTCGTCTGGCTCCTCCCTTGCTTCGTGCCAATCAATGCCCAGGGAAAAGGCGATGGTGAACAGATCTTCGACGCCGAGACTCATTGAGAGGAATTGATCCCGGAGTTTCTCCTGCTCAGCGTCCAGAGGAGGCCGCTCTAGAAATGTACCACAGTATCCGCATACTCGTCTGTAATCAGGGTTGGAACCGCCACAGTTTGGGCATTTCATTCGAGTTGATCCTCAGCAATGTAAGACTATTCCTCGTGGAGTGCAGTACGTTGAGTATTATACCATTATGCAGGGATGCGGGCAACGTGCTTTCGATATTGAGCCGGGTGTGTTGACTTTCGTGCGAAACTGCGCTATCATCTTGCATGTAGTGGGTGAGGGCGACAAGGGAGAGGCTCGACGATCCAATGATTGACAGGATGCAGAGGTTGGACAAGAAGACGGTCTTGGTTTCTGGAGCCTGGATCGCCTACATTCTGGCGTTCTTCCCTCTTTTTCAGTTAACAGGGCTAACGGTGCTCTCGGTGGCGGCGCTACCGGTGGCGGTCACAGGCTGGTTCTTTGGGACACGCCTCGGTCTGATCGGGGCCCTGCTGGCGTTTCCGCTCAATTTACTTCTGACGAGTCTAGCTACGGGTGGCGTATCCTATGCTGTGTTGACGCCGGGTGGCGTGCTAGGATCTGCTGTGATCGTCATTCTTGGCGTCGTGGTGGGGCAGCTACACGACCTGAGCGATCAGTTGAAGCAGCAACTAGGCGGGCGTGTGCAAGCCGAACAGGTCCTGCAGCGCCAAAACCAAGAGCTGGTCGCCCGCAACGCGGTAGCTCAAGCCGTATCCACTTCTTTGGAACTGCAGCAGATCCTGGATGAGGCGCTCACCAGTGTGATGACAGCGCTGGCATTCGAAGGCGGTTTGGTCGCCTTGGCTGATCGGCAGACGGGGGATCTCGAGCTTGTGAGCACCAGAGGGCTTCCATCATCTCTTGTCGAGCTCTGGGAGACTCGCGGTATAAGCGGCACGCTGTGCGAGCTTGTCTACCAGAGAGGTAGCCCGTTGAACCTGAGTAATCTTGCTGAACACGCGCCGGTAGATGTGAGTGGACTGACGGAGGTAGGGTTGCAGTGTTTCACAGGGGCACCAATCCTCCACAAAGACCGCACGCTCGGCACCCTGTGTCTCCTTGATACTGTACCTCGTGACATGTCTGAAGCCGACTGCGAGTTGCTAACTGCCATCGGTCAGCAGATTGGTATCGCTGTGGAAAGCGCCCAACTGTTCGGGGATGTGGTACGCGAGCGTGAGGTGACCCGCATCTTGCTCAGTACCACCGAAGCGCTGAGTACCACGCTCAGGATCGACAAATTGCTAGACCGCGTCCTTGACGAACTACAGCGAGTGGTGCCCTACGATGCAGCTTCGATCCGTATGGTAAGTAAGACAATTGCCTCACCAGAAAAAGACGCTGGCGTCAGCTCGCCCGTCATCTGGACCGTCGCCTCTCGTGGGCCAGAACAGGCGCCTCCGAGGCGGTGTGCATTGGAGGAATTACCTCTGGTGCAGCAACTCGTACGCGAACGAAGCCCCGTTATCGTTTCAGATGTGACGCAAGAGGCCAAATGGTCTCACATCCTTTTCTCGTCGCCACGCCAAGAGGGATCTCAAGGAGGTTCATGGCTGGGCGTACCTCTTGTATTCAAGGACGAGGTTATGGGTGTCCTGATGGTGGATTCTCACCATCCCCGTATGTATAGCGATAGAGCGGCTCGTCTGGCCTTGGCCTTTGCCCAACAGGCCGCTCTGGCCATTGAGAACTCCCGTCTGTATGAGGAGACGCGGGCGCGATTGCGCGAGAGCGATTTGCTGTACGGTGTCACATCGGCTTTCTCGTCGACCCTCGATATGGATCAGATACTGCCCTATGTGGCGCGCAGCTTGTGCGAGATCCTGAACGGGACCAGCGCCCAGATCTATAGCCTTGATGATGAAGGCAGCGTTATCACATTGGTCGCTGAGTACGTGGCTCCTGGGATGGCGGAGCAGCAACGCTCCCAGAACCTGGGTCATCAGTATGTGCTCGCAGGTTTTCCTGCTGCAGCGGAGGCGCTGAGTTCCTACGCCCCCATGCAGTTGAGGGCGGATGACCCTGAGCTAGATTCGAGAGAGAGGGCTGTATTGGAAACCCAAAAAGCAGAGGCTCTCCTGCTTCTGCCAATGGTGGCGCGCGGTCACCTGGTAGGCCTGGCCGAGGTATACGATAGTCTCGGACCTCGCCGTTTCACGAAAGGGGAGGTTGCCCTGGGCCAAACGTTGGTCCATCAGGCGGCTATCGCCGTCGAGAATGCCCATCTGTACAGAGAGATTGAGGAGCGACGGTCGTATTTGGAGAGCATCCTGGCCGCTGCTCCCGATGCCATAGTGGCCCTGGATGCCCTGCATCGAATCGCAGAGTGGAACCCTGGCGCGGAAAGACTGTTTGGATACCCACGGGATGAGGTGATGGGAGGGGACATTGATTATCTGATCAGTCACTCCGAAATGCGCGATGAGTCGGCCACTCTCACGCAAACGATCATGCAGGGGCAGGACCTGCCTTCAATGGAGACGGTTCGCTACCGCAGGGATGGTTCGCCGGTGGACGTGATGTTGGCTGGGTCGCCGGTATTGACGGAGGGCGACCTGGTCGGTGCGGTGGCCGTCTATACGGATATCTCAGAGCTAAAGCGCGCGGAAGAAGCGTTGCGCCATCGTACGGTCGAGTTGCAGGCGAGCAACGAGGAACTGGATGCTTTTGCACATACGGTGGCTCACGATCTCAAGAGCCCGTTGTCAAACATCATCGGTTTTGCTGATCTGCTGAAGCGTGGGCACAGGACAATGTCACGGGAGGATATGGACGACTACCTGGTCACGATTGTGCAGGTCGGGTACAAGATGAGAGATATCATTGATGCACTGCTGTTGCTGGCCGGTGCCCGAAAGATGGGCGAGTTGAAGCTGACTCCCTTGGATATGGAGGACATCATAGGCGACGTGCAGCAACGACTGCGCTACATGATCGAGCAGTATCAAGCCGAATTCATCCTGCCGGATTCCTGGCCGGTGGCGCTGGGCTACAGCCCTTGGGTCGAAGAGATATGGGTCAACTATGTCAGCAATGCGATCAAGTACGGCGGCCTGCCACCGCGGGTGGAACTGGGTGCGGATTCTCCGTTGCACTCCCCCGCTCACACTGCGGAAGGCGCGGCTAGCGCGGTGCGGTTCTGGGTGCGCGACAACGGTGCGGGAATCTCGCCAGAGGCTCAGGCTAAGCTGTTCACCCCGTTCACACGGCTTGATAACATACGTATCAAGGGTCATGGGGTGGGATTGTCTATCGTGCGGCGGATTGTGGAGAGAATGGGCGGCGAGGTTGGAGTGGAGAGCGAGATAGAACGAGGGAGCACGTTTTATTTCGTGTTGCCTGCCAAGCTGGATGATGGTCAAGTCGAGTGAGCGAACAAGTGCTCTATGTGCTGCTGGCAGGATTCCTGGATGCCTGAGCTGGAGGCCTTTGTAAGGGCTTCCCGGAGGCGGCGCAACTGTGGCCCCTTGAAGTGCATTTTCCAAGCTGGAGCAAATCGATTATAATATCATCTCCTCTGGTCCCATCTGGCCGTCAGGGCATCATGTCGTTTGCTGATCTGCGCAGGGTGTGCGAGTGTTCACCCCGCGCATCGACTTGGGGTTGGCTCATAAACCGATCCCGAACTGGGAGGATGACTTTATGGCAGAAGGGCGCATTCTGATCATCGATGACGAACCGTTGATTCGTCGTGCTATGGCCGACTACCTGATCGAGTGCGGCTACGAAACCAGCATGGCGGCAGATGGTGCTGAGGGACTGTCCCAAGCCCGGTCTGAACACTTTGACATTGTCCTGGTCGATCTGCACATGCCCCGTGTAGGTGGCCTGGAGGTCATTACCACTCTGCGCGCCGAATCCCCCGAACTGCCCGTCGTGGTTGTCTCCGGTACAGGTGTGCTGGCCGATGCCATTGAGGCTATGCGGCAAGGTGCGTGGGACTATATCACAAAGCCTGTCCGCGACATCGATGAGATTTTGGTCGTCGTTGAGCGGGTCCTGGACCAGGCCCGCCTTATCGCTGAGCGCGATCGGTATCGGCGTGAGATCGAGGAGATCAACCGCTCGCTGGAGGCTGAGGTGACTCGTCGTACCGACGATCTGCGGGCGCAGAACCGCGAACTGGCGGCCCTCAACCGCGTGTCTTATGTTATCAGCGATCCCCTCGATCTGGACACGATGCTCAACCGCGCCATTGATGCCGCCTTGGTGGCCACGAACGCTGATGCGGGCGTGGTCCGGCTGCTTAACCCAGCGACCAATCAACTGGTCATTGCCGTGGCGCGCGGACTTGGCCAGGAATATGTGTCCTCTGCTCAAGCCATTCCGTTCGGCGAGGGTGTTGCAGGCCGGGTGGCTCAATCTGGTCATGCACGAGGTGGCAGTGATTTCGCTGGCGACTCGTGGATGGTGCTTCTGGGTGAGGCGACTGGACTGCAGTCCTATCTGTGTGTACCACTGCGCACTGGCAAGGAAATCGTGGGTACGCTGGCAATTTTCAGGCAGGCCGAACATACGTTTGAGGCTCGGGAGGTCGAGTTGGTGGCGAGCATCGGGAACCAGATTGGAGTGGCCGTCGGACGGGCTCAGTATGCCGCGGATCTGCGCCGGGTCAACGCCCAATTGGAACATGCCAATGCCGAACTCCGTCGCCTGGATGTGCTGCGGGAGCAGTTTATTCAGAACGTGGCTCACGAGCTGCGTACGCCCTTGGCGCTCGTGCACGGTTACGTCGAGATGCTGACGCAAGAAGACCTGGGCGCTGACGAGCGACAGATGGCCTTGAGCGTAACCTCTCGGCGCGTCCGGGCGCTGGTGGATTTGGTCGAGTCTATCACGACCTTGCAGGATTTGGACAGCGAGCCGTTGCGCTTTGAACCCGTGACGCCAGCAGATCTGATCCAGACCGCCTGTCAGATGACGTCCCAGCGAGCTGCGAACGCCGATGTCGAATTGCACAATCTATGCCCTCCAGACCTTCCGGCTTTCTCTGGTGACTTTACGCGATTGGCTCAGGCACTGCATCAGCTATTGGACAATGCCTGCAAGTTCTCCCCTGAGGGAAGTGAGGTGACCGTCAATCTGGAGATGACGCAGGACGCGGTACTCATCACCGTGGTTGACCAGGGCGCCGGCATCCCCCCCGAGGAGCAATCCCGCATCTTTGATCGCTTCTATCAGGTGGATGGAAGTATGACTCGCCGTTACGGTGGTACCGGGCTTGGATTGGCGATTGCCAAAGAGGTCATCGAGGCGCATGCGGGCAACATCACGCTGGAAAGCACGCCGGGCGAGGGCAGTGTATTCACAGTCCGGCTCCCGTGTGTGGATTAGCCCCAGATTCGGTTCAGCGGCAGCCAGGAACCGGCTACCAGGGTCATCGACCCATAGGTTAGTATCTCTTTACAATGGCTCGATATGCCGCTGGCTGGCGGCATTGCAGCACCTGGGTCTCTTCCCGATGCTGGCGTACTTCGTCCAAGTCAATGCGTGCCACGGCGTATCCTTCGGTCGGTTCTTCGGCGATGGCATAGACTTTGCCTCTTGGTCCAACGATGCCGCTCTGTCCACAGAAGGTGTATGAGGGCTCCTCGCCTACGCGATTGGCGGCTGCCACAAAGACCCTGTTCTCGTAGGCTCTCGCCAGCAGGTAGACCCGCCATTCGTCGGCGTACGGCTGCTCCCAGTTTGCGCATACGACGATCAACTCTGCGCCCTCCAGCGCCAGGCTACGCGCTACCTCGGGGAAAGCCAAGTCCCATCCGATCATCATCCCCACAACCCCGAAAGGGGTCTCGAGACAGTTGAGCCGGTACCCAGGGCGAAAGGCGATTCGTTCCTCCCCTTGCAGATGCATCTTGTGATATTGACCTATGAGATCGCCATCGGGGCCTACCATGACGACGGTGTTGTAGAGAATCGACTCGACTCTTTCTTTGGCGACCATCCCAAAGACGATGTGCACCCCGTATTCGCTCGCCCGCTGGGCGATGAGGTTGACTGTGGGGCCTGGAATGTGTTGGGCCAGATCGGGAAAACGTGGCCCCATCTCGTATCCTGTCGTGGCCAGTTCCGGGAATATGATCAGATCGACGGGCTGTTCGGTCGCGATCTGGGCGATAAACTCGCTCATCTTGACCAGGTTATCTTCCATCTGGCCCAACACGGGCTTGGTCTGTACTGTAGCAATGGTGATTTCACGCATATTGGATCATCCTCCTAAATGTTAACGTATGGTGTGTGGGCTGCAGCCGCATAGTCAGGCCAGCAGGCGGACCAATGTCGTCGGTTGTAGCGCCAGACGCGGTGACTTGTGGCCGATGATTATAAAGCCGATCAATAGAGCCAGCTCTTTGTCCTGCTGCAGCCGGGAAAAGACCCTGCCGACCAGGCCCGGGACGCTCAACAGCACACGTAGGACTCGGGCTGCTCGTTGATCGGCCCCGTAGCGAGACTCCAAGGCGTGGCTATAGGCAGATAGGGCTGACGCCGAAAAGTCACCCGTCTCGAAAGCGCTTAGCACGTGGCTGGCCGCCAGCAGACCGCTCTCCATCGCTGGGGCGATACCCTCTCCGGATAGAGGGCTCACTAGCCCTGCCGCGTCGCCAGCCACCAAGATCCGCTCGGCGTGGGTGCGGGTAGCGCCTAGCCGTGTGCGCAGCGGATGGCTACGCATCGAACCGAGCGGCTCCGCCTGTGCCAGTCTTTCCTGTGTAGCTGTGGGATCGGCTGCGAAGCGGCTCAGCGCCTCCCGCAGTGGGACCTCCCCCCGGCGCACGCGCTGGATATGGGTGCCTATGCCCACGTTGACCCGGCCCTCACCGATAGGGAATACCCAGGCATAGCCAGGTAGGAGGTTGCGTCGGAAATGAATCTCGAGGCGTTCGGCGGGGCCCGTGTCTCCGGCAAGGTACTGTCGTATCGCCAAAATCTCGGGTGGCCCGTGTGCCAGTCCCAGTCGTCGCGTGACCGGGGCGTGACTTCCGTCGGCCAGGATCACCATTTCGGCGGTTACCCTCAGTGCGCCGGCGGTGACGAGGGGTTGGGCGCCATTTGATCGCTCCACCATCCAGGCCCGAGTGCCCTCCACTAGACGGGCTCCCGCTTCCGTCGCTACCCTTGCCAACTGGTCGTCGAGCAGTCGCCGGGGTATGGTCCGGCCGTAGCAATAGCCGTCTGTCTTCAGGCTCATATCGAGGGTTTGGCCGTTGGGTGAGCTCATCCGGCCTATTTCCGGCGCCAGAAACTGGGAGGCCCATTCGCCCAGGCCGACCCGGTTCAGGATATTCAGTCCCTTGGTGGTGACGCCATCTCCGCAGGGTTTGTCACGCGGGAACGCGGCGCGCTCAAGGAGCACAACCTGAACACCGGCGGCGGCCAGGCGCTGGGCAACAATCGAGCCGGCCGGCCCAGCCCCTATGATGGCAACGTCTGCCTTCATTGTGCCTCTAGCTCGCTGGGAGGCTCAGGCTGAAGCTGAAGCTCAAAGATCCAGAGGTCCTCGTCTCGGTGGGGTTCGTAGCCAGCTAAGCCTAGAGCGGTGATTAATGAGGATTCATCGACGTTTTTGATGCGTATCTCGGATCGAGCTTGTGCCGCGGCCATTCCGCGCAGGCCTCGCAGAATCTCGATCAATGCCGTGTCTGTCGCTCCGTCTACGTAGGCGATGTGGAGCTTGTCCTCGCCTGTCTGGTAGGTCAGGGCTATGGCGGACAGAGCCTCTCCATCGGAGGCAGCCAGTCCCCAGACCTCGCCTGCCTGGAGGTGGTGCGCCAGTCGCTCTTCGGTCAGGTCTCTCCACGTCCAACGGTCCTCATATAGCCCGCTGGCGGCCTGGTAGCGTGGGGAGCGGTTTGTCAGTGCCCACGCGGCTGGGAGGTCGTTCTCGGTCAATGGGCGCAGCAGCGGAGCTCCTTGGGCTGCAGAGAGCGGGTCAGCGCGGTAGCGCTGAAAGGTGGCCACGTGCCGGAAGCCATCACACGCCGCGAGGTGGTGAATCGGCTCGTTGCTCGAATGGGTGCCAAATCGGAGCGCGCCGCGCCCGACCTGACTTGCCTTTTCCAGCAGGTGGGCCTGCAACCGTCTGGCGATTCCCTGTCGATGGTGGGTCGGGTCCACGCGCAGGCCCTCCAGCCACCACTCGCTGTCGGAGAGGCGGGTGAGTTTTCCGATTCCAACGACCTGTCTCCCCAGTTCCGCGACGACAAGATGGCCGTGAGGATCGGACACCCATTCCTCCCACGTGTCGGGGATATAGTCCTCACCCAACTGGGCGCAAATGGCTTCTATGGCTGGTCTGTCCTTTATCCGAGCCGGACGGATTTGGGCTGGTGTTCTGCGCGGTCTTTGCCGTTCTACCGCCGCTTGCAGGCGACACCAGGCTGCACGCCACACCCGCTCGATCAGGGACGGCCCGTGCTCTTCCACCTCGCCTTCCCGCTCGATGAAGGGGTCGCGATCGTACAGGCGGCAGAAGACATAGTAGCCGATCACGCGCAGCGTCGCCAAAACTGGCGCGGCGAGCAGGATTCCCAGGATGCCACCCATACTGCCGCCGACGATGACGCCGACAAGGACGACGAGGGGGTGCAGATCCAGGCTGCGTCCCAGGATACGGGGTACAAGAAAGTTGTTCTCAATCTGCTGAATTAGGATGTATAGGCCGGCGATGAGTACGGCATACCAGAAACTGCTTAGCCCGAACAGCGTGGTATCCTGGAATAGCGCCACCAATACTGCCGGTATCGCCGCGATGATCGGGCCGAGGTTGGGCACGACTTCCATCAATCCTGCCAACAGTCCTAGCACCCCAGCGTAGGATAGACCAAAGATCCAGCATGTCACGGTAGTCATAATTGCCATTGCCACGCTCAACAGCAATTGACCGCGCAGAAACGCGTTCCACACATCCCCGATCTGTAGCCGCAGGCGTACAAAGTCGTCCCGATAGCCGGGAGGGGCCAGATTGTCGAGCCGCTCAGAGAGCCTTTCGGCGTCCTTGACCAAATAGAAGCTTCCAATGAGTATAGATATCAGCCAGAAGGCCCCGGAGGCGATGTTGACCACGGCATCGAGCGTCCCCTCAGCGACGGAACGCACGAAGGATGTCAGCATGGCGCTGAGTTCCTGGTAGATACTGCTCAAGTCCAACGAATAGTCCCCAATCGCCAGGGGCTGTTCAAAGAAGGCGCCTACGCTGTTTATGATGCGGATGGTGTCGAACTGTGTGGAACGTACAAACCGCGCGATGCTTGGGACGGCGCTCACCGGCGCAGCGATCACCGCTAGCATAGCCAGGATGAGCGAGAGGAACACGAGGGCAGTGGCTAGTCCGCGTGGGATACGCAGGCGGCGAGTCAGGAAACCGGCGACGGGATTGAGAATAAAGGCCAGTAGCAGCGCGATCATCACGGGTGGCAGGACACTGCGAAAACGGTAGGCCACCAGCGCTACCAGCAACAGGATGATCAGTGTGATGGCACGTTTCGTGAAGGGGCTCCATCGGGGTACTGGTTCGCTCATACGGTCAACTCCTAGGTACGCACGTGTACTGTCCAGGGAGCAAGTGCCCAGACTCGCTCCCGGCCCATACTCTGAAGGGTAGAGACCATAGCGCCGAACCCTTGATCTGGGTCGCTCTCTGGGGTCTGCGGAAAGGGAGTTGGGAGGCGCGCGTGGCGAGGGGTGCGTATGCGCACAACGGTGTATTCGCGCTGTGGATCGAGGCCAGCCAGCTCTTTTGCGATAGCCAAGGCCCTGTCAAAGCCACCCAATTCATCCACCAGGCCGACCTCCCGCGCCTGAGAACCGGTCCACAGCCGTCCCCGGGCGACTGCATCCACCCGTTCGTCCGTCATTCCGCGTCCTTCCGCTACCCGTGATTTGAAGCGGGCATAGCTTTCTGTCAAATCTCGGCGTATCCGTTCGCGCTCGCGATCACTGAAGGGGGTGGTTTCCGAGTATATACCGGCCATCGCACCCCGTTGCACCGCCTCCCGCCCTATACCCAGTTTTCTGTACAGGCCCGTAAACGCGAATTTACCGCCCCAGATCCCGATGGAGCCGGTCAATGTGCTCGGGCGGGCGACAATGCAGTTGGCGGGCGTCGAGACGTAATAGCCTCCTGATGCGGCTTGTCGGCCCATCAACACGACCACCGGCTTGCGTTCGCGCAGCCGCCGCACCTCGCGCCAGATCAGGTCGGAGGCGAGGGCGGAGCCGCCGGGTGTCTCGACGTGAAAAATGACGGCGGCGATACCTTCGTCTGACTCGGCGAGACGCAGTGTCTGAGCTATCGTCTCCGCTCCGGCCTGGACTTGCACAAAAGGGAGTGGCACGGGTATCGGCAGCGGCACCGGCACTCGGCGGCTGATGCCTGGGACGATCGTTCCTTCCAGCGAAACCACGCCGATCCGCTGGCGTGTGGTCCACCTGACTGGCCTGCGGAGCCACCGCGAGGCCTGGTCCCAGGTTAGCGGCGCAAAGCTTTCCTTGTGTGGCTTGGTCTGGCGTTCTGGCTTGCCGGCAGACTGCGAGGATCGCTGCCCATCGGAGGAGATGTAGGCAGCCAATTCGTCCTCATACAGCACCGCATCGACCAAACCCACATCGAGCGCCTCGGCGGCCGAGAGGGGCATCGCGTCGATCAGGTCTCGCACACGAGCGGTGTCGAGTCCCCGCGCCTCGGCGATGGTGATGATCACTTCGTCGAAGAGAGAGTCGAGTAGATCGTCCAACATCTCCCGGTGCGGCTCGCTCATCGTCGAGCGACGGAACGTATCAGGCGCGACCTTGTACTCGGCGATGGCCTCGAAATCGGCCTCGATCCCTGCTATCGCCAGCGTATCCTTGAGAAACACCGACTCGACCCGCACTCCCAGCACAGACAGATGCCCGCTGCAGGGGAGGAGAATCTCGTTGCAGGCTGAGGCCAGGTAGTAGTCGCCCGTGTCTGCCGTAGGTAGCCAGGCAATGGTGCGCTTTCCCTGGGCGCGCAGGTCGAGCATCAAGCGCCGCAGACTGTGGAGCGTGCTCAGCCCGGCCTGGAGCTCGCCAAAGCGAAACACGACAGTGCGAACACGTTTGTCCTGGCCGATCATCTCTACCATGTTGCGTGCATCTACCAGGCTCACCGGACTGGGAAAGAGCGGCAGGAGATTAAGGGGAAACGGTAGCCGGTCCTGCTGGGCTGGTAGCTCCGGGTAGGCGCCGTGGATGGGTAGCACGATAGTGTCCAGTCCCTTGCGGCGTAAGGAGCGCAGACAGTTGCGGGTCGTCAATATGGTATTGCGCAGGATGTCGCGTGCTCTCATTCTATCGTTTCCATAATCGCCGGTAGTTCGGGCAATCGGTCAGGGTGGGGCGGTGGCTGGCCTGTTCGAGAAATGGTGCGAGCAAGGATGCTCGCGGTCCGTGCGAGCAAGGATGCTCGCGGTCCGAAGGCGGAAGGGACGGATTCGTCCTGGCGGGCATCGTTGGCCTAGACAAGCCTGAGGCTCGGGATAACGTCAAGATCCCAGGCGGCTCGTTCACCGGCGATGAACCGCCGATAGGCGCAAGCACCGACCATCGCGGCGTTGTCGGTGCACAGCGCCGGTGGTGGATAGTAGACCGGGACGCTGGCCCGTTCGATCGTCGTGGCGCGCAGCGATTCGTTGGCTGAGACGCCCCCACACAGCAGCAGGGCGGTCGCGTGGAACTCCTCGGCGGCCTGGGTCGCCTTGGCAGACAGCACGTCGATGACTGCCAGTTGAAAGCTGGCTGCCAGGTCGGACAACAGGCGGCCGCCGGGTGCGTCGCTATAGCTCTCGACCACGCGCAGCACCGCTGTCTTGAGGCCGCTGAAACTAAAGTCGTAGCTATTATCGAGCCACGCGCGGGGAAAGCGAAATGCCTTTGGGTTTCCGTCTCGCGCCGCCTCTTGAATCGATGGCCCACCAGGATAGGGGAGGCCCAGCAGGCGTCCCACCTTGTCGAACGCTTCGCCGCCAGCGTCGTCAAGGGTGCCGCCCAGGCGTTGGTACTGTCCGTGTTCCTTCATCAGGATCAGCTCGGTATGTCCACCCGAGACGATCAGGGCCAGCAGGGGGAATTCCAGGTCGCCCGCAGCCTGTTTCTGATTCTCCGGATCCTGCTGCTCTTCCTCTTCTGCTTGTAGCCAGTGAGCGTAGATGTGCGCCTCCAGGTGGTTGATCCCCAGCAGCGGCAGATCGCGACCCAATGCGAGCCCCTTGGCGGTGTTGACCCCCACCAAGAGCGACCCGGCCAGCCCTGGCCCGTGAGTCACAGCCAGTCCATCCAGATCGCTGAATCCGAGATGGGCTTCCCGCATTGCCTGTTCAATTACCGGCACAATCGCTTCGATGTGAGCGCGGGAGGCGATCTCCGGAAAGACCCCGCCGTAGCGGGCGTGCAGTTCCACCTGGGAAGCGACGATATTCGAGAGAATGATCTGGCCGTTCTCGACTATCGCGGCGGCGGTCTCGTCGCAGGATGTCTCAATGGCAAGAATCCGAGTCATGATACGTCAATCACCAATTCCTTTGAAAAGTCGGTCAGATTGTGGATGGCGCCGTCGGGGGCGATCCAGATGACGTCCTCGATCCGGATACCATAGCCCCGCTCCGGGTAATACAATCCGGGCTCGACGGTAAAGACGTGACCGGGTTTGAGCACGTCGGTGTTTGAGGGTACGTCGGAGAAGCGTGGCTCCTCGTGGACCGCCAGGCCGAGTCCGTGACCCACACTGTGGACGTACCCCTCCTCGGTCTTGGTGTTGCTGGCGACGGTCGGGTGGCCCCGGTCCTCGAAGAACTCGCACGTCATCTGCTGGTAGCGCCGCGCTTCTGTCCCTACCTCGTAGGCGCCAATCAGCTTCTCGGTGCAGTCGTACACGTCCTGGTAGGCTTTTTCCACCTCTGGTGAGGCATAGCCCAGGCAGAAGGTGCGCGTCATATCAAAAAAGTAGCCACCGCCAGCCTCGCAGGGGAAGATGTCATAGACGATGGTCTTGCCCAACGCGAGCAGATCCTGGGGACTGCCTTTGCTGTGAGGGACACCTGCATCACGGCCGATGGCAAAGATAAAGCCGTGGGGATCCTCCAATCGCTGTTCGGCGATGAATCGATTGATCTCTTCGTGCACTCGCCCGATGGTCAGCGGCCTGGAGTCGGCCTGGATCAACATCTCTTCCCTGACCTGGTGCGACTTGAGGAACTCGATGGTGCGGTCTACGATTTCACAGGTGCGCCGGCCTATCTCCCGGATGCGCTCAGCCTCGGCTCCGTCCTTGGTGGCGCGGGCGGCATCGATCACGGTCACGTCGAAATCACCATAGACCTCAATGGTCTCAAGCTGGGTGTTCAGTGCGTCGAGCAGCATCCAGGCGCGACCCGGGTCCTCCATCCCATAGAAGCCCACTCGACCGCCTACGTCCAGATCGGCAAACATCCGCCGATACAGCTCGACGGTAGCCGCCAGTTGGTCACCGGTCTGGCGCAGGATGCTGACATAGTCGTACTTGCTCATGTTCACGACCCTGAGGCCGCTGGCGGCGGCTCCCTCGCGCTCGATGGGTGAACACAGGA
This sequence comes from uncultured Anaerolineales bacterium, assembly GCA_964444825.1. Taxonomy (GTDB): domain Bacteria; phylum Chloroflexota; class Anaerolineae; order B4-G1; family B4-G1; genus CAYUIS01. The sequence continues at coordinate 1,533 of CAYUIS010000016.1, read as the reverse complement.
GAATGGGCTCCGCACCGCGCTTTTTGAGCACCAACCCGCCCGAGACCTCCGCGCCGTTCGTCATATAGACCATGGCTGGATTACCGTGCGTCTTTCCCGAGATGATGACTGCTTCCAGCCCTCGCTGCTCCATAAGGTGGTCCAGGTCTTGTTTCATGTTCTCCCTTTTTCTGCCTCTACGATGGCTATGAGTAGCTCTCGTTCCTCCTCTGGCAGGACGGTCCTCGGGTCGAGCAGGAGTCGATCTTCCTCAATCCGGGTGATGACGGGCGGGTCAGCGGCTCGCAGTGCGGCCGCCAGTTGATCGGGATGTGGAACCGACAGGGCAACCACCCGGGTCGGCAACGTCTCGCCCGGCAGGCTACCCCCGCCCACGGTCGATTGGGCGTCGACGATCTCGGCCGCGACACCCTCGCGGCGTAGCTTGCGCCGCCACCGGCGGGCCCGCCGTTCGATCTCCGAGACCGGTGCGGCGATCATACGCCAGACGGGGACGTGTGTGGTGGCCTCGTCCCTAACATAGTGGAGCAGTGTAGCCTGCAAGCCAGCCAGGCACAGCTTGTCGGCGCGCAGAGCGCGGGCCAGCGGATGACGCTTGAGTGGCTCCACGTATTCGGTCTGACCCACGATGATGCCCGCCTGTGGACCGCCGAGCAGTTTGTCACCGCTGAAGCAGACCACGGCTGCACCTGCCGCGACGCTCTCCTGGACCATCGGCTCGTGCGCCAGGCCATAGCGAGCGGTATCCAGCAGCGCGCCGCTACCCAGGTCGTCCATCACCGGCAGGCCGTACTCCGCGCCCAGGGTTACCAGCTCATCCAGTCCGGGCTCAGTGGTAAAGCCCAGGATCCGGTAGTTGGAGTGATGTGCACGCAGAAGCAGCGCGATGTTCTCATCACCCGCGATGGCCGCGCTATAGTCGCGCAAGTGGGTGCGGTTGGTCGTGCCGACCTCTTCCAGGCGTGCGCCACTCTGGGCCATCACGGCGGGGATGCGGAAACCGCCCCCGATCTCGACCAGTTGACCCCGTGAGATAACGACGCCTCGACCTAAAGCCAGGCCAGTCAATGCCAGGAGAACTGCACCGGCATTGTTGTTGACCACCAGGGCGGATTCAGCGCCCGTCAGTTGGGACAGCAGCCGCTCGGCGTGCACCGTGCGGTGGCCACGCTGCCCGGTGTCAAGGTCGTACTCCAACGTAGAGTAGCCCTTGCCCACTGCTGTCATCGCCGCTTGAGCGGCGGCTGAGAGCGGGGCCCGGCCCAGGTTGGTGTGGATGACGACCCCAGTGGCGTTGATGACCCGGCGCAGTGTGGGAGCCAGTTGCTCGTGCAGGTGAGCGTCTGCGCGCGCCAGAAGCGCTCCGCTGTCCGGCACACCGCCCCCGCCGCCTACCTCCTCGCGCACCGTGTCGAGGACCGCGCGCAGGGCCTCCACGGTCTGAGAGCGGCCATACGCGACGATCAGTTCCTGAACAGGTTCTTCGCCGAGCAGCCTGTCCACACTGGGAAGCTGGCGCAGTCTCTCGTTGAT